>JAZPYW010000001.1:0-15423 GCA_045544415.1 Erysipelotrichaceae bacterium
CGTAAGAGACACAGTCAAGGATCTCTATGATGAAGCTACAGCTGCTTCCGTACGTATCCAGTATGGCGGTTCCGTAAAACCGGAAAACATCAAGTCCTATATGGAATGCGAAGATATCGACGGTGCCCTCATCGGCGGTGCTTCCTTAAAAGTAGATTCTTTCAAAGCTATCATTGATGCCACTAAGTAAAGGAGAAAAAAGAAAAATGCCTTATATTGTAAATGTTTACGGTCGTGAGATCATCGATTCCCGCGGCAATCCGACAGTCGAAGTAGAAGTCGTTACCGAATCCGGTGCATTCGGAAGAGCTATGGTACCTTCCGGTGCTTCTACAGGTGAAAGAGAAGCTTTAGAGCTCAGAGACGGTGACAAAGACCGTTTCCTCGGCAAGGGTGTCCTGAAGGCCGTTGCGAACGTCAATGACCTCATCGCTCCGAAACTCGTTGGTTTAGATGTAACGGATCAGACGCTCATCGACAAGACCTTACTGGATCTCGATGGCACACCGTTCAAATCCAACCTCGGTGCAAATGCGACATTAGGTGTTTCCTTAGCCTGTGCAAGAGCTGCTGCAGACTTCTACGGAATGCCGTTATACAAGTACATCGGCGGTGCTAACGCCAAGACTCTGCCGGTCCCGATGATGAACGTTCTGAACGGCGGCAAGCACGCTGATTCCGCTTCCGATGTCCAGGAATACATGATCATGCCGGTAGGTGCGAAGAACTTCTCCGAAGCTATCCGTATGGGTGCTGAGATCTTCCACAACCTGAAGAAAGTATTAAAGAGTTACGGCTACAATACAGCTGTCGGTGACGAAGGCGGTTACGCTCCTTCCTGTGTTCCGGGTGGAAACGGTCCGTTAGAGACATTAGGCAACGAAGGTCCTCTGGCATTAATGCTGGAAGCTGTTGAAAAAGCAGGATACAAGCCGGGTGAAGATGTATGCTTCGCTATGGACGCTGCTGCTTCCGAATTCTGCGAAGAAGTCGACGGCAAGTTCGTATACGATCTGCACAGATCCGGTGAAGGCCAGAAGTCTTCCGAAGATATGATCCAGCTCTATGAGAAGTGGGTCGAAAAATATCCGCTGATCTCCCTCGAAGACGGCTTAGCTGAAAACGACTGGGACGGCTGGGTAGAACTGACTAAGAGACTCGGCGGCAAGATCCAGCTCGTCGGTGATGACCTCTTCGTTACGAATACGACATTCATCAAGAAGGGTATCGAACTCGGCGCTGCCAACTCCGTTCTGATCAAAGTCAACCAGATCGGTACGCTGACAGAGACTCTGGACGCTATCGAAATGGCAAAAGAAGCAGGCTACACAGCTGTTGTATCCCACAGATCCGGTGAAACGGAAGATACGACGATCGCTGACCTCGTAGTCGCTACGAATGCCGGCCAGATCAAGACAGGTTCCATGTCCAGAACAGACCGTATCGCTAAATACAACCAGCTCCTGCGAATCGAAGACGAACTCGGTCCGGTAGCTAAGTACTTAGGCAAGAAGTCTTTCTACAACCTGTATAAGTAATGATGGCATTGTTTCTTCCGGTCATCGTCTTTCTTCCGACACTGATCTATACGGTCCTTTCCATTAAAGAGAAACGGATCATAGAAGACCGGTACTTCGTTACTCTTCTTCTGAAGTACGGCGCTCTCCTCATGTTTGCCATTGTGGAGTGTCTGTATCTTTGGAAGAAAACAGCGGGTCTGCCGGTGTTCCTGATTCTCTATGCCATCGATGCAGCGGCAGCGGTGCTCATGGGAACGGATCTTCTGAAAGTGTGCCGGGCGAAAGAACTGAACGAGGAAACCGCAATGATGATGCTGAGATCTTCCGGCTATATCATGCTGGCAGTATTCGGATTCATCGTCATGCTGATCATGGTCCCATAAGAAGAACTCCAAAAGAGTTCTTCTTTTTTTGTGTGCATGAAAAAAGAGAAAATGATCTGTTAGCACTCAAGTTGACAGAGTGCTATATAGTGCTATAATAGAGGAGGTTAGGAGGAAGAATAAATGATTCAGCCATTATATAACAACGTCTTATTAAAGAAGATCGAAGCATCTCAGACAACGAAATCCGGCATCATCCTCTCTCAGAGAGAAGAGAAGGAAGACTACGCGGAAGTAGTCGCAGTATCCGGAGCGAAAGAAGTAAAAGTCAACGATCATGTCTACGAAATGCCGATCAAGGTAGGAGATAAGGTCATGTATAAGAAATATTCCGGTACAGAAGTAAAAGATGAAAATGAAGAATACCTGCTGATCAAGGCAGAAGATATTCTGGCCATCGTAAAGTAGGAGGCAATTATGGCAAAAGAGATCAAATACGCTAAGGATGCCCGTGAGGCATTGCTGAGAGGAGTAGATACTCTCGCGAATACAGTCAAAGTCACATTAGGTCCGAAGGGAAGAAACGTCGTCCTCGATAAGGAATACGGTTCTCCGCTCATCACCAATGACGGTGTCACGATCGCCAGAGAGATCATCCTCGACGGAAACTTTGAGAATATGGGTGCGAGACTCGTATGCGAAGTCGCAAACCATACGAATGATGCAGCCGGCGACGGTACGACGACTGCTACACTGCTGGCTCAGTCGATGATCCACAAGGGCATCGAAGCAGTCGAGAAGGGTTCCAACCCGGTACTGCTCAGAGAAGGTATCGATATGGCTGCTAAGGCAGTATCGGAAGAACTGCTGAAGAAAGCTCATAAGATCGTATCTTCCGGTGATATCGCTTCTGTAGCGTCCATTTCCAGCGGCAATGCGGAAGTCGGAAAGATCATCTCGGAAGCTATGGAAAAAGTAGGCAAGAAGGGTGTCATCAATGTCGATGAATCCAAGGGATTCGATACTTCTCTCGAAGTGACGGAAGGCTACCGCTACGATAAGGGATATATCTCTCCGTATATGGTATCCAATAGAGAAAAGATGTCTGCAGAGATGGAGAATCCGCTGGTACTCGTTACCGATAATAAGATCACGACGATCCAGGATATCCTGCCTCTGCTGGAACAGATCGTCCAGAACGGCAGACCTTTATTGATCATCGCCGATGATATCGAAGCAGAAGTCGTATCGACGATCGTCGTCAATAAACTCAGAGGTGCCTTCAATGTCGTGGCTACCAAGGCTCCGGGCTTCGGTGACAATGAGAAGGAACAGCTGCAGGATATCGCTGTTATGGCCGGTGCGAAGTTCTTCTCCAAGGAACTGGGCACACCGCTGAAAGATGCTCAGCTGGCTGATCTCGGAAGCTTTAAGAAAGTCATCGTCGAGAAAGAATCTACGACGCTGATCGAAGGATCCGGATCCAAGGAAGAATTCAATGAACGCATCGCAGCGATCCAGACTGCCTACGACAATGCCCGTTTCGACTATGATAAGAAACGTCTGAATGAACGTCTCGGCAAACTGACGAACGGTGTCGCTGTCATCAAGGTCGGCGCTACGACAGAATCCGAGATGAAGGAAAAGAAACTGCGTATCGAAGACGCTCTCAATGCGACGAAGGCCGCTATTGAAGAAGGTATCGTCATCGGCGGCGGTGCTTGTCTCTTAAATATCTATAAGGAACTCCGCAACAAGCTTACGAGCGAGAATCCGGATATCTCCAAGGGTATCCGTGTCGTCCTCGATTCTCTGAGCGAACCGATGTACCAGATCGCCGAGAATGCCGGATACAACGGTAAGGATATCGTTGAGAAACAGCTGACGCAGAAAGGCAACCACGGCTTTGATGCGAAGAACGGCGAATGGGTCGATATGTTCAAGAAGGGTATCGTCGATCCGTGCAAGGTCACGAGATCTGCCGTACTCAATGCCGCATCGATCTCCGGTCTGCTGATCACGACAGAAGCAGCAGTAGCCGATGTCAAGGAACCGGAAAAAGCGGTACCGGCACCTCAGGGCGGAATGTATTAAAGCGAAGAAGGGATGAAGATCCCTTCTTTTTTGACTATTAATGAAAAATATTGCATAAAAATGTAAATATATTTTCAGAAAATGAAATTATTTCACAATTCTATCACATAACGGGATTATCATACAGATAATAAGTTTTTTCATTTTTATCCTTCGTTAAAATAGGACTGCACGTCCTATTTTAATTATGTTAGAATAGTGATGTTCTCCCGATAGTCTAATGGATAGAATAGTCCCCTCCTAAGGGATAGATACAGGTTCGATTCCTGTTCGGGAGGCCAGTGAAAGACAAGACTGAAGCGATATGCTTCGGTTTTTATTATGCGGGGCATATCCTGAGCGCATTCTCATGAATCATGAGAGAATGGATGTGACCATAAGTACTGATTCCGACAGTAGATAGATGAAAGGGGTGTTCAATATGAAACAAAGCAGATCATTCAGAACGTTTATCCTGATGCTGAACGTATGCCTCATCCTTCCTTTCCTTGCGGGCTGTCAGAACGAAAACAAAGTACCGGAGGAAGCGCGATTCGATCCCGAAGAAAAGATCTTCTATGAGGGAAGAGATCTTATCCTGAATCTCGATGTATCGGATGGAACAGGATTTGACTGGCAGGTCTTATATCAGCCGAAAGGAGTAGAACTCATTTCCAGTGAATACCATGTCTCCCGCGAGGATCCGAAATCGGTCGGAGGAAAAGGGAAGAGACGAATGGAATTCAACGTGAAGACGGATGAAGATACCGTGCTCGTCCTGCAGAACCGCCGCGGTGAGGAAGAAACTGCAGCCTTCAGCTCCTATAATATCCATATGGGAAACGGCAATATCGCTGCCGTTGAGGAACAGGTCGAGAATATCGGTATCGACTGGAAGAGCCATACAGAAAGCTTCGGTGAAGACAGCTTTTTCTTCCGTCTTCCAAAGGACTGGGAATACGAACGCTATGAGAGTGAGGATCAGCAGGGGATACGCATGAGAGCGTCCGCAGAAGACAGCTGGATCGCTCTGGTGCACTGCTCCTTCTTCGGAGTATGCGGAACCGGACTCAGCCAGAAGACAGTCCGTCTCAACGGGATCGATTATTCGCAGGGAACTTATGAGGAAGATGTCTCCTTCTCATACTTATGGAACGGAGAGACGGGCCTTCTTGTCCTGAATGATCCGTCGAAGCCTCAGGAACACTATCCGCAGATCCTGGAGATATTGTCCCTATGTTCCTGGAATGGCTGATATACCGTAAAAAGATCTTTATCGCAGATATAGAAAGAGGACAGTATGAATATCCGAAACGAGATGATGACACTCTATCACACCGGTTCTCTTCCGATACCGGAACCGGATATCCGTCATGGACGGAAGTATGCGGACTTCGGACAGGGTTTTTATCTGTCTCCGGATAAGGAGTTTTCAAGACGCTGGGCAAGAGAAAGAAGAGGAGAGGACACTTATATCAATTCTTATGAATTGTCTCTCTACGGCCTTAAAATCAGGGAAATGGAACGAGATGAGGAGTGGTTCGGCTATATCTACGATAACCGTCAGCGGAAAGACGATGCCTGGAAGGAATATGATGTCCTGATAGGACCGATCGCCAACGATACGATCTACGATGTACTGGGTATCACGACGAGCGGGATCTTCAACAGAGAAGAATCACTGAAACTGCTGATGATCGGTCCGAAGTACCGCCAGGTCGTCATCAAGAGCGATAAAGCCGTCTCTCAGCTGAGATTTCTCGGGGCAGAGAAGCTGGATAGAGAAGAGATCCGGAGAGCGAGAGAGACCGTCAGAGGAGAAGAAAGAGAGTATCAGAAACTCTTTGCGGATACGATGAGGACTTTCAGCAACTATGAACTCGTACACGAGATCCTGGATGATTAGGAGGAAAACATATGGAACTGCATCAGCTGAGTGAACACTGCTGCTATACGGACAGCGATCCGGTAAGAGACCGTCCTTCTTTCGGATATATACGGAATGGTGCAGAGGCATTTGCCGTAGATAGCGGAAACAGTCCGGATCATTACCGGGAATTCATCGAACTTCTCAAAGCGAAGGGGCTTCCGCTTCCTTCCCGATGTCTCCTCACTCACAGCCACTGGGATCACATTATGGGCATCGCTGCCGCAAAGTGTCTGGTGCTCTCCTCTAAAAAGACCTATGAAGACATACGGAAGATGAAGGAAGAGGGAGAAGAAGGACTTAGAAGGCTTTACGAGGAAAACGAATATGTACGGGCGGAATATGCCTCGTATCGGGATATCCGGGTATCTCTTCCGGATGAAGTGTTTGAAAAAGAAAAGACCCTTCTTCTGAACGGTCTTGAAGTAAAGGCGATGGAAGTGAACTCTCCGCACTGTCACGATGCGGTGCTCATATATATCCCGGAAGACGGTGTGATCTACGCGGGAGATTCTTCAGCCGGAGACTTCAGCACGCCGGAGATCTCCTACGACAGAGTTCGCTTGAAAGAATATACGGATGTCGTCCTGTCTCTCGATTTCAGCGTCTTCCTGCATTCGCATCGGCAGCCTCTGGACTATGAAGGAACGAAACGTTTCCTGAAAGAGGCACGAGAAAGAGGATATTATACATTCTGATAATAAAAAAATGACCTCCGGTAAGGAGGTCATTTTCTCGTTTATTTCTTGAATCCGTCTTTCAGCAGGACACTGCGGTTGAATACCAGGTGGTCTGCCGAAGAATCTTTATTGTCGAAACAGAAGAATCCGACACGCAGGAACTGATAGGTCGGGGCATTGATGCCGCCGCGGTTCTCGTTCTCATCGAAGGCCTTCGCTGCTTCTACGAGTCTCTTCTCTACTTTGGCACCCTGCAGGATCTCCAGAGAGTTCGGATTGAGACATTCGAGGAAGTTCTTGTCGGCCGCATCCGGATTCGGATCGGTGAAGAGGTTGCTGTAGAGGCGGACTTCCGCATCGACACAGTTGTGTTCATCGACCCAGTGTATCGTCGCACCCTTGATTTTTCTTCCGTCTGCCGGATCGCCTCCGCGGCTTTCCGGATCGTATTCGCAGAATACTTCAACGACCTTTCCGTTCTCATCTTTGCGGCATCCCGTGCAGGTCACGAGGTAGGCGCCTTTGAGACGTACTTCATTGCCCGGATACATTCTCTTGTATTTCGGGATCGGTGTCTCCAGGAAGTCTTCTTCTTCGATCCAGAGATCTCTGCTGAAGGTGATCTCATGGCTTCCCTGACTCGGATCCAGAGGATTGTTTTCAACGGTGAATACTTCGCTCTGTCCTTCCGGATAGTTCGTGACCGTGAGCTTGACCGGATGCAGGACGGCCATCGTTCTCTCGGCAGTCGCATTGAGGTCCTCTCTCAGACATCTCTCCAGTTCCGAGAAGGCGATGACGTTGGCGGATTTCGCAACACCGATGGAATCGCAGAAATTGCGGATGGAGCGGGCCGTATAGCCTCTTCTTCTCAGACCTACGAGCGTCGGCATACGCGGATCATCCCAGCCGGATACATAGCCTTCCTCGACCATCTTGCGGAGTTTCCGCTTGCTTAAGACGGTATGATCGATACCCAGACGGGCAAATTCGATCTGACGAGGCTTGTGATACGGGATGGAGACATGATCGACGAACCAGTTGTATAACGGACGGTGGTCTTCATATTCGAGGGAACAGAGGGAATGGGTGATCCCTTCCAGGGCATCCTGAAGCGGATGGGCGAAGTCGTACATCGGGAAGATGCACCATTTGGTTCCCTGACGGTGATGATTGATGAAACGGATACGGTAGATGACTGGGTCTCTCATGTTGAAGTTGCCGCTGGCAAGGTCGATCTTGGCTCTCAGTGTCATCTTTCCTTCTTCCACTTCGCCGTTTCTCATCTTTTCAAAGAGACGCAGGTTCTCTTCGATCGGGCGGTCGCGGTACGGCGATCTGGCAGGAGTGCTCGTATCGCCGCGGTATTCCTTGAATTCTTCCGGAGAAAGTTCGCATACATACGCCAGTCCTTTTTTGATCAGTTCGATAGCGTACTCATAGTCTTTCTCGAAGTAATCGGATCCGTAGAAATAACGGTCTCCCCAGTCAAATCCCAGCCAGTGGATATCCTGCTGTATCGCTTCGACATATTCGGTATCTTCCTTGGCCGGATTGGTGTCATCCATGCGCAGATTGCAGAGACCTCCGAATTTTTCAGCCATGCCGAAATCGATGCAGAGCGCTTTGCAGTGACCGATATGAAGATAGCCGTTCGGTTCCGGCGGGAAACGGGTATGTACGGTCATACCTTCATACTGGCCTCCCGGGGCGATATCTTCTTTTATAAAATTATAAATAAAATTTCGTTCGTTCTCGTCTTCCAGGAGAACTTCTTTATTCTCGTCAGCCATGATGGACCTCCTTAAACGAATACTTTACTAGTATACCGTAAAAGACTCTTTTCCGCATACTCCTTTATGTATAATAAATAAAAGAGGAACTTATTATGACCATTGATGTATATCAGCAGTATTTTACGGCATCGGCAGCAGTGAACGGGATCGAGAGAAAAGCCTGCAGCGTCATTCTGCAGAGCGATTCGGAGAACGGAGAGATCGTATACCGGGTGATCGTAAATCTGTTCCCGCATCGGGATGAAGAGGATTACGGGATCACCTATGATGCCTGTTATGAAGAAGTGCTGTATCAGGGAAAAGGAAGAAGATCCCGCAAGAAAGAGAAGAAGTATCTGGAAGAGCTACTTCGTCCGACAGCGGATAAACTGGTAGAAGGGATCGGAACGATCGATTGGGATACTCCGCTGCGGGAAGCGAGGATCGATTAGGAGGAACTATGGGAGAACCATTGAAGAAAGAAGAATACGTAGAAGAGAACTGCATCCTGGTAGAGAGACCGGATATCCCGAAGGGGATGGATCGCATCCCTCAGCAGAGGATCTCTCAGAAACTCGATGAACTGATGGGAGATAAGGATATCAGCGGTGCAGAACGGCTGCTGAAATACTGGTGCGAAGAAGCGAAAGCGATCAAAGACCGCCAGGGAGAGTTCATGGTCTATAACGAGATGATGGGCTACTACCGCAAGGTCAAGAGACAGAAAGAAGCCTATGAGGCTGCAGATAAAGCGATGTCCATGCTGGAGGAACTGGGTTATACGGATACCATCAGCGGGGCTACCTGCTATACCAATGCAGCGACGGTCTATACGGATTTTGAAGAATTCCGCAAAGCGATGCCGCTGTTTGAGAAGGCAAAAGTGATCTATGAGACAGGGAACCTGAAAAATGAATACAAGACGGCCGGTCTCTACAACAATATGGCGATCGCTGCTACTGCCTTAGGCAATTTCCGCGAGGCGAACGTCCTCTATCAGAAAGCTCTGGATATGCTGAGAAGCGTCAAAGACAGCGAACTGGAACAGGCTGTCACCTATCTGAATATGCTGGATACTTTACTGGCAGGGGAAGAGTTCAATGAGACGACGAAGGAAAAGATCGCCGAATATCTCTATCTTGCCGAGATCTGTCTCGATACGAAGACCCTGGAGAGGGATGATTACTATGCCTTCGTAGCTGAGAAGTGCTATCCGATCTATGAGACCTTCGGCTGGGACAAATACGCAAACAAACTGAAAGAGAGGATCCGGGAGATCCATGAAAGGTCTTGAGCTCTCCCGGAGATACTTTGAAGCCTATGGCCGGAAGATGCTGGAAGAGGATTTTCCCGATCTTCTGCCGCATTGCGCAGCCGGTCTTTTCGGCAGCGGTTCGGAGTGCTACGGATATGATGATGAACTCTCTCAGGATCATGACTTTGAACCGGGTTTCTGTATCTTTCTTCCGAAAGGGATTGACGAGAGAAGGCTCTTTCAGCTGGAGAGGGCCTATGCGAAACTGCCGAAGGAATTTGAAGGCTATCATCGTCCTCTGATCGCTCCGGTAGGAGGAAGCCGCCATGGTGTCTTTATCCTGGAAGATTATTTCGAGGAGAGGATCGGTACGGATGACGGCTATCTCACATTGAGCCAGTGGTTCTCGCTTCCGGAGAACGCCTTGGCGGAGATGGTGAACGGAGAAGTCTTTCTCGACAACGAAGGAAAACTCACGGAGATCCGTTCCCGGCTGGCGAGGATGCCGGAAGATATACGGAAAAAGAAGATCGCCGGAAATCTTCTATTGATGAATCAGAGCGGTCAGTACAACTATCCGCGCATCATGAAGAGAAAGGACGAAGGGGCAGCACAGCTCTGCGTCATCGAATTCACGCAGGCAGCACTGCGTTCGCTTTTCCTGCTGAACCGCAGATATATCCCATATTACAAATGGACCTTCCGGGCTTTAGAGGAACTTCCCGTCTTATCTTCGCTGAAAGAGAAACTGGTCTATCTGCTGAATACCGGCAATGCGGACAGCGGGAGGAAGATCTCGGTCATGGATGAAGTCATGAAGAAGATTAGCGAAGAATGTCTGTCACAGGGACTGATCGGTCATGATGATGAGGATCTTGAAAAACTGGCCTATCAGGTCAACGATACGATCCGGGAAGGGGAGATACGAAACCTTCATATTCTGGCAGGTGTCTGATGGATACGGGCAGAGAAAAGCTGGAGATGCTTCTGAAGAGATATTCCCGTATCGTTCCGGACGGCTTTGCGGTAGATATCCGCGATCATGAGGCGTGGGATGAAGTATTGAAACAGACAGGCATCCGCAGTGGCTATGACTTCATGGCTGAATGGCTGTGCAGAGCTTATTATGAAAAGTACGGGGAAGAATTCCTCTTTCATGAGAAATGCGTTTCCTATGAGATCGAATATCATATCGATGCCTATATGACTCTGAAGGGTCATAAAGGATATATTCCCCATGTATCCGTGCATCTCATGCCGAAAGGGTATCTGGAAAGAAACTGCGAAGAGATCAACATCTCTGTGAATGATGTCGGCAATGTCAAACAGGAAACGATGTTTCATTATAGAAAGGGAATAAGAGAGATCTACAGGAATACGGAAAAAGATCCCTACAGAGAATAAAAGATGCCGCATAAGCGGCTTCTTTACTTCTCTTTTATCCATTCCAGGATGTGTTCTGCTGTCTGAGACTGCTGTATCTCATTGGAGATCTCTGCTTCACTATCGCCTTTCTGAGGACCGTAATCTGCGAATCCTGCGTGATTTCCTCCTTCGATGACCTCTTCCTCAAACGAGCCTTTTAAGTTTTTCAGAGCCTTTGAATAAGCTTCCCGGTTGAGGACCCCGTCTTTATCTCCGTATATCAGCAGAGCCGGAGAAGAGATCTCTGAATTCGCATAGGAAGCTAACAGGATGATCCCTTCGAAGTCTTCTTTATGATCGGACAGATAGGAAGATGCAGCGACACCTCCGAGTGAATGTCCGCCCAGATAATAGGAACGGTAATCATAGCGGGAGGTGATGATCGATGCCTCGGGGATGCCAAGGATGGCCAGATTGTAGGGGACCTTCAGCAAGTAGCAGTCGATCCCGTTATGGGAGAGCTCCTGCATCAGCGGTGCATAGGCCTTTGCGGATACCTTGCCTCCCGGATAGAAGATCAGGGCTTTCTCCGTTCCTGCGCCGTCATAGGAGATATAGAAGAGATGATCTCTCGCTGAAACATCATCGTAGGTATAACTGAGGGCTCTTTCATCCGGCTGATAGGGATCCATATCATAGATGCCTAAGACCATCAGGAAGATGAAGATCGTGACCTGTATCCCCGTCAAAAGCGGTACCAGGATACGGAAACGGAGTTTCTTCGTCTTGTGGTGCTGTCTTCTCATGCCGATACCGGCGCCCAGTCCTCCGCCGAACAGCGAGAAGAGAAGCAGGGTCTTTTCCGAAATGCGCCATTCATTGCGTTCCGCTTTTCTCTTGTCCCGGAAAAACAGCGTATAGGTGATGAGATTGATGAGTATATAAGAGATGAGAATGATTACAGTGATCATAGTATACCTCGCGGGTCCATAATCTATAATAACTCGTTTCGGTGGAAAGAGAGGAGAATCCAATTATATAATATTTTTAGATAATAGGAGTTTTTATGAAAAGGATCTTGATTCTTGCGGCAGTACTGCTGCTTATGTTAGGAGGCTGCAAAGCCAAAAAAGATGTTCCTGAAGTTGAAGGAGTCACCTATGATACCGGAATGGGATTGTCTCTGATACTGCCGGAAGGCTTTACCGATATCTCGGACAGCGGTTTTACATTCATGATCTCCAATCAGGAGACGAAAAAAGAAGATGAAGACCTGATCGCCATCCTTGCGAATCAGGAATCCTACGATATGCTGCTGCTGGCAGGTCTCGACCCGTACGCAGGGCTGAAAGACTATACCGATCTCGTCTCGAAAAGCGTGACGGCGATCGAAGAAGTTCATGAAGACGGAGACCATTATACTTTCACATTCGAAAATGACAAGTATTACTACCGCATCTGTACCTACGATCTGAAAGACCGCTTTGTGATAGTCAACATCGTCGGTCCGAACACTTCCGAAGAGGCGAAGAAGTTCGTCGATGAGATCGCTTCTAAGAGAATCTACCGGACGGAACCGACGGTATCCCTCATGCAGGAACTCAGCTATAACGGAGAGATCACATTTGAACTTCCTTACGCATTCAACAAAGAAGAAGACAGTATCGATGCCGATGTCTACTCATATGGATCGACTGCGCTGATGGTCTATAATGAACTGATGTCCGATCTGACCGATGCCGAGGGAAATCCGGCAAAGGACGCAAAAGAAGCAGCTCAGAACTACATGAGACCGATCGGTGCCGATAGCACCGTAGAGGCGAGGGGAAGCTATTTCTATTCTGTCTCGAAGGATGGCGGCAATGATCAGCTGATCGCTTTCTTTCCGGGAAAGGACGGCAAAGCAAATATCTTCTATTATTACTACAGAGATACGACCGGAAAACTGACAGACCGCATGCTGGAGTGGCTGGATACGGTACATTGATAAGAACTGCATAATATAAAAAAAGAACTGCCTGATCGGGCAGCTCTTTTCGTTCTGTTTAGATGATCGGGATATTGATGATCATATCGGAAAGCGGGTAGGTACTGCAGGCATGGACATAATTGTGTTCCTTGTCTGCCAGTCTTCTTCCGTCATTTCTTCCCGATGGTACGAAGAAGTTTCCTTCCAGGATCTTGCATCGGCAGTATCCGCAGGCGCCGCTGCGACATCTCGTACGGTTCGGGATACCGGCTCTGTCTAATGCGACTGCAAGGGATTCTCCGGTAGATGCTTCGATGACATCTTCCTGGATGCCTCTTCGTACGGTCAGTTTCACCTTCTTTGGTTCAAAGTCCTGAGGATATCCTTCTGCCTTCGTGATATCGATCGGTGCTCCGAAGACTTCCATACGGATGCGCTTTTCCGGAACGTTCAGTTTTTCCAGTTCGCCGTGGACGAAGAGATACATCGGCAGAGGTCCGCAGACGAAGTAGGTCGTATCTCCCTCCGAATACTTCCTGATCAGTTCGGCAGTGAGGAAACCTTTTTCGCCTTCGTAATCTTCTTCTCCGGAGATGACGTTGACGAAGCGGACTTTATCGCACTTGATGGCGGAGAGTTCCTTCTCGAGGATGATATCTTTGGTCGATACGGAACCGTAGAGGATCGTCAGATCGATATCCAGTGTTCCGTGTGCGACTTCCTTGGCCATGGAATAGAACGGTGTGATGCCGCTTCCTCCGGCTAAGGCTACGACTTTCCTGGAATCGCGCAGCGGTTCGTAATGGAATTCGCCGAACGGGAGATGGCAGGTTAGCTCATCGCCTTCCTTGAGATTCTCATAGAGGTAGCAGGACGCAAATCCGACACCCGGCTTGCCGTTGCGGATCGTGACTTCGAAGAACGGGTGTTCGCCGCTCCTCGCTTCAAACGGTGAACTGCAGATCGAGTACGGTCTCGTCGTCTTTGTCTTGCCGATGTTCAGATCGAAGGAGACATACTGTCCGGCCATGAACGGCGGCAGTTTATCCGGTGCGACTGCTTCAAAGGTGAACTTGCGGGCCGTAGGGGAGACATCCATGACCTTCACTACTTTTACATGTGTGACTTCCGGATGGCATTCTCTGGCGACTTCCTTGATCGGATCGCGGTATTCCTTATTCGGATCCGCATTCTGTATCAGATTTCTTCTCGTCTTGACGACACGGGAGGAACCTAAGATATCCTTTAAAAATCCATTGACTTTCATCTTACTTTCCTTCCTCCTTTAATCCGGCGGAGATCATCTTGGCAGCGATCTTGCCGTTATTGATATTGCAGGCCATACCGTCTCCGACCAGCTGATGGCTGGCACAGGCGACAAGACCCTTGATCCACTGTTCCTTTTCGACATCTTCCAGTCTGGCGACTACGGAGTTGTCCATGGAATGCTGGTAGCCGTAGATACCGCCCAGATACATTCCGGAGAAACGGGATACGGTCATCGGCGATTCGATCTCGATCTCTTCGATGTGATCCAGCAGATCTACACCGAGGTATTCGCTGACCTGTTCGATCATCTGTTTTGCGACTCTTCTCTTCATGTCCTGATAGTCGTCGGCCGTGATTTTGAAGAACGGATCCGAGAGCGGCAGGAAGGTGATGGAGAGGGAAGTCTTTCCTTCCGGTACACCGGCAGGGTTCGCATAGTTCAGACAGATCGTCGTGAGATTGGACCAGTTGCCGAGATTCTCTTTTCCCTGTTTCCAGAAGACATCGGTATCAAACTTGATGTTGGAGGAGAAGACGGAATAATCGTGGATACCCAGTTCTTCCGGTCTTCTGTCCAGCTGTAGGACGACGGAGAACGTCGTGACGCCCATCGGCATAGCGGCCGCATACTTGCGGGCCATGACCGGTACTTCGCTCTGCGGTTCGATCATGCGGGCATAGACTTCATTCGGATACGGAGCACAGGCGATATAGTCGCAGTGGATCTCATCGCCGCGGGAAGTCCGTACACCGTAGACGTGGTTGTTTCTGACCAGGATCTTTTCGACATTCTGGCAGTATTCGAACTGGCAGCCCAGTTCGACGCATCTTTCCGCCATAGCGACCGACATCTCGTGGGAGAAGCCTCTGGCGACATAGGAACCGCCTAAGAGGTAATCGGCCATCAGGAAGCAGTAGATGGTGAACGGAAGAGTCGTGATCGGCTGACCGACATAGATCCAGTATGCGGAAAGGACCTTGATGACATCTTCCGGAAGTTGGAAGGATTTTTCCAGGACTTCTCTGGCGCTGTAGCCGGCTGTCTTGGCCAGCGGCTCGTGATGACGGAGAAGTTCCAGTTTGGATGCGGTGTTCTCGTTCAGGAAGAGAACGGATTCATAGACGGATTTGCAAGTCTCGAGCAGACGGTTGACTTCTGCTTTGGTGCCCGGATATTTCGCTTCGATCTCATCGGCGCATATCCAGGTCCCGTCATCTCTTCTTCCGGCGTGGATGATGATATCGATATCATCGGCAGGAGAGAGTA
>JAZPYW010000002.1:0-1966 GCA_045544415.1 Erysipelotrichaceae bacterium
GGGGATATCGATCCTCAGAAACAGGATTGTAGCGAGTGTGTTCTTTCGTCTGCAATTAATAGAAAGATTCGGAACCGGTATCCGAAGGATTAATGAGTCATATGCCAGTAGCAAAATAAAACCTGTTTTTGAGACGACAGAGAACACGATCAGGATTATCCTTCCTGTGATGCAGATGGATCATAATTTGAAGCCTGACGAAGATTTCGTGTATACACTTCTAAAAGGTAAACTGCTGCCAAGTTCTGTGATTACAGAGAAAACCGGATTTGGAAAATCAAAAACGGTAGCCATTCTGAATAAACTGGCTAAGATGGGATATATCCGAGTGCATGGAACTGGAAGAGGAACAAAGTACTCTGCAGAATGATCAGTTTTTGTTGCCCATGTGAAACGACGTCGAATCGGTCGTCCTGCTGAAGAGAAAAGAGATCTGACCTGATATACGGGTCTTTTCTTTTCGGTGAACACCTGTGATATATTGTGTGAAAACTTATGATAAAATGAAAAAAGATACTATGAATAAGAGAAAATCCAGCATCAGTACCCGTGCAGTGATCACTACCGTCCTCGCAATGGCTCTTTTGACGTTGTGTATTTCGGCTGTCGGCTATACGCTGTACGTGAACAGCGTCATCGAGAACAATACGGAATATGCGGAAACGATCCTGGATTTTGCCTATAGGGCCGCAGACAGACACTCTTTCGGCGATATGATCGCTGCCCGCAGCATGCCGGAAGAATACGAGATACTCAGAGGCGAACTCAACGAGGTAAAAGACAGTTCTACGGTAGAGTACCTCTATGCGATCTATTTTGAAGATATCGAGGATATCTACAGCATCCACTATGCGATCAATGCCAAGACCGAGGAGGAACTCAATTCCGGGATACCGATCGAGGAACTCTACAGCTATATGGGCAGGCCGTGCAGTGAAGGGGACTTTGCGGAAGATACGCGGCGTACCCTGCAGGATGCGGTCAAGAATCCGACCGGAAAAGCCGGAGTCCTGGAAGGCTACTCGGATGAATACGGACATATGCTGAACGGCTACCGGACTCTGTTTGATACAGACGGGAATGCGGTAGGACTGATGTGTGTCGAGATCGACATCAACCGCATCAACATGACTATCTCTTTCTACATCCGTACCGTCATCCTGATTGCTGCCATTCTCACCGCCATCGTCATTGCGGTCTATTATGCGAATATGCGCAAAAAACTGATCGAACCGATACAGCGCATCGCCGCCAGCAGCGACGACTTCGTGAAGAAGATGGAAGCCAATACCGATCCGGAAGAACTGACTTATCAGGAACCGGTCATCGATTCGGGAAAAGAGCTCCATCAGCTCTCGGACAATGTGAAGAGCCTGGCGGATGGAGTATCCTCCTATATGAGAAATCTTAAAAACGTCATGGCGGAACGGGAAAGGATCGGAGCCGAACTCGATGTCGCCAAGGAGATACAGATGGGCATGCTGCCGAGGAACTTCCCTCCGTATCCGGAGAGAACGGAATTCGACCTCTATGCACTGGCTGATCCGGCCAAGGAAGTAGGAGGAGACTTCTTCGACTTCTTCATGCCGGATGATGACCATATCGTCCTGGTGATCGCCGATGTATCCGGAAAAGGTGTACCGGCAGCCATGTTTATGAGCATCAGCAAACTCCTCATCAATATCCGCACCCGCAACGATTATTCCTCTCCGGCCAGGATCTTATCCTATGTGAACGATCTGCTGTCGGAAGAGAATGAACTGGATATGTTCGTAACGGTCTGGCTGGCAGTCATCGATCTGACCACCGGCAAAGGCATTGCTGCCAATGCCGGTCATGAACATCCGGCTCTGCGTCATAAAGACGGTACGTTCGAACTCGTCAAATACCGTCATTCTCCGGCTATTGCTTCCTTCCCGGGCATCTCCTTCTCCGAACATGAGTTCACTCTGGAAGAGGGAGATAC
>JAZPYW010000003.1:0-23510 GCA_045544415.1 Erysipelotrichaceae bacterium
GATCTGATAAAACAGCATGACTGCCACACTCTCCCGGTATTCTCCTAAGGCCATGGAACCGATGGTCGCTACCGCCATCAGGAAGTTCTCATCGAAGACTTCTTTATTCAGGATGCCTTTGAAGGCCTTGATCAGGATATCGTAGCCGACGATGAAATAAGGGATGAGGTAGAGGAGAAAACGCAGGATCTCATTATCGAGAGGGAGAAAATGAAGGATCACCAGCAGTCCTGCGGAAATGAGGATGCGGGTGAGATTCTTCTTCTGTTTCTTATTCATTAAAGGAAGATCTCGCAGTCATCCTCTACTTTTTTACAGTTCCTGAGGACTTCCTTCATGACTTTCTTCTCATCGGCGCCTTCTTCGAATTCCACTTCCATCTTCAGCATCATGAAGTTCACGACGGCATCTTTTACGCCTTTCGTAGCTTTCGTGGCATCTTCCATCTTGCGGGCGCAGTTGGCGCAGTCTACATCGATCTCATAAGTCTTTTTCATAAGTGTTCTCCTTTTTGAACAATTGAACAATCATTCAACTGTCTTTATTGTAAGCCTGTGTCTTTCCCGTGTCAATTATGATATAACATATCTATGAACGCTTTAGATTATTTAGAGTGGAGAGGAGACATCGGTTTTGATTACGATCCGTTCAATCTGGTCGATAATCTTCTTTTGTCTCTGCTTTCCTATATCGACTTTTCCGGTATCATTCCCGAAGAGGGGATATCGCTGAAAGATGCTTATGAAGAATATATAAAAGTGAGAAAGATCGAGACGAAGAGACAGTCGGTCTTTCCGGAGATGGCGAAGGCAAAACGCTTTTCGGATCTTCTGCTGCATCATTATGCGAGCGGCTTCAATGTCGAGAAGAGCGAACAGTTTGCGGCTTTGATGATCGATCTTCCGGATAAGAGCACTTATGTATCCTATCGGGGAACCGATGGTACGGCTGTCGGCTGGAAGGAAGACTTCATGATGCTGTATAAGGAAGTGGATGCCCAGAAGTCGGCGCTCTCCTATCTCAATACCTTTGGAAGATACGCCGCAAAGATCCGGGTAGGAGGACACTCCAAGGGAGGAAATCTCGCTTTATATGCAGCGATGAAGGCAGACAGGACCGTACAGAGAAAGATCGTCTCCATCTTTTCCAATGACGGACCGGGACTGGGTCCGGAAGTATACAACGAGAGCGAATACCGCAAAGTGGCAGACCGCTATCTCAAGATCGTACCGGATGACGATGTCTTCGGTCAGGCCTTCAACCACGAATGCCGGACGCTGATCGTCAAGACCGACAACCGTTTCCTCTTTGCGCACAATGCCTTATCCTGGCAGGTGAAGGGAAATGTCTTCGTGAAGGCGGAGGAACTGCGCAAGGAGACACTGGCGATGCGGGATGCCTTTGAGGAATTCCTGACATCGACGACGCTGGAACAGCGGGAATACTTCACCAATGCGCTCTTTGAAGCCCTCAGAGAAGCGGATATCCAGTATTCGAAAGAACTGATCAATCCGCGCTATATCCGGGTGAGAGCGATCTCGAAAGCGCTGAAGAGCCTGAGCGAGATGGATGAATCCGGCAAGGAGGTAGCCGGACGCTTCCTCAAGGTCTTCACTTCCTATTTTGAGACCGGGATCGGAGAATTCCTCGGGAAGTCGATCTCAATGCTGCTGGGAGGAAAGAATGATTAGGACGAATTATCATACGCATACGAGAAGATGCGGACATGCGGAAGGCTTTGATGAAGAATATGTCGAAGCGGCCATTCAGGCAGGCATCAAGGTCCTGGGTTTCTCGGATCATGCGCCATACCGTTTTCCTCAGGATCGGGAAAGGATGCGCCAGGAGGCATATCCGGATTATAAGCGGTCCATCCTCGAACTGAAGGAAAAATATAAAGATAAGATCGAGATACATCTCGGTATGGAAGTCGAATGCATACCGAATGAATGGGAATATCTCTCCCGTTATCGGGAAGAGATGGAATACTGCATCCTGGGACAGCATTTTCTCGAACTGGATTCGAAAAAGTCTTCCTATGAACTCTCGACGCCGGAAGAGCTCTTTGCCTATACCGAAAGGATCGCCTACGGGGCAGATCACGGATTATGCGACTATATCGCTCATCCGGATGTCTGTCTCTGGGCCTATCCGCGCAATGACGATGCGGTGAGAAAGATCGCGGAAGATATCGCCGAGATCTCCCTGAAATACGATCTTCCGTTAGAACTCAACTGCGGAAGCGGCGTGAAGGTAGGGAAGGTGTTCTATGATGACGGACTGCGCTATGCCTATCCGAATCATGAAGTATTCCGTATCTTTGCGGAAAAACGATGCAAGATCATCATCGGGATCGATGCGCATTCTCCGAAGGATCTGCGGACAGACCGCTATCTGAACAGAGCTCTCGATACGGTCAAAGACCTCGATCTCAACTTCGTACATGATTATGACCTGATATCGCAGGCAAAAATAAGAAAGGAGAAGTTCTATTAGACTTCTCCTTTTCTGATGCATTCTTCGTAGATCTCCCGGATCCTTCTGTTTTCTTCTTGAATGCGTTTCTTATCGACTTTGCATACCTGTCTGTCGTAGGTATAGAGACCGTTGATCTCTTCCTCGATATCGCTCAGCTGAGTCATGACGACTCCGCATAGACCGTTTCTGATGGAAGGGATGGTCATCTTCTCATGCATGCGGATGATGGCGGAAGTGAGTTCTTCTTCGCTTTCCGTCTTTCCGTATCCGTATTTGCCGTCTTCCTTGTAGACATGTCCTTCGATCTTGCGGGTATAGCCTCCGCATTCGCTTAAGAGGAGGACTCTCTTCAATCCCATCAGTACGGCATTGCGGAAGTAGATATGTTCGGAATCGAAGTCGGATGTCTCGCTGCGGAACCAGCCGGAAGCCGTATCGAAGAGACGGTCCGGGTCTTCCTGTTTCAATGTATGGTAGCTGAGGGAAGAAGCCTGCTGGCCCCAGCCCTCGTTATAGATCGTATAGGCGATGATGCACGGATGGGAAGAGAGATGGCGTATCGTCTTTTTACTGTAGTAGAGGAAGAAATCGAGGACTTTCTGATCTCTTACCCGGTCGATCTTCCTCTTGATGCCGATGGTCGGCAAAGCAGTATCGCGGAAGAAGGAATACGGCCCGCTGTTGACCATGTCCTGCATGACCAGGATCCCGTGTCTATCACAGTAATAATAGAAGGCCTCCGGTTCTACCTTGATATGTTTCCTGATGAAGTTGTATCCCAGTTCCTTCATATTCAGGATATCTCTTTCGTATTCCTTCACATCTTCCGGTGTAAAGATCCCTTCCGGGAAATATCCCTGATCCAGTACTCCGTTCAGGAATACCGGCTGATCATTCAGATAGAGTCTCTTATGTCCTCCGATTTCCTTTACGGAAAGCTTCCGCAGGGCAAAATAAGAGCGTATCTCATCGTTTTGCGTCTTCAGCGTAAACTCATACAGTTTCGGAGAATCGTTCGACCAGAGGCTTCTTTTCACCTGAGAAAGATCCAGTTCGAAGTGTTTCTCCGTAAATCTCAGTTCGAGAGTCTCTTCATCCATCTCCACACGGAAGAGGAATTCTTCCGCATCGGAATCGATATCCAGAATGACCTTCTCCGTATCGGTATGGATATGAAGATCTCTTATCGCATCTTCGCTTCTCTCTTCGATCCAGACGCTCTGCCAGATCCCCGATACCGGTGTATACCACATGCCGTGGGGATCCTTCGTCTGTTTTCCATACGGATAATACGGATCGAGCTCATCTCTGGCGACGACTTTCAGGATATTCTCTTTCCGCAAAGATGAGGAGATATCCGCCTCAAAAGGGAGGTATCCTCCTTCGTTATGGACCAGGAAGATATCATTGAGGAAGACGTCGCACTTCTGATCGACAGCACCGAAATGCAGGATGGTCCCTTTCTTCTCATCGTGGAATCCTTCCGGAAGAGAAAAACGCTTCTCATAGACGAGGACCTTCTCGTCATCTCCTTCGTAGCCGGAAAGAATACTTTCTCTGCAGAAAGGGACATTGATCTTTTTTCCGTTCAAAAGCCATTCTCCATTGAGAGAAAAGAAGGAATCTCTCTTCAGGAGCGGGCGCGGATAATATTCATCATACGTATTCATAGTTTCAGTATATCTCATTTTCTCGGGAGATAGGGTATACTGAAACTATGCTGAACAGAAGTCTGTTAGAAGAGATACAGTCTTATCTGGATGAACATCTGATCCGGGAGGATTATTATCCCAAACATGCGAAGCTCCTTTCTTCGTCACTGCCTGATGGAAGAGATGAGGGTATCATGTATTCGATCGGGATGCCGGATGAGCAGATGCTGGCTGTCTATGGAGATATCGACAGCAGTAAAAAACTTGCCAAGCGTCTCCGGGATCTCGATGAGACCTTTTCGGTATCTCTGTTCCATCTGATCGATGCGAAGGGAATGAGCGATACGGAAGTATACAAGCGAGCGAATATCGACCGGAGGCTCTTCTCCAAGATCCGCTCCGACGATGACTACCGGCCGTCCAAAGAGACCGTCCTGGCTCTGTCTGTCGCTTTAAGACTGGATCTTGAAGAATGCGGCGAACTGCTGAAGAAGGCCGGCTATGCCTTATCTCCTTCCAGCAAAGCCGACGTGATCGTCGAATACTTCTTTGCGAATAAGATCTATGATCTGTCTCAGATCGATGAAGCCCTGATGGAATTCGATCAGAGACCATTGTCCCGCTACTGATGTCGCCTGCCGTGCGACCTTTTCTTTTGCGTTCTTCTCTATGATGAAGATGCAATAAGGAGGTAAAGACTATGACAGACAGACTGACAGAACTGGTATTCATTCTCGATAAGAGCGGCTCGATGTGCGGCAGAGAGGAAGATACGATCGGCGGTTTCAATGCGACGATACGGGAACAGAAAGAGAAGGGGAACCGGGTATACGTGACGAGCGTTCTCTTCTCCGATGAACATTCCATCCTGATCGACAGGATCCCGATCGAGGAAGTGCGGGAGATGGAGAGGAACGATTTCCGGGTAGGCGGATGTACGGCCCTCATCGACACGATCGGCGATACGATCGATCACATCACGAAGGTCCAGAGATACACGAAGAGCGATCCGGCAGACAAGACGATCTTCGTCATCATCACCGACGGACTGGAAAATGCCTCGCATAAGTATTCTTCCAAAGAGGTCAAAAAGATGATCGAAGGGAAGAAAGAGAATGGCTGGGAATTCCTCTTCCTGGGAGCGAATATCGATGCGGTAGAGACCGCAAAAAGATACGGGATCGATGAAGATCGGGCCGTGAATTATCACAACGATGAAGTCGGGATCCGGACAGCCTACAAGGCAGTGAGCGGCTTTGTGGCAGCCTCCGTGGATTCCGGAGATGAAAAGATCCCGTCTTTCTGGCGCACTGAAGCGGATAAAGACTACAATTCCAGAAAGAATAAGCATTAAAATACAGAAAAGGACCATATAGCAGTGGTCCTCTTTTTCACAGAAATGCGCTTATTAGAAAACATGTGTTCATTAATTGTATATGTATGTGAAAATACCGATGGATAAAGGGGATTTTGAATGCAGGTACCTTCTTCTTTTTGAAGAAAAATCATCGTTTTCCGGCATTTTGGCCAAAACGGGAAATAGGGCAAAAGGGTATGTGGAAAACTTTTTTCTCTGATCTGCATCAAAAAAGTCCTGTTTCCAGGACTTTTATAAGCAATGGTGCCGACAGCCGGACTTGAACCAGCCACCTACGCGTTACGAGTGCGTTGCTCTACCGGATGAGCTATGTCGGCTAATGCTTGGTGAGTCTGTATATCTTCAATAGGAATTCATACAGATTCTTCATGAGTGCATTCACAGTATACTCGAATTGGCCGATAAGTTCAACCACTTCTCCACCGTATTGCCTCTTGTATAAGTATAAACCATAATCCGGATTTTCGGTATCAAAATCTCCGGAGATCCCGTAGAAATTATAATACTCATATCCTTCGGCCTGAGCGAGCTTGATCAGGTCGGTGACGATGATGTTGGAGGTATTGAAATGCTGGAGATAATCCTCCCGGTTTCCGGCCAGCAGCATGATCGCTTCCTTCCCGCGGCATAAGAGGGCGACGACACTCAGCGGGGCGATCGTACCGTATTCCTTCTCGCAGGCATCGATTCCTTCGAGCAGTCTCTTCTGGGAATTCAGCGTGACTTCTTCTTCCTTGATGCGTCCTTTATTCTTTTCGTAGTGCTCATTGAGCTTGGCGATGCGTTTTGTCAGAGTATCGATCTCTTTGAGGACGTTCTTTCTCGCCTTGGCACAGTCGATCTCCGCTGCCATGTATCTCAGTGTACCGTCTTCGTGGAGCGCGTCATACATCTGTTCGTAGTAGGCTAAAGAGCGGTCGAGGAAACCTCTTCTCTTCGCCGTATCTTCCATCAGGTTCTTGAAGACCGGGATCTCTTCCTTCGTGAGTTCTCTCGTCTGGATGGCTAAAAAGTCCTTCTTGCGGCTTCTGCGTTTTGCTTCATAGCGGAAATCCTTCTCCAGTTCGCTGTACGGTCTGCGGATGTCGAGACGGAATAACCAGCGCGGCTGCAGGTTCTCGTAATGGAGATTATAGCCGATATGGCGGTAGCCGAGCTGCTTCAGCAGTTCTACCGTAGAGCGGTGGTCGAAACCTCCTTCAACGGCCTTCCCGTCGATATCTCTCTCCACTGCCTGATAATACGGATCGATGATCAGTTCAAAACAGCCTTTCTTCTTCAGATAGGCGATGAGGTCTTTCTGGAAGTCTTTCAGCAGTTCCTCGTCGCTGTAATCGATCAGGAAACCCCGCGGACAATAGGCGAGGTAAGACTTCAGCAGAGGCATCTTTTTCAATAGGAAAAGACCGCAGGCCTTACTTTCTCCTTCCTCATTCTGATAGGAGAGGTAGAGAGATCTCCAGCCGGTGAAGGATTTCAGTTTTCCCCAGCCGGAAGTCTGATAAAAAGTGATCTGCGGATGATCTTTCGTGAGGGCATCAAATTCTTTTCCGTTTATTTCCAGTATCTTCATGCGTTTTTCAATGACTTTGTGATCAGATATCTTCTTCTCATGATCAGCAGTTTTTCGATGATGGAGAAGGCGAGCGGACGGACGATGAAGTCGAATTCTCCGAGGAACTCGTCAAAGTCTCCCGCGAATCTCAGTTTGAAGAGGTAGATCCCGTAGATATCGGAACTCGGATCGACTTTTCCTTCGGTACCGAAGAAGTCTACGATCTTGTAGCCGCTGTCCCGGGCATCTTTGAGAATGCCGTAATAGAGTTCGTAGTTGGCGTTGAGGAATTTCAGATCGTCGCTGTTTCCTCCGTGTACGGTCCATACCTTGTCTTTGTGCTTGGCACAGATCATGGAGGAGAGAATGATCTTTTCTTCCTTCATCTCCAGGACCTGAGCATATTCCTTCTCCTGTTTCTTTTCCATATCGTAGATGTCTTTGAGACGGTTCTGCGCTTTCTTGGAGCTGGAGGAGAGGAGCTTTTCCTTTTCCTTCCCGATCTCGGCCTTCTTTTCCTCAAAGAGCTGCACGAGTTCACTCTTGAGGGCATAGACGACATAGATCTCGGACATATCGTATCTCTTCAATACGGTATAGAAATCTTCAAAGAAGGAGAGAGGCTCCACATACATCTGCTTGCGTACGGAAGTCTCCTTCATCGTCTTGTAGAAGTCGGGGACATTGGAGGCATCTCCCTTGAGAAAGTGGAGATGATAAGGGTTGTTGCGCTTGAGGATGTTGCGGGTCGTCGAATGGAAGGAAGCGATCAGTTCTTCATCGCTGCGGTCCACATTCACCCGGAAAGAGAAACGCGGGGCAGCTGTCTCGGTAAACTTCGTCGTAAAGCCTTTATAGCGGCCTCCTTCTTCTTTAAAGAGATCGATGAGGGAGAGATTCTCCTCGAAGGTCTCTTTGACGCTGCCGTCGTCATTCAGTTTGCGGATGATGATATCCGGATCAGCTTTCAGGTAGAGACCGTTTCTCTCTTTGACGTATCTCTTCAGCAGGGAGAGAAAGGTCTTTACGAGTTCCCGGTCGGAATAATCGGTGATGAATCCCCGCGAACAGTAAAAGCTGCGGTACATCAGGATCTTCTTTTCCAATAATAAAGCCGAGCCTCTGATGGCCCCGTTATCTTCAAGCACGATATAGTGCGGGATATAATTGCGTTTACGGTTCACTTCTCCCCAGGCACTGCTCTGCATGAAATGCGGCTTGGGAGAGTTCAGTACGTATTCGTCGAATGTTTTCGGATCTGTTTCTGTGAGTTTCATACTCAAAAAATTATATCATCTTTCCCTGAGTTTTCTAAGGGACATGTCTTTCCGGTTATAGATCTCCTGACGGTGTATGGCATCTAAGAGGATATCCTGAGCTTCCCGGATGGTCTTTCCGCTGTATCCTGCCTTCTTCATATCTTCTCCCTTGAGATTCAGTTCACTGCGGGAGACAATGTATCTTTTCAGGCGGGAATAGCGTTCTTTCAGGTCTTTTCCTTCTCTTTCCTCCAGGAAGGAAAGGGTATCTTTCCGGTATTCCTTTGGAACGAGGGCCTCGATGAAAGAAGTATCGTCTTCGATGCCGATGTTCCGGTACTGATGGAGGTGACGGAGCAGTTTCTCCTGCGCTTTGGAGAGGGAAAGAGAAGAGAGATCGCCGGTATCTTCCAGGATCCAGGCGAGCGTATAGATAGGATCAGAAAAGTTCAATGCCGTCTCATCGGTCTTATAGGCAGGAAGGAAGGTCTCGAAGATCTCCCGATACTGCGAAAGAGCTTCGCACCTTTTTTCTGTCTTCAGGATCTTGAAGAGTTCCTCCCGCTTTCTTTCCGGAGAAAGATAGACGAGGAGGTCTTTATTGGCGAAAAGGGAACGTTTCGTGTTCTCTTCGATGGAGAAGTCCAGAACACAGGAAAAACGGATGGCCCGGAGGATGCGCAGGGCATCTTCGTTGAAACGTTCATCCGGATCTCCGATACAGCGTATCTTACGGTCCCGGAGGTCTTCCAGACCGTTGAAATAGTCGATGATCGAGGAATCTTCATCGAGACAGATCGCATTGACGGTAAAATCTCTGCGTTTGAGATCGTCGATCAGATGGTCGGTGAATTCCACGTATTCGGGATGACGGTGGTCGAAGTAATGGTCTTCCTTGCGGAAAGGAGTGATATCGACGGTGATGTTTCCGGATATGAGGGTGATCGTACCGTGCTTCTTGCCGATATCGTAGTACTTCACATCGGAAAAGAGCTCCTTCGTCTTTTCCGGGGAAGAAGAGGTCGTGATATCGTAATCGAAGGTCTTCCGATTCAGCAGAAGATCGCGTACAGCTCCTCCGACGAGGTAGGCTTCCTCGCCGTGATCGATCAGCCGTTTCATGAATTTTCTTACATCTTTCCGCATAAAATAATCATAAAAAAAAGAACCTGAATTCTCAAGTTCTCTTTTTTCAGCGATTTATTATAACTTAGTTACGTTAACAGCCTGCGGACCCTTTTCACCGTTGTTGACCTGGTACTCCACAGCCTGCCCGTCCTCTAAAGTTCTATAGCCATCCGCTACGATAGCCGAGAAATGTACGAATACTTCCTGACCATCATCACCCGTGATAAAGCCATAACCTTTAGCGGCGTTGAACCACTTAACTTTACCTGTCATGTATTCCCCCTGTATTCTAGCACTACTATATGCATTTTTATTTTATACCCTTTCTATGAAAACATCAAACAAAGATTATAATATATAAAAAGGAGTCGGAAAATATGATATATCCGGATTTTATTCGAAAAGGGGAAACGATAGGTATTTTTGCGCCGAGTGCCGGTGTCGGGAAGAAATTGGAAGACTTTGACAGAGGTCTTGAAGAAGTGAGAAAACTCGGCTATCAGGTAAAGGAAACAGCGTCTGTACGGGTGAATAATGAACGCAGTGCGAGCGGAAAGAAAAGAGCGGCCGAACTGAAGGAACTGGTCGAGGATGATGAAGTGAAGATGATCGTCTGTGCTGCCGGAGGAGATTTCATGTATGAGATGATGCCGTATGTGGATTTCAAGTCTCTGCAGGCTCATCCGAAATGGATCATGGGCCACAGCGATCCGACGAATCTTCTCTTTCCCTTGACCGTAAAATACGATATCGCCACGATCTACGGCTTCAATGCAGGCTATGATGAAGCGCAGGCGAAGTTTCAGAAAGATAATATGAGAATCATCTCCGGAGATCTCGTGAAACAGAAGAGCTTCCGAAAATACAAGACCTTTCTCGAGATGAAACAGGATGAAAAGAAATATACGCATGAGGTGCGCTGGATCTCCAAAGGCGATCAGCTTTTGAAGGGCAGGATCATCGGCGGCTGCCTCGATGCGATCGTACCGCTCTTCGCCACACCGTTCGACGGGATCAAAGACTTCCTGGGACGTTATAAAGATGACGGGATACTCTGGTATTTCGATATCTTTGCGCTGGATCCTCTCACCGTCTATCTGACACTGCTGCAGATGAAGAACGCCGGTTATTTCCGCTATTGCCGGGGTGTCCTCTTCGGCAGGATCGCTTTTCCGGGAGAGGGAAACATCACTTATCTCGAAGCGTACCGGAAGGCGCTGGGAAAGATCCCGTGGATCGCCGAAACGGATATCGGTCATACGGATCCGCATTTTACGATCGTCAACGGGGCTCTTGCGGAAGTGCGTTATTCAGACGGGAAGGGAAGCATCTCTTTCTTCCTGAAATAGTTCACCCGAAAGAGGAATCTGTATATGATCCCGTTTTCACGTATAATAAGAATGTATAAAGGAGGATTTCATCATGGGTAAATTCTTATTAGCAGTACTTGTGCTCGTCGTGTTGCTGTTCTTATGGTACATCAGCACTTACAATGGCTTCGTCCGCAAGCAGAACCTCATCGATGAGGCTTTTGCGACAATGGATGTCTATCTGGTCAAGAGATATGATCTCATTCCGAATCTCGTTTCTACGGTCAAGGGCTATGCGGCTCATGAAGCCGAAACGCTGGAAAAGATCGTCAACGCCCGCAACCGCGGTGCATCCCGTGCCGATCAGCTGCAGAATGAAGGAGAGATCTCTTCTCAGATCAAGAGTATCTTCGCACTGGCAGAATCCTATCCGGATCTCAAGGCGAATACTTCCTTCCTGAATCTTCAGCAGACGCTCACCGGCATCGAAGACGAGATCGCCAAATCCCGTAAATACTACAATGCGGTCGTTCGCGACTACAATACGGCTATCGCTTCCTTCCCGGGCAGCATCGTAGCGAATATGAAGAACTTCCTCAGAGAGCCGTTATTCGAAGTATCCAGCGAAGCGCAGAGAGAAAATGTCAAAGTCGACTTCTAAAAGACTTCTCGTTTCTTTCCTCTCGCTTCTTCTCTGTCTCTTTATCTTCCATGAACCGGCGAAAGCCTACAATAACGGCTACTACATCAAGAACTACGATGTAGCCATCGAGGTCCATGAAGACAATACCTACGATATTACCGAGACACTGGATGTCTGGTATGATGAAGCTTATCACAAACACGGTATCGTCCGTTCCATCCCTCTATCGAATACGGTAGAGAGAAAAGACGGCTCTACTTCGAAAAACAGAGCCGTGATCTCGAATGTATCGGTCGATACGGAATTCGAGACCTACAAGGAAGATGGTTTCTACAATATCCAGATCGGTTCTGCCGACCGGTATGTAGCGGGAGATGTCCGCTATGTGATCCGCTATACCTACGATATCGGCAGGGATAAGCTGCTGACCAGCGATGAATTCTATTTCAATATCGTCGGCAATGAATGGGATACATCCATCATGTCGACTGATTTCTCGGTGCATTTCCCGAAAGAATTCACCTATACCGAAGAGACTCTGGGATTCTCGCATGGATACCGGGGATCCGACAATTATCAGGGGATCTACTATAAGGTAGAAAACGATACGGTATACGGCTACTTCCATGAAGAACTGACGGCCGGAGAAGGTCTCAATATGAGACTGACTCTTCCGGAAGGATACTTCGTCCGGGGCAATTCCATCTGGGATTATCTCGTCTATGTGGGATGCGGTCTGCCGTTCATCGGTTTCTTCTTTATCTGGTTCCTCTATCAGCGTTATGGAAAGAACGGTCCGGTCGTCGAACCGGTGGAATTCTATCCTCCTGAGGATATGAATCCGGCCGAGATCGGCTATTACTACGACAATTCTCTGGATACCAAAGATATCACGTCTCTATTGACCTATCTTGCTTCGATCGGCTGTCTCAAGATCGAAGAAGTCGGCAAGTCCTATCATCTCCATCTGGTTCAGTATCCGGAAGGGGAGAAACAGGAAGTCACGACTTTCTATGACGGTCTCATGAAGTATGCGGTCGAAGAAGACGGAGATTATATCGTTAAGGAAACTTCTCTGGAGAACCGCTTCTATAAGACGATCAATGCGATCCGCTCCAATTTCTCCTCGGCCAAGAGAAGAAAGGAAGTGGTCGTTCCTACCGGCAAGTATAAATTCCTGGCGGCAGTATCGGGGATCCTGACGATCTTCGTATCAGTCTATACTCTGATGTATTCTGCGATCGGCGACTATGTGACGGCAGCCGGTACGGCCGGATTCATTGCGGTCATGGCCTGCGTCTATGTACCGATCCTCATGGGTGTCTTCTCTTCTGCCAAGAGAAGCAGGATCTCATTGTTCATGATCCTCTTCGTGCTCGCCCATGCGGTGTTCTTCGTGGGAATCTTCGGAGCAGTCTTCTTTGCGTCAGATATGCCGCTGAACCTGAAACTCAACGTGACGACCATTCTCGGCATCGTCGGGATCATACTCAGCATCGCGACGATCGTCCTGGGCATGAAGATGTTCAAGCGTACCGAACGCGGCAACGAGATCTACGGCCGCATCGCCGGTTTCCGCAACTTCCTGGAGAAGGCGGAAAAGAATCAGCTGGAGATGCTGGTGGAAGAAGATCCGACCTACTTCTACGACATCCTGCCTTATGCCTATGTTTTAGGCGTATCCTCGAAATGGATCAAGAAGTTCGACGGTATCGCGATGGAACCGCCGGAGTGGTACTACGGATATACGTCTTATGACCGTATGAATCACCGTATCGAAGATTCGATGAATTCTCTGTCCTCTTCGATGCGCAGCGAACCTCATTCTTCTTCCGGTTCTTCGGGAGGAGGATTCTCATCTTCCGGTTCTTCCGGCGGAGGCTTCTCCGGAGGCGGATCGGGAGGCGGAGGCGGCCATTCCTGGTAACAGTCCCTTTTAAGCGAAAAAAAGAGTCTTCATTAATTGAACTGCCCCACTGAAAATGGACAGTGATTAAAAAGGACCTTAGATCCTCCTGTACACTGAAAGTACAGGAGGATTTTTCTATATGGGAAAAACAGGAAGAAAGAATAATAAGTATTCTCCGGAATTCAAAAAGGAAGCTGTAGAGAAGTATCTGAACGGAGAGATAGGAGGCCTGTCCATCGCTGCCAGAACACTCGGTCTTCGCTCCAAGGAACAGTTGAGAATATGGGCCGGACTGTATAAGGAAGATCCGGAACTTCTCAAGCGGGACGGCAGAGGAAAAGCTTCTGCCAAGGATGGAGTAAAGAAAGGGAGAAAGAAGAAAGTAAACCTTGAGGAACTGTCCAAGGACGAACAGATCGAATATCTGAAGATGGAGAATGCCGTACTAAAAAAAGCGAAGGCTCTCCGGCAAAACTGCGGAGAGCTCTGAAGTATATGATCGTCTACGATCTGAAAGAAGAATACAGGATAGCGAAACTGTGCCGGTATCTGAAAGTATCCTCTTCCGGATATTACCGCTGGCTGAAACTGGGAAGGCCGATACGGTATTCCTTCGATGACTGGCTCGCCGATAAGATCGAGGAGATCTTCTACGAGACCTATAAGGGATACCGCTTCATCCGGGACGAGATCATAAGAAGATACGGAGTCGTCTATAATGATAAGACCGTCCATAAGTATATGAAGATCCTGAATCTTTCTTCACCGATAAGAAAGAAGAAGTATCAGTGCTGTACAAAAGCGGATCCCAACGAAAAAGCGAGGATCGTCTGCGACAACGTCCTCGCCCGTAACTTCTCTGCTTCCAGACCCCTTGAAAAGCTGGTGACAGATATCAGTTACGTTTACTGTCAGGAAGGCCGTCTGTATCTTTCCGTGATCAAGGACCTCTATGACAATTCCATTATAGCCTATCGGATCTCCCGCTTTAATGACCTGAAACTGGTGATGGACAATGTATATCAGGCAATAAATGATGAATGGGATTCTACGCATGAGTGTATCCTTCATTCCGATCGGGGTTTCCAGTATACCAATATCGAGTACATCAGATATCTGGATGAAAGAGGGATCACCGTCTCTCACTCCAGGAAAGCCAACTGCTACGACAATGCGTGCTGCGAGAACTTCTTCTCTCATCTCAAGAGCGAATGCCTGGAGCTGGGAGAGATCCCGAAAACAATCGAAGAACTCATTCAAATGATCGAAGGATACATTTACTTCTACAATTATGAAAGACCTCAGAGAAAACTAAAAGGCATGACTCCCATGGAATGCAGGGAATCATACCTTAACAGTTGAGTCCTTTTTTATGAGTGTCCCATTTCGGTGGGGCAGTTCAAATGAAGGCTCTTTTTTTATGAGAATGTCCGGCGTATCAGTCTTTCTTCTCGAAGAGTTTCCTTGCGGGAAGGAAGATCAGCAGGGAAAGAAGCGAAGCTGCGAAGAAGATGCCGGAGACCGGGATGCTGCCGATCTCGCCGTAATCGTTGACGTAGGTTCCTGTCTGGAAGAGGGTGTTGATGAGCTCGCCGATATTCGGACCGATGACCATCGGGATGAGGACATAGGCCAACAGACGTATCCCCTGAAACATGCCGACATGCTGAAGAGGGGTATGGTCCCTGATCTCGGACATCAGGATGATGGAGATCAGTACGAAGCCGATCATCATCAGAGAACCGATGATCCCGAAGAGGATCGGGGAACGCAGGAAGCCGACGATGAATAAAGTGACCGCGTAGAGGATTATCGAGGCGTACAGCGCCTTTTTTCTTCCGAAACGGTCTACTCTGCCTCCCAGCACGATCGCCATCACACTGGCAGTTAAAACGACGACGGCCATTACAGCGGAATAGGTCAGGGTATCGAAACCGAGGGTCTTGTTGAGGTAGATGAAAAGATACGGCATGAAGACCTGGGTAGCGATGTTGTAGAGACAGAGGGCTGATAAGGCCAGGTAGAAGTTCTTGTTTTCCCGGATGACTTCTTTGCGGAAACCGTAGAGAAGGGAGGAGAAGAACGGAGTCTCGTCAGATACCGGTGTACGGGCAGGTTCTGTTACGAAGAAGAGACCGGCGATCCCGCAGAGGATGACGAGGATGCCGATGGTGATGAAATAGGCCGGCCATCCCGTCTTCTCGATGATGATGTTGGAAGCGCCGACGACGATCAGCATGGACAGAAGAGGAAAGGCATTGAGAACACCTTCCACTTTCGTTCTTACCGTTCCTTCCGTCGATTCCGTGACCCAGGAATTGAAAGAGGCATCATTGGCGGTAGAACCGAAGAAGGTCATGACGCAGTCCATCAGGACGACGAGGAAGGCAGCCGCCGATACGACTCTTTCGGCAGGTACGAACTTCGCGACGTTTTCTCTCGAGATGAATGCGAAGGCCAGCAGGGAGATTCCCCAGAGGATGTATCCGCCGCACAGAAAGATCTTGCGGGAAGGCATACGGTCCGAAAGGGTACCCATGATCAGCGTCGTCACAGTTGCGGTTACGGCAGACCAGGCGACCATCGCCGCGATATCTCCGGTAGATCCGCCGATATAGTTGAAGAGGAAGAGATTGAATTCATTGTTTTCGATGGCCCAGGCGATCTGACCGATCAGTCCGAAGATGATGATGGTCGCCCAGCTTTTTCCCGACAGTTTCTTCATAGATATTCTCCTGTAATAAAGCTATTTTCCGAAAAATGGAAAAAAGTCTTTGATTTTCAAATAATGGTGCTATAATAGAAAAGCATTCGGAATGTAGCACAGCTTGGCAGTGCGCCTCGTTCGGGACGAGGAGGTCGCTGGTTCAAATCCAGTCATTCCGACCATTGTTCCTGCAAGTCTCTTCGGAGACTTTTTTAAAGCCCTGTTTTCACAGGGCTTTATTCTTAGATATTGAAGAGATCGCTGAATTCCTTGAGGGCACCGTCTGTCTCGTGAGCCAGCACTTTCTTGGCCAGTACTTTACCGAGCTGGACACCTTCCTGATCGAAGCTGTTCAGATTCCACAGGAAGCCCTGGAACATGACTTTATTCTCGAAGTGTGCTAACAGAGCGCCTAAGGCTTTCGGATCCAGTTCATCACCGATGATGATGCTGGAAGGACGTCCGCCGTCAAACTTCTTATTGAGATCTGTATCGTCTTTTCCGCAGGCGTAGGCGATGATCTGAGCGACGACGTTGGCCGCTAATTTCTTCTGGGAAGTGCTTCCTTCGATCACGACATCGTTATGGAGCTGGGATTCACGGAATCCGACAAACTGCATCGGGATGATAGTCATGCCCTGATGGAGGAGCTGATAGAAGGAATGCTGACCGTTAGTTCCCGGTTCACCGAAGACGATCGGCCCGGTCTTATATGTGACTTTCTGACCGAAACGGTTGACGGATTTACCGCTCGATTCCATATCCAGCTGCTGCAGATGAGCAGGGAAACGGCTCAGAGCCTGAGAATACGGCAGTACTGCTGTCGCTTCATAACCGAGGACATTGCGTTCATAGACGCCGATCAGGGCATCCAGCAGTGCAGCGTTCTTACGGACATCTTTTTCTTTTGCCAGGACATCGGCTTCATGAGCTCCGTTCAGGAAATCATTGAATACTTCCGGTCCGAAGGCCAGAGAGAGAACGGCAGCGCCTACAGCGGAGGAAGAAGAATAGCGTCCGCCGATATAGTCATCCATGAAGAAGGCAGCGAGGTAGCCTTCATTTCTTGCCATAGGAGAAGTCTCGCTCGTTACTGCCAGCATATGCTTGCCGACATCGAGCCCGGCGTTTACCAGAGCGTTCTTGACGAAAGCTTCGTTGGTAAGTGTTTCCAGAGTCGTTCCGGACTTTGAGACGACGATGAAGAGGGCATGGGCGAGGTCGACTTTATCCAGCATCGCCGAAGCATCATCCGGGTCGACGTTGGAGACGAAGGACGCCTTCATCTTCAGCGTTCCGTTTCTCTTTGCCCAGTTCTCTAATGCGATGTAGATCGCTCTTGGTCCTAAGTCGCTTCCGCCGATACCGACTTGTACGACTTCCGTGAATTTCTCGCCTTTTTCATTAACGATCTCGCCGTTGTGGACTTTTTCCGCAAAGGCAGCGATCTTCTTCTGTTCGTTCAGATAGAATTCGCGTTTATTGACACCGTCCGCATAGACATCTTTTCCCAGCTGTCCGCGGCAGAGCTGATGAAGGACCAGTCTCTTTTCACCGGTATTGATCACTGCACCGTTGTACAGTTCTTCGTATTTCTGAGTGACTTCCTGTTCGTCCGCCAGTTCCTGAAGGACGTCGATCGTCTTTTCATCTACGGACTTTGCCGCATAGTAATAAGTCAGTCCTGCTGCCATAGGTACATGGTACTTTCTTACCCGTTCGCCGCCTTTTTCTCCGGAAAGGACATCCGTAAGGTCAGCCGGTCTGCATTCTTTCAGTTTCTCATAGGACACGGTCCTGTCGAGATCATTCCAAGCAGTCATGTGTATTATTCCTCCATTGTTTTACTCTACAATTTTATTACTTTATCCCTCATTTGAAAAGGAAAGTCTCGGATGAGACTTTCCTGATACTAAGCGTTTTTTTCTTTGAGAAGGGCCGAGATCTCTTCCATCTTCTTTTCATCGAGAATGAACTTCTTGATGAAATAGAACAGGGCGAATACGAGAGAGGCGATCGGTACGAACGACATGATGACTCTCAGCGTGATCAGTGTTCCTTCGGAATTGAGATGATCGAACCAGGCGTTCTCGGAAGTGTTGAGACCGATGAGGGTGACGACGAGACCGGCGATACCGGCAGAGATGCCGCTGGCCAGCTTGACGACGAAGGTCTGCAGGGAGAAGACGACGGATTCATCTCTTCGGCCGTTGGTGACTTCGCCATAGTCGACAGAGTCAGCCAGGTAGACCGTCGTGAGGATATTCAGCATACCGGTGGATACGCCCATCAGTAAGGACGGAATGAAGAGGAAGTAGATGTTCTGGAGCTTGATCATCGTGAAGATCAGCAGGATGCCGTAGGCAGCGATCGACATGATCAGGGAGAAACGGAAGATGCCCTTGCGATCGAAGAAACGGCGGATGAGCGGATAGACGACCATCATGCCGAGGACCTGGGATCCGAAGATGACCATAGTGATCAGCGAATAATTGGAGTTCCAGTTGGCTCCGCCGATATCGAAGTGCAGGAAGTACGGCATGAGGTTGGCCGTGATGCCGGTACCGATATTGACGGCCGTGATCGCAATGACGATGACGATGGCCTGGGAATTCGACAGTAAAGATTTATACATCTGACCGATAGAAGGGGACTTTTCTTCTTCTACACGGTTCTTTTCCTTGATGTTGAGACAGAAGATCAGGCTGGATACGATGTAGTAGACACAGACAGCTAAAGTGAACCATTTGAAGCCGGCAATCCAGTGTGAATAGTTGTTGGCATCGCCGCCGCCCAGCAGCGGAACGATGATCGGAACGACGACCGTGATGATGCCGCAGCCGATGGATGCGAAGGTACGGCCGATCGTAGCCATGCTTTCTCTTTCCGGACCCTGATCCGTAACAGCCGGAACGATGGACCAGATCGGGATATCGTAGGCGTCATATGTAGTCGACCAGAGCAGGTACATCACGGCACACCAGATCATCAGAGAACCTTCTCTCGTATAGATGGACTGAGGTACGGCGAATAATGCATACAGTACGATCGCGTTTACGACAGCACCGGAGAAGATCCACGGACGGAATTTTCCCCAGCGGGTATTGACCTTGGCGACGATGATCCCGGTAAGCGGGTCGTTGACTGCGTCGAAGACACGGGCAGCCATGAGGACGGCACCGACGAAGGCAGCCGGAAGACCGAGATAAGTCTCATAGTACATCACCGTGAAACTCGATGTCAGCATGTAGACGAAGTTACCTCCCATGAGGCAGAGGCCGTAGAGCCATTTCGCCCGGTTTGATAAACCAGTTTTCGTAGACAAAATGATTTCCTCCTAAATAATTGATTGGATATGTTTCAAATCCTTGAAACCGCTATCACTATTATAACGGGAAATATCCTTTTTGGGTGATAAGATGCATATATCCGCGCAATAAAAAAGACCTCTTGCGAGGCTGATGTTCTCTATGGTCCGGGATAAGGGACTCGAACCCCCACGGTCGCCCACCAGATCCTAAGTCTGGCGCGTCTGCCAATTCCGCCAATCCCGGAATGCTTATTCAGTTTATAATATTCAACTGGAAATTGCAATTGAGGAGCGTTATAATGAGATGGCATGTTACTGACGGTAGATCTAGGGAATACCAGCATCAAGATCGGGCTTTATGAAGATTACAATGAGCTCTTTTTCGGTGTATACGACAATAAGCAGTCCGACTACAAGAGTCTGATCATGTCTTCTCTGTATAAGAAAGGCCTGCGCGAGGAAGTGATCACGGATGCGATCATCTCCAGTGTCGTGCCGGAACTCTATGAAAAGGTATACAGGGCCGTATGTTTCTTCGTACCGAAAGACAGGATCATCGACATCAATCCTCACGACAACTACGGGATCAGCCTCGATGTACCGGATCCGGACGGAGTAGGGGACGACCTCATCGTCATGAATGCCTACGCCTACCATCTCTTCAAAAGAGAGATCCTGGTCGTATCCATGGGCACGAGCACAGTCATCAACCATATCGATGCACAGGGCCGTTTCAAGCACTGTATCATCGCTCCGGGACTCCATAAGGTAGCTCAGGCTCTTTGGGGAAATGCGGCGCTGCTGCCTTCCTTCGAGCTGAAAAAGCCGAGATCCTTCCTGGCCAATACGACGGTAGATGCGATGAATGTCGGTATCTACAACGGTTATGTCGGCATGATGAAGTATCTGATCGACGGTGTGAAGAGCGAACTGGACAGCGAACCGTTCATCGTTGCCTGCGGAGGCCTCGGAAAGAAGATCGTTCCGTATCTCAATGTCTTCAATTACTATGATCCGGATCTGGTGACCAAGGGTCTCTACTATATCTATGAGAGGAATCACAATGACTAGATTCATACTGGCCTCGGGTTCTCCGCGCCGAAGAGAACTCCTCTCGGAACTGAAGATCCCGTTTGAAGTCTATCCGGCTGATGTCGATGAGACGATCGATGAGACGAGACCTCTGGAAAAAGAGATCGAACGTCTGTCCTTCAAGAAGGCAGATGCCGTATATGAGATGAATAAAGATGCGGTCGTGATCGGTTCGGACACCATCGTATCGATCGACGGAAAGATACTCGGCAAACCGAAGACCAAAGAAGAAGCCGTACACATGCTGAAGATGCTGAGCGGGAAGACCCATAAAGTCATTACGGGGGTATCCATTCTCTCTGCGAAGGAAAAGGAAACTTTTTCCGTAACATCGGAAGTTTCGTTTGATAATCTGACAGATTATGAGATAATGGATTACGTAAATACGAATGAACCGCTGGATAAGGCAGGGGCCTATGCGATCCAGGGGGATGCCGCAAAGTTTATTACCGGGATCAACGGCGATTACTATGCGATCATCGGTTTACCGATCAACAGGGTATATCAGATTCTGAAGAAGTATCTCTGAGACCTGCTGCCGGTGTAGTATAAGGGTTATTACAGGCCCTTGGTAAGGGCCAAAATCGAGTTCAACTCTCGGCACCGGCACCATCTGTATACGAAGCTCTGGAAACAGAGCTTTTCTTTACGGTTATCCGCATATATCCGTTAGAATATAGGTATGCTTACCATCAAGAAAAAGGACCTCCTCCTGCATCACGATAACAATATCCTGAAGAGGAAAGAGGTCTATAAAGAATATGAAGATTATACCTGTCTGCTGGTACGCTTCGAAAAACTGAAGAAGGAGATCATCGTTCCTTCACCTTTCGGAGAAAAGACCGTACAGAAAGAAGGACAGTACTGGCTGATGATCGTTCCGAGGAAGGGAAACGTCTTTCTTACGGTACAGTTCGATGAGGCAGAGGATTTTGTGGAAGTCTATTTCGATGTGAACCGGGGAAATGATTTCTCGGATCCTTCAGATCCGGTCTTTGAGGATATGTTTCTGGATGTGGTGCTCGATAAGAAAAAGAGGGTCTACACCCTGGATGAAAGGGATCTGGATGAGGCGCTGAAACAGAAGATCATCACCGATAAGGAATACCGGGATACGAAGGATACGGCGGAAAAGCTGACATCCTATCTGGAAGATCATGGCGAAGAAGTGATCGTGAACTGTAAAAATATCTTTAAAGAGATGAAGGGAAAGATGGAGGAATAAAAAACTCCATCTTTTTTCATTTTGAAGTAGGAAAAGGGAACTTTGCCCGCAAGTATATAACGGAGGGCAATTTATGAAGAAAATTCTATGTATGCTGATGATCCTGTTTCTGGCAGCCGGCAGTATGAGAACTCTATCGGCTGAAGAAGGACGGGAAACGGGAGGAACAGAGATCCTGCCGTCGGACACTTACGAAGAGATCCTGGAGAAACTGGGAGGAGAAGACAGCGAAGAGTATCATAACTATCTCCTCTCTCTGGATGCCGGAGAATGGCGTCATTTTCAGGAGTTGAAACGCGATGCCTATTCTCTTAAGGAAGATACGCTGAAAGAAAACAAGTCATTGCTGAAGGGGAACGGACGGAAACTGATGGGTACGACCATCAATTATGAGACAGATGGTCTTCAGTCCGGAGTATTCTCTGAAGGAGAAGGGGTATCGAATGATGATCCGAAGTATGTCTATAAACACGACACGCAGGGACAGAATCTTCTCTTTGAGGGGAAAGTGAACGATACCTGCACGAGACTGAATATCGAACCGAACGTCGACAACAGCGTGAACCGTTTCATCCTCTGGGCTCCAAACTGGGGAAAGTATTACGATGAACAGGTCGGCGCCGAGATCATCATGGACCGTCTGGTGCAGCATAAGCAGCATCAGTTCATGTTTTCCTGTATGGGAAGACCGTTCGACATCTATCTGGAGAATTCCCTGCAGACGATGATCACCGTCTATTTCTACCGGAATGTCGATAAGACGAAGAAAGTCCCGAACGGGGAGAAGATCGTCTTCGATACTTCCTGCGAACATCTGCTGTTTTCGGCAGACGGATTGACGAACGAGACTGATCACTCCGATTCGATCGAGTATTCTGCTCCGGTCGATCCGGCCAGCGAAGTATTCACTTCGATCGCTCCGCAGGATTTCGGTACGGGAACGCATAACGGCAGAACTGTCTACTATCATAAACAGGCGAAACACAACGTCGATGTCACGTACGAGATGAAAGGCAAGGACAAGGCGGAGATCTATGTCGGTATCCTGGGGAATGACGATGGAACGATGTGGTTCCAGATCGGCTTCACTTCCTTCGGTCTGCTGCCTCAGGCTTATCTGCTGACCTTGGATCCAAACGGCGGAAAGCTCAACAGTGACGCTTCCTATGAACGCAGCGAAGGATCTGTCATCGAGATCGCCGATCCGTCGAGAGACTTCTATGATTTCCAGGGATGGACCTTTACAAAAGAGAACGGTACTTTGAACGGAAAGACCTACACCTTCGGAAAGGGAAATGCCTCTTTGAAGGCTTCCTGGACCCCGCAGTCCTATCCGATCAGTTATGTACTGAACGGCGGGGAGAACCACAGGGACAATCCTTCTACGTACACCGTGGAAGATGATGTCACACTCAAAGATCCTTCTAGGGAAGGTTATATCTTCAAGGGCTGGAAGGAAGGAGACCGCATCCCGAAAGGATCGAGCGGAGAAAAGACCTTTACAGCGGAATGGGAAGCTGCCGTCTATAAGATCGATTACGTTCTGAACGGGGGAACCAACGATGAACGAAATCCGCACAGCTATACGTCTCAGGACGAAGTGACGATCTATCCGGCTGTCCGGAAAGGCTATGACTTCGTGAAATGGGAAGAGGGCGATCATATCCCGAAGGGCTCTGCAGGCGACAAGACCTTCACGGCCGTCTGGAAAGCGGAAGAATACCCGATCACCTATGTACTGAACGGAGGCGTCAACGATGAACGGAATCCTTCTTCCTATACTGTGGAAGATGAAGTGACGATACGGGATGCATCCCGGGAAGGGTATGTATTCAAAGGCTGGAAGGAAGGGGATTCCATTCCG
>JAZPYW010000004.1:0-9502 GCA_045544415.1 Erysipelotrichaceae bacterium
CGATCGTATCCGGGTGAGGGATCGGAGATTTCCCGGACTCAGAAACGATGCTCAATCATTATACCATGACTTCCCCTTCCGTCAACGCCGTATGCCTGATTTTTAATATAAATAATGCTGTGGTATAATAGTTATCAAAGATAGTCCGATACAATCATGGAGGAAAAGGAGGTTTTATGACAAGAAGATTTTTACAGATGCTGATGGTGATCCTGTTATGTACGCTGCTTTTCTCCTGTTCTCAGAAGAAGAAGGAATCCGGAAAGACCGATCCGGTCCCGAAAGAAGATGATACACAGGAAACTTCCGGAGCTGAAGACGAAAAGAAGACGAGAGAGCCGGTCTATCTGGGAGATGAATACGATCTCTCCTGGGCAGAAGATGCCAAGACCTACACCGGAGATTACTCCTATGAGAAGTTCCCGTTATTCGATGATGCACCGGTGCTCAAGGATGCCTGCAAAGTCGTAAAAGACGAAAAGACGGATGCCGGAGAAGGTTATGTCGTCTGCAAGACTCTTCATTCTTCGCAGACCTGTTATTCTCTGAAAGATGCTCTGAACAATCTCGAAGGAAAGACCCTGTATGTCGCCGAGAACGGCGAACTGACGAAACAGACGGTCGAATACGACAACACCCTCTTTGCGATCTGCAGCGAGAAGATCGATGAAACGAAAGAGATCCCGGGCATCTATGAACTTCAGGGAAAGGTCCAGGAATCTTTCGGAACGCAGTTAAAAGACGGTACCCTGCTGTTTACGATCTATGATGCCGGAGAAAAGAGCGTCGTGCTCTCTGTGACTTATGATAACGGAAGTACTAAAGTCCGGGCCATGGCTCTGGAGGATGTCAGCTGGTTCAAATGAGAACGAGAGGCTTAAAAAAGCCTCTTTTCTTTTAAAATAGAATATAATGAAAAAGTACTACATCGGGGGTTATCAAAATGAAAAAACTGCTTGTATCACTGCTTCTGCTGCTGATGGTACTTTCCGCCTGCGGCAGCGGGAAGGTCACGCCTGTGGACTCTTCGGATACGCTCTTTGTGCGTAAGATCGAAGGGATCCCGGAGGACTTCATCATGGGTATGGATGCTTCTTCGGTCATCTCTTTAGAGAACAGCGGTGTGACCTATTACGGTTATAACGGAAAGGAGACCGACGTATTCAAGACTCTGGCGGAATCCGGGATCAACTATATCCGGGTGAGAGTATGGAACGATCCGTACGATGCGGAAGGACATGGATACGGAGGCGGAAACTGCGATATCGATACGGCTGTCGCCATCGGCAAGAGAGCGACGAAGTACGGTATGAAACTGCTGGTCGATTTCCACTATTCGGATTTCTGGGCCGATCCGGGCAAACAGATGGTCCCGAAGGCATGGGACGGCATGAGCATCGAAGAGAAGAAAGATGCCCTGTATGATTTCACCAGAGATTCTCTGAAGAAACTGAAAGATGCGAAAGTCGATGTCGGCATGGTATCGCTGGGAAACGAGACGAACGGCGCTATGGCCGGAGAGAAGATCTGGATGAATATCATCTATCATCTGATGGGAGCCGGATCCAAGGCCGTCCGGGAAGTCTATCCGGAGGCATTGATAGCAGTCCATTTCGCCAATCCGGAGAACGGACAGGCCTATAGGGACTACGCCAAAAAACTGGCCTACTACGACCTCGATTATGATGTATTCGCCTCCAGTTACTATCCGTACTGGCACGGCACATTAGAGAACCTGCAGGAAGTATTGAACGATATCGCAACGACTTACGATAAGAAAGTCATGGTGATGGAGACTTCGTATGCTTATACCCCGGAAGACAGTGACTTCTTCGCCAATACGATCGGAAACGGTTCTGCAGTAGTAAAGAATTATCCATATACGGTACAGGGACAGGCCAATTCCGTCCTTGATGTGATCGATACGGTCGTCCATACAAAGAACGGTATCGGTGTCTGCTACTGGGAAGGCACCTGGATCTCGGCCGGAGGAGCAAGCTATGAAGAGAATCTGGCGAAATGGGAGGAATTCGGTTCCGGATGGGCCTCTTCCTATTCGGCAGAATATGATCCGGAGGATGCCGGAAAGTGGTATGGAGGATCGGCGGTAGACAATCAGGCCTTCTTCGATAAAGACGGCCATCCGCTGGAATCCTTAAAGCTCTTCGCATTATGCCGCAGCGGAAATGAAGCGGAAGTCCGGGCGGATGCGATCGAAGATGTCAATATGGCCGTAGATCTCAACGGCGAGATCGTCCTGCCGGATACCGTCAATGCCCTGATGACCGACGGTTCGAGAAAAGAAGTTTCCGTTACCTGGAACAGCTATAACGAAGAAGAGATGAGATCGAACGGTCCGAAGACCTACGAGATCCTCGGAGAAGCAGACGGTCTTACGGCTCACTGCTATGTATCGATGATCGAATACAACTTCCTGGAGAACTATTCCTTTGAAGCTGATGAACACGGAACGAGAGTTCCGGAAGGATGGGTCCTGGAAGAAAGAGGAAGCGCAGATGAACTCTATGTCGAGAACAAGCCGATGGATTCCCTCAGCGGCGATCAGCACTATCATTTCTGGTCGGCAGCTATGGGTTCGGTCGACTTCGACCTCTATCAGGAAGTGACCGGATTAGAGAAAGGTACTTATAAGTATACGATCTCCATGATGGGCGGCGACTGCGGCAAGACCTATATCTACGCCTATGCCTTCGTCAACGACAACGGTGCCGGAAGAGCTCCGATCACGATACAGGGATATGGAAACTGGGATACCGTCACGATCGACGGTATCAAAGTCAAGAGAGGACAGACGGTCAAAGTCGGCGTGCATGTCTATTGTGTCGGGGAAGGAAACGGAGCCTGGGCCAAGATCGATGATGCGATGCTGAATTCCGTTACGGAGGAATAATGAAAAAACTGCTGGTGGTGATGCTGATGGCGCTGTGTCTTCTGAGCGGATGCACGAAAAAAGAAAAAGATCCGATCGCTGATAACTACCGGGTCTTCTATGAGATCTTTACCGGTTCCTTCTCGGATTCCAATGGAGACGGGATCGGCGATCTTCAGGGGATCATCAAACGTCTCGACTACCTCAATGACGGGGATGTCAATTCCGGAGAATCTTTGGGGATACAGGGCATCTGGCTCACACCGGTATTCACCTCCCCTTCCTATCACAAATACGATGTAGCGAACTACTATGAGATCGATCCGCAGTTCGGAACGATGGACGATCTGAAGAAGCTCGTAGAAGAATGCCATGAACGGAATGTGCTGGTGATCCTGGATATGGTCATCAACCACACTTCCAACCGGAACGACTGGTTCCTGAAATTCAAAACAGCCCGTCAGAAAGGCGATACAAAAGATCCGTACTACAACTATTACACCTGTGTCTCCACCGATGAGATGGAAGCAGGACACACCTATCAGCGTCTGGAGAATACCGCCTGGTATTATGAATGCAATTTCTCGGGAGATATGCCGGAACTCGATTACGACAACTGGGATGTCCGGGAAGAGATGCTGAAAGTAGCTCAGTATTATCTGGATCTGGGCATCGACGGTTTCCGTTTCGATGCAGCCAAATATATCTACTACGGAGACAACTCCAAGTCCGTCAACTTCTGGAGATGGTATATGGGCAAGCTCAAGGAGATGAAAGCGGACATCTATACCGTAGGTGAAGTATGGTCGGCCGATGCCGAGACGATCCCGTATAATACGGCGATGAACTGCTTCGACTTCTCGATGTCTCAGGCAGAAGGACAGATCGCTACGGCTGCCAAGAAAGGAAATGTCAACGTCTATTCGAACTATGTCTCTTCCTATCAGAAGAAACTGGAAGATGTGAATGAAGATGCGATGATGATCTCCTTCATCGCCAATCACGATATGGACCGTGCTGCCGGATACCTCCGTGTGGCCACATTTGAGGCCCATATGGCTGCGAATGTATATCTGCTTACTCCCGGGTCACCTTTCCTCTATTACGGCGAGGAGATCGGCTTAAAAGGCACGAGAGGCGCAGCGAATACAGATGCCAACAGAAGACTGGCGATGTTATGGGGAGACGGAGATACCGTGAAGGATCCGGAGGGAACGACCTTCGAAGCTTCCAAACAGACCAACGGTACCGTCAAGGAACATCTCGCCAACAAGGATTCTCTCTATCACTACTATGCGAAGGTCATCTCCTTCCGCAACCGCTATCCGCAGATCGCCAGAGGAGAATATTCTCCTTATACGCTGAAGAATACGGACGTAGGCGGATTTAAGATCGCTTATGAAGGAGAAACGACCTATCTGCTGCACAATACCCGCACTACAGAACAGACCTATGATCTCAGCACTATGGAACTTCATCCGGAAGAGATCATCGAATATATCGGTCAGGGTACCGTATCCTATGAGAACTGGATCCTGACGATCGGCCCTCAGACCAGTGTGCTTATGAAATAGAAAAGGAGAAGTTTCATGAAGATACTGATGATCAATCACTTTCCTCTTGCCGGATCGGGAAGCGGTACCTACACGAGAAACCTGGCGGTCCACCTCCGCGATCTCGGACATGAAGTACATATTATCCTGCCGGAGAACACGAAAGAGTTCAAAGAACCGGAAGGGATCTCCCTCCATCCGGTCTTCTTTACATCGGACACAGGCAAAGAGACAATCGAAGGAGCTCTGCCTTTCAACTTTCCGTGTTTCACTTCTCACCCCCGCAGCATCACGACTTTCGCCGATCTGAATGAAGAGGAACTCGGGCAGTACTGCGATGCATTCGAGAAAGCGATCGACGAAGAGATCAGTACCTTTGATCCGGATATCATTCACGGTCAGCATGTATGGATCCTCCCTTCTCTGGCAGTCGGAAAAGGAAAACCGCTCGTACTGACAGCTCATGGAACAGACCTGATGGGTTATGATAAGTGGCCTGATCTCAGAAAATACGCTGAGAAGGCCATAAAAGCTTCCTATGCGGTGATCTCGATCTCGAAAGACAACTGCGCCCTCATCGAGGAACGCTTCCCTGAGGAGAAGGAAAAGATCGTCATGATGCGCAACGGTTACGATCCCGGGATCTTCTATCCGCACCGATACAGCCGTCCGGAAGTCCTGAACCACTACGGCATCAAAGAAGAGGAATACGAAGGAAGACAGATCGTTTCCTTTGCAGGAAAACTGGCAAATTTCAAGGGGATCGACATCCTCCTGAGAGCAGCGAAGATCTATGAGGACACTGTCCCTTCTCTGACGCTGATTGCCGGAGACGGAGACGAAAAGGAGATCCTGCATTCACTTGCGGAAGAACTCGGTCTGAAAAGTGTGCGCTTTCTGGGGAACGTTTCTCAGGAAGAACTGCGGAAACTATATAATATCGCCGACGTGAATCTCGTTCCTTCGAGAAGAGAACCGTTCGGACTCGTAGCGATCGAAGCGATGGCCTGCGGTACACCGGTCATTGCCTCCGATCAGGGCGGTCTGCCGGACTTCGTGAATGATTCGGTCGGTGCTCTCGTCATTCCGGAAGATCCGGAAGATCTGGCTGAAAAAGTCATTTCTACGCTGAAAAGAGCAGAAGAGGATGACGGTTCCTGGCGGAAGAAGATCGCTTCCTATGCCAGGGAACACTACGCTCAGGATAAGATCATCGAAGAACTCGACCGTCTCTTCCGAAAAGCGCTCTGACAAAGCAAAAGGGCTTGTGTAACAAGCCCTTTATTTTTATGATGGGATAGAAAAAGAGGAACACAGCGTTCCTCTTTCTTTCTGTTAATCGACTAAGAGATTCTTTTCTGTCTTCGCATCAAAGAAATGCATGACATTTCCCTTGAAGGTGACTTTCAGTTTCTTGCCGTTGGTAAGAGAATTTCTCTCTTCATGCGACAGATCGACAGTCGGTACACGGACGATGAGTGCTGTATCGTCTTTCGTATTCACATGGAGATGAAGTTCAGAACCCATCATTTCATTGACGACGACTTCACAGTCGATATCCTTGTTGGAATCATCTTTCGCAATGGCCATATGTTCCGGACGTACACCGAGGATGACTTCCTGAGGAGCGATGTTTCTCTTCTTGAGTTCTTCCCCTTTCGTACCGTCGACATGGATCTTGGCGCCGAACGGTGTAACGTAGTATTCGCCGTTTTCTTTGATGAGGTTCGTCTTGAAGGTATTCATCTTCGGAGCACCGATGAATTCGGCTACGAAGAGGTTTGCCGGCATATCGAATACTTCATCCGGTGTACCTACCTGCATGATGATACCGTCCTTCATGATGACGATACGGTCGCCTAAGGTCATGGCCTCTGTCTGGTCGTGTGTGACATAGACGAAGGTCGTATCGATCTTCTTGCGCAGCTGGATGATCTCGGCACGCATCTGATTACGGAGTTTCGCATCCAGGTTGGACAGCGGTTCATCCATCAGGAATACTTTGGAATCACGGACCATAGCACGTCCGATCGCAACTCTCTGTCTCTGACCGCCGGAAAGAGCTCTCGGTTTCCGGTTCAGATAATCGGTGATACCGAGGATCTGGGCAGCGTTCGTGACTCTCTCGTAGATCTCATCCTGAGGCATCTTCTTTAAACGCAGCGGGAAGGCCATGTTTTCGAAGACGGTCAGATGCGGATAGAGCGCATAGTTCTGGAAGACCATAGCGATCTCTCTATCCTTCGGCTGCAGGTCGTTGACGACGACGCCGTCGATCTCGATCGTACCGCCGGAGATCTCTTCGAGACCTGCGATCATTCGTAATGTCGTCGATTTACCGCATCCGGAAGGTCCGACAAATACGACGAATTCTTTATCTTTGATATGAAGATTGAAATTATTGACAGCCAGAACACCGTCTTCCGTCTTTTCCAGATTGGAAGTCCTGTGAGAGGATGCTCCGGAGTTCGGATAGATTTTCTTTACATTTCTTAATATGACTTCAGCCATCTTTTTACCCTCCTTTATCCTTTAACTGCACCGCCGGTCACACCTTCGACATAGTACTTCTGCAGACACATGAAGAGGACTGTGATCGGAATAGCGACTAGTACACCGCCCGCACAGAACATCGTATAGTTCGCTGCCAGAGACATCGGTGTAGAGATCATATTCTGCAGACCTACTGCCACGTTCATACCGGCAGAAGTCGCATGAGCGATATATCTTGCAAACATGAAGTCGCCCCAAGGACCCATGAAGGCTGTCAGGATCGTATAGATGACGATCGGTTTGGACAGAGGCATGATGACTTTGGTGAAGACCTGCAGTCTCGTAGCGCCGTCGATACGTGCTGCCTCATCCAGTGAACGCGGGATCGTATCGAAGAAGCCCTTGGATACGTAGTAGCCCATACCGGAAGAAGCGACATAGACGAGTATCAGACCCGGTACGGAATTCGCTCCGGTCAGGCCGACCCAGCTCAGTACCTTATACAGCAGGATCATGGAAAGGAAGCCCGGGAAGAAGCCCAGTACCAGCATGATATTCATCAGGCCTTTTCTTCCTTTGAAACGTAGTCTGGATAAGGTGTAGGACATCGAGAGAACAATGACGGTCTGGATGACGGCTACGCAGATACCGATGATCAGGGTATTCGTATACCACTTGACGAAATCGGTATTTCGGATCAGGTTGATGTAGTTGTCGAGGCCCCAGCGCTGCGGAATGACATAGCCAACCTGATAGGTGGATTCACAGCGGAAGGATTCGAGAAGGATGAAGACGAACGGGATCAGCCAGATGACGGACATGATGATGAGGATCGCGTAGATGATCCCGTTGGACAGACGTGTCTTGGCTCTTAAGCCCATATGCTGTTTCTTGGTGGTCATTACGAGAAGTCCTCCTCATTTCTGGTCGATGGCATGACATTGTAGACGATCAGCGATAATACGGATACGACTACGAAGATCATGATACCGATGACGGATGCCAGATAGTATTTGGATTCCGCACCCATGGTGATCTTGAACAGCCAGGTGATCAGCAGGTCTGTATCGCCTGCAGCACCGGCTGAGGTCAGCAGTTTCAGGTTGTCCGGTCCACCTCCCGTCAGCAGGTAGATGACGTTGAAGTTATTGATATTGCCGATAAACTGAGTCAGAAGATACGGACCTGTGACGAACAGCATATACGGCAGCGTGATCTTGAAGAACTGCTGGAAGGCATTGGCTCCATCGATATTGGCAGATTCGTATAAGTCTGCCGGGATATTCATCAGCACACCGGTACTTATCAGCATCAGATACGGGATACCGATCCAGATGTTGATGACGATGACCATGATTCTTGCCAGATTGGAAGTCTCCCAGAAACGCACCAGCTGAGTAGTATCCTTGATGAAACCGAACTTCATCAGCAGGCCGTTCACGAGACCCGATGCACTGAACATCTTCGATACATACAGTAAGGAGATGAACTGCGGGATCGCGATCGTGAGGACCAGGATGCCTCTCCATAGCTTCTTGAACTTGATACCCTTCTTATTGATCATGATCGCTACGAACATACCCAGGAAGTAGTTCGTGAAGGTAGCGAAGAAGGCCCAGATCAGCGTCCAGGAGAGGATCTCTCCGAAGGCCAGAGACAGGTTGTTGGAACCGGCCTTGAAATTGAAGAGCGCATTGAAGTTCGTCATTCCGACCCAGGTAAAGAGGTTGGAATAGCCGTCATGGGCTCCATCGTAGTTCGTAAAGGCAACCAGGATCATGAAGATGATCGGGAATACCGTGAAGAAGGCGATACCGGTAAGCGGTAAAGCCAGCAGTGTCTTGTGGAAGGACTCATCTACGAGCGAATGGACGTCGTCCTTTGCCGTAGCGAGTTTCTTCTTGAGACGAAGGAGCTCTTCCGCCTGCTTGTTCTGACGGATGTTGAGTCTCCATGTATAGATGAAACAGAGGATGAAGATGACGGTCAAGAGTCCGTACAAGAGACACTTGAAGGAGTCATCCCCTGCAACACGCACATACGTATCCAATACCGGATTGTATTCCATGTGGGATGTCGCATCGCCTAATGTAACGAGTTTTCCCAGCCAGTGGAGACCGGCAGTGGCCATGTAGACGATAAATACGATCTCGAATACCAGGAACAGGATACCTCTCAGGATCTGTCCCCTGGCGATCGAACCGAAGCCCATGACCAGGTAGGAGACCTTTGTTTTCCAGTCTCCGTTTTTGAAAGTTGAACCGAGATCCGCGAACTCGACTCCTATCCCCTTGAAGCACCGGACAAAGAAAGCGCCGATCGCCCGGAAGATCCCGGCAAGATAAGATGGGATCCCCTTGAAGAAATGGATGATCTTGTACAGGGTGCTCTGCAGCTTTGTCAGGCGGAGATAATCGAGGTCGCTCAGGTCATCAAACAGATTCAACTTCACACAATCGTTTGTTTTTTCCATATGTACACTCCCCTTACATAGAAAAAATGAAGGCAGTCAGAATGAACAACTGCCTTCATCTGTAAAACTGTTTTGATTAGATTAGTTCTTGAC
>JAZPYW010000005.1:0-1507 GCA_045544415.1 Erysipelotrichaceae bacterium
TGAGCACAGCCTCCCCGGTTCGCATCACGGTTGGTCATACGGTTGGATAAGGTGCATCTGCCGGAATAGTTGGAACACATACCTCCGTGGATGAAGACCTCTAACGGTACATCGGTCTTGGAGGCGATGGAACGGATGTCCTTCATAGGGACTTCTCTAGCCAGTACGACCCGATCGGCACCCCAGAGCTTCAGGGTATTGACAGCACCGGAACTGCAGGTGGAAAGCTGGGTCGAGATGTGGCACTCCAGTTTTGGAGCAGCCTGTTTGGCGATCTGCACGAGACCTAAGGACGAGACGATGATGCCGTCTACACCGATATATTCGAGGTCGCAGAGATATTCCCGTACACCCGGGAAATCTTCGTTATGGAAGACGATATTGACCGTCACATATACTTTCGCATCATATCCCTTCGCAAAGGATACGAGCTGTTTGAGGTCATTCAGAGAGAAATTGGAAGCACGGGAGCGCAATGAAAAAGACTTGCCGCCGACGTATACTGCATCAGCGCCATACATGATCGCGATCTTCGCTTTCGCAAGATCCTTTGCGGGTGCTAACAGTTCAATCTTTTTCGTCATCTTTGCCCAGTGTCACTTTCTCAAAGAAATAACCGGAAGATAATCCGATCTGAGGATAATCGTTATAAAGAGAATTCTTCATGAATTCGACATTTTCATTGGTAAGACGCCGATAGTCATGGATCGCCTTGAAAAAGAGTTCATTCGGAAGGAAGGAATCATCGATGATAGCTCTCTTCAGATACGGTCCGAGCACCGGCCACTGCTTATACATCTCAAAGACGAAATCGGTAAAGATCTGTGTTCCGTATTCGTTCTCGAATACCGGCATACGGTAGGTTCTCGTCTCTTCCATCAGGCTCAGGAAACGGTCGTTCTGCACGTCTCTCTCCTGTCCGATCTCCTTGAAATAATTGCTTAGGAATTTCCGTTTGGAATAGGACATACGGAATCTTCCGAATATCTGCATATCCAGCTGATTCGGATGTTCGGAGATGATATCGGCTACTTCATCTAATCTCAGTTCTCTGCCTAAGACGACACCATTGATCCCCTGATTGAGGAAGAAGGCCGCATCGACCGAATTCGTCATCACGGACTGTCCGTCATAGATCAGAAGTTCTGTCGCATCATAGCTCAAAGCGACATCATAGACGGCCAGATCATGGAAGTAGATACCATCTACCTTGCAGCGTAAAAGCAGGTCAAAATACGTATAGAGATCTCCCTTATCTTCTTCGGAGATAAAGCTGTCTATGACCACATATTTCTTCAATCCCGTCTCATCGCAGTACTTCATGATATTCAAAAAAACATCGACCGGAAAGCTGTTTTTCAATGAGAACAGCGAACCGAAAATGATGCCGTCGATACCTGCCAGATGTATGCGTTTCAGATTTTCCGTCTTACTCAGACTGGCGAGCAGTTCCATATTTTTATTGTATCATAATGTGTTAGAATGTCTTTATGAATACAAAGAAGAT
>JAZPYW010000006.1:0-3160 GCA_045544415.1 Erysipelotrichaceae bacterium
ATTACCCGCTCATTCTTAATACTTTTTCGTGAGTAAGGAAGCAGCTTCTTCGTCGATGACGACCGCTACATCCGGATGGCACTGTAAGATCGAAGCCGGACAGTTCACATCGACCGGTCCTTCCATCATATTCCGGATCGCTTCCGCCTTATTCTGACCATTGGCGATGATCAGGATCTTCTTAGCCTTCATGATCGTCTTCGGACCCATCGTGCAGGCTTTTTCCGGTGTGACTTCATTCAGGTCATTGAAGAAGCGCTGATTGTCTCTTCTCGTGGATTCTGCCAGTACAGCTACATGAGTTCCCTGATCGAACGGTGTACCCGGCTCGGAGAAACCGATGTGTCCGTCGGTACCGATACCCAATAACTGGATATCGATCGGATCCTTGTCGATCATCTCATCATAAGCGGCACACTGTCCTTCGAGGTCTTCTCCTAAACCGGATGGAACGTGGATGTTCTCTTCCGGGATGTCCAGGTAATTGAAGAGATTGTCATGCATGAAACGGTAGTAGGATTCTCTGTGTGTCTTCGGAAGACCGACATATTCATCAAGATTGAACGTCTTGATATCCTTATAGCTCGTACCGTTCTCTTTGTGGTCTTTTACCATCTCCGCATAGAGACCCAGCGGACTGGAACCGGTCGCAAGACCTAATACTTTTCCCGGTTTCAGGTATTCTTTCATTACTGCGAATGCTTCTTTAGCGAGTTCTTCTTTGTTTTTGGTGATCACTACATGGAACATATATTTACCTCTTTCCACTACTATTCTACCGAAATCTCTTTTTTCTGAAAAGAAAGATATGAAATAATAAAGATATGAAAAGATATTATATCGTCTTCAGCGGTATCGTACAGGGTGTAGGTTTCCGCTGGACACTGATGAACATCGCCAAGAGACACGGGATCACCGGCTATTGCCGCAATCTTTCCAACGGGAATGTCGAAGCAGAGATACAGGGAGAAGATGCTGATCTCGATGCCTTCCTGGGAGAATGCTTCAAACCGCAGCGTTTCATACAGATCTACGACTATGCGATAAAAGAAAAGCCTCTCAAGGAAGGAGAACGGGATTTTACTCCGGTCTATTACTAGAGAAGCTTGAAATAGTGTGCACAGATCGCTGCAGCCATCGCTACATTCAGAGAATCGATATTGTCCATATCGATTTTTATTATCTCATCCGAGATATCCATGACTTCCTCACGGACACCCGATCCTTCGTTGCCTAATATGACTGCGACTTTATCGCTCTTTTCTGCGTCGTAGAGTTCTTTGGTCTCTCCTCTGAGCCCCGTCGCATATACCTTGAATCCTTCTTCCTGAAGCCTCGGAATCTCTTCCAGGAGGTCTCCATGATAGATCTTCAGCATATAGAGAGAGCCTTTGCTTTCTTCAAGACAGCGCTCATTGTAGATATCAGCACAGCCTTCCGAAAGAAGCAGTGAATCAAAACCGAAGAGGACCGCTGTCTCCATGATCCGTCCGATATTCAGCGGATCCTGAAGATGATCGAGTATGAGAACTCTCCTCTGCGGATCGCGTACTTCTTCAATGAAGTCCGCTACTGCCGCATAGTCCCCTTCTCTTCCTTCATTGATCTTGTCCAGGACTTCCCTGCTTACTTCTACGGAATCTTCAAAGGAGAACGGTTCCTTTCCACAATAGATGAGGGTCTTCAGATGACCGGACTTCCGGGCTGCTTCAATGATCTCCGGTTCATAGATCAGGTATTCCCCTTTCCGGTATTTCTTGAGATGCAGACGGCACCAGTCCTTGACCCGTTTATTCTCCAGTGATGTGATCATGACTTCCTCCTCTGCCTATACAGCAGTGTCAGCAGGACATCTGCCGCTGCAGCCGCATTCAGGGCATTGCGGAAGTCGCTTCCATAGGAGATATAGAGATACTTCTCGCACAGTGCCAGGACTTCTTTCTTGATGCCTCTCTTCTCTCCTCCGAGAATGAAGAGCGTCTTTTCCGGGAAGGATACGTCAAAGATATCTTCTGCTCCCTCTCCCCGGAACATTCCCATCAGATGATAGCCTTCTTCTTTATATCTCTCCAGGTCTCCTTCTTCAAGGAAACGGATATTCAGAAAGTCATACGCACCGGCACTCGATTTCAGCAATTGTGCTTCCATAGTGGAATAATCTCTTTTTGGAAGCAGGATATTCTTTATTCCGAAGGCATAGGCCGTACGCATCACATAGCCCAGATTGAACGGATCTTCGATCCCGTCCGGAAACAGGATGTCTCCCTCTGTAAACTCATCTTCTCTTCTGATCGATACTTCAGCACCGATGCCCCCGTGGGTCTTTCCCGAAAGCACAGAAAAAAGTTCCTGTTCGTTCATTTCCCGCACAGGAATAATTCTTTCTCTGCAGATCCTTCTTATATAGTGAAAGTCTTTCGTCTTCTTGGAAGAAGAGATATAGACTTCCTGTATGTCTCTCTTTCCGGAAAGGACAGCTGCCTTTACCGCGATCGCTCCTTCGATGATCATCCGCGATGGACCTTCCGGATCATATCGCCCTTCGTTACCCCTACCGGCATACGGATATACAGGAGCTGTGCCGGTCTGTTGGCGACATCCAAAGACTTCCATTCCGCATCAAACATCACGGCATTGGTGAACAGAGTATTTTCCAGACGCGGTCCGAATACTTCAAGTTCATCTCCGATCCCGAAACGGTTCTTCACTTCGATCAGGGCCAGATTGCGGTTCGGGTCATAATTGCGCACATAGGCGACATAGTCGTGCGTGACTCCTTCCCCGTTCACCCCGTAGAGATGCTTGGAGTTATCACACTCACCGCTGAGGAATCCGTCATCTGCCGGACGGTTCTCTGCCTTGATGAGTTCATTGTCAAAATAGCGGATCTCTTCATTGCTCAAAGAACCCTTTTCATAGATCCTGTCGATCATCTTGCGGTAGGTACGTACGACCTGAGCGATATAGTATTCCGATTTCATCCTTCCTTCGATCTTCAAAGATGCCACGCCGCATTTGACGAGGTCTTCGATATAGGCCGTAGCCCGGAGATCTTTGGAAGACATGGATAAGAGGCACTTCTCTTCACTGATCAGTTCATTGCGTTCATAGACGCGGTATTTCCAGCGGCAGGAATGAGCACAGCCAAGTCGGAGGCCAA
>JAZPYW010000007.1:0-7373 GCA_045544415.1 Erysipelotrichaceae bacterium
ATCCATCTGAGCAGCACCTGTGATCATGTTTTTGATGTAGTCGGCGTGTCCTGGGCAGTCTACGTGAGCGTAGTGTCTCTTTTCAGTTCTGTATTCGACGTGAGCAGTGTTGATCGTGATACCACGAGCCTTTTCTTCCGGCGCACCATCGATCTGGTCGTAAGCTCTGAATTCAGCCTGTCCCTTTTCTGCTAATCTCTTAGTAATAGCAGCAGTTAAAGTAGTTTTACCATGGTCAACGTGACCGATAGTACCAATATTGACATGTTCTAACGAACGGTCAAATTTTGCTTTTGCCATCTGTATTTATTCCTCCTAATGTACAATACTTATTTTAAGATAAAACGCGGAACGAAATCAATCAGTCTCTGGCGTTTTTCTTGGCAATCGATTCAGCAATACTCTTCGGTACTTCTGAATAATGATCCATCTGCATGATGTAGCTGCCGCGTCCCTGAGAGAACGATCTCAGATCCGTAGCATAACCGAACATTTCGGACAGAGGGATGTAGCAGCGGATCGCTACGGCATTGCCTCTTTCTTCCTGTTCTCTGATCTGACCACGACGCTTGATGATGTCGCCCATGACAGTACCCATGTACTCGGACGGAACGACGACTTCTACGTCCATGATCGGTTCGAGGAGGACCGGAGAACACTTCTTGGCAGCTTCTCTCAGCGCTAAGCTGGCAGCCGTCTTGAAGGCCATTTCCGAAGAGTCGACCTCGTGGTAGGAACCATCGAACAGGGTAGCCTTGATATCGACGACCGGATAACCGGCGATCAGACCGTTGTTGAGAGCGGCAACGAGACCTTCCTGAGTAGGTTTGATGTACTCACGAGGTACGGTACCACCGACGACGGCATCGATGAATTCGAAGCCTTTACCTTCTTCGTTCGGTTCAAATTTGATCCATACGTGACCGTACTGACCTTTACCACCGGACTGACGTACGAATTTACCTTCACATTCTGCAGCCTTGCGGATCGTTTCTCTGTAAGCGACCTGCGGAGCGCCGACATTGCATTCGACCTTGAATTCTCTCTTCATACGGTCGACGATGATGTCTAAGTGAAGCTCACCCATACCGGCGATGATCGTCTGACCTGTCTCTTCGTCTGTGTAAGTACGGAAAGTCGGGTCTTCTTCAGCCAGTTTCGCTAAAGCGATGCCCATCTTATCGTTATCTGCCTTTGTCTTCGGTTCTACAGACATCTGGATGACCGGTTCCGGGAATACCATGGATTCCAGGATGATCGGGCTCTTTTCATCACAGAGCGTGTCACCGGTAGTCGTATTCTTGAGACCTACGGCAGCAGCGATATCTCCGGCGTCGACTTCAGTGATCTCGGCGCGATGGTTCGCATGCATCTGTACGAGTCTACCGAATCTCTCACGGACATCTTTCGTTGCATTGAGGACATAACTGCCGGATGTTGCGATACCGGAATAGACACGGAAATACGTGAGTCTTCCGACGAACGGGTCGGTCATGACCTTGAATGCGAGAGCGGAGAACGGTTCAGTATCGCTCGCATGTCTTTCTGCTTCTTCGCCATTCGGAAGCGTTCCCTTGATGGACGGGATATCCAGCGGGGAAGGGAGGTATTCGATGACTGCGTCTAAGAGCAGCTGGATACCTTTGTTCTTGTAGGCGGATCCGCAGAGGACAGGGAAGAATTCGGAAGTAAGAACGGCTTTTCTGATGACTCTCTTGATCTCTTCTACAGAGATCTCTTCTTCCATGATGAACTTGTCCATCAGGTCGTCATCGAAGTCTGCCAGCATCTCGATCAGATTAGCTCTTAATTCTTCGACCTGATCGCTGTACTGGGCGTCGATCTCCTTGACCGTAATATCTGTACCCTGATCATTGTTGTACATATACTGTTTTCTTTCGATGATATCGATGATACCACGGAAAGTATTTTCGGCACCGATCGGCATCTGGATCGCAGCAGCTTTCGCGCCGAGTCTGTTACCGATCGAACGTACCGACATCATGAAGTCCGCACCCGTAGCGTCCATCTTGTTGCAGAAGACGATACGCGGGACTTTGTAAGTGGAAGCCTGTCTCCAGACTGTTTCTGTCTGAGGCTCAACACCTGCTTTGGAATCGAGGACCGTAACGGCACCGTCGAGGACTCTCAGGGATCTTTCAACTTCTACTGTGAAGTCGACGTGTCCCGGTGTATCGATGATGTTGATACGGTTCTTTGGAAACTGGTTCTTGGATCCGGCCCAGAATGTTGTCGTGGCAGCGGAGGTGATGGTGATACCTCTTTCCTGTTCCTGAGCCATCCAGTCCATCTGGGAGGCACCGTCATGCGTCTCACCGATCTTGTGAGTCTTTCCGGTGAAGAAAAGGATTCTTTCGGTACAGGTAGTTTTTCCTGCATCGATGTGGGCCATGATACCAATATTTCTCGTATTCTCTAAAGTATATTCACGAGCCATAGCACATCCTCCTTTCCATTACCAGCGATAGTGAGCGCACGCCTTGTTTGCCTCTGCCATCTTATGCGTGTCGTCTTTCTTCTTTACGGAAGCACCGGCACCATTAGCGGCATCCATAATTTCATTTGCGAGTCTCTGTTCCATCGTCTTTTCGCTTCTTAAACGGGAATAGTTGACGATCCATCTCAGACCGAGAGTGAGTCTTCTTTCCTGAGAAACTTCGACCGGAACCTGGTAGTTGGCACCACCGACTCTTCTTAATTTCAATTCGAGTTCAGGCATGACATTGTCCAATGCTTTTTCAAATACTTCCATCGGCTGCTGGCCTGTTTTCTTTTCAATGATGTCGAATGCACTGTAGAGGATGTTCTGAGCAACTCCTTTTTTACCGTCAATCATGATCTTGTTGATTAAACGCGTAACGAGCTTGGAGTTGTAGATCGGATCTACGAGTACATCTCTTTTCGCTATATGTCCTTTTCTTGGCATATTAATCTCCTTTCATGATTACTTAGGTCTCTTAGTACCGTATAAAGAACGGCTCTGTTTTCTTCCATCTACACCTGCGCAGTCGAGCGTACCGCGGATGATGTGATAACGCACACCTGGTAAGTCCTTGACACGTCCGCCACGGATCATTACGACGGAGTGTTCCTGCAGGTTATGACCGATACCCGGGATGTAGGCAGTAACTTCCATACCATTGGATAAACGGACACGGGCGTACTTTCTCAAAGCGGAGTTCGGCTTTTTCGGGGTCATTGTACCAACACGTGTACATACACCTCTCTTCTGAGGCGAGGACAGGTTGATCGGACGGGACTTCAGGGAGTTGAATCCTTTGTTTAAAGCAGGGGATTTCGACTTCCAGGTCCTGGCTGTACGGCCCTTGCGAACTAATTGGTTGATTGTCGGCATTTCCTCTTTCTCCTTTCTTCCTTCATGCACACACTTCCATGCGTGCCAAACTTAAGCATAATATATAGATCCCTTCGGATCCAGTCATTAAGCCTTTACATCTTACAACACTTAAACCGGGCAGTCAAGTATAAATGAAAGAAATTTTCCTTATACTTTCAGTTCTGTAAGACTTTTTAATAATATATTTGATCTTTATCCGTGTCAATAAAAAGATCTGTCATTTCGGACAGACCGTTTCGTTTTCTCCGGATGTATAATGCTGCGAGAAGACACAGCCGCAGTAGTTCTGGTGATAGAGACCGAGTTCCCTGTTGAGTGCTTCGTTCCTGGTGATCCCGTCTCCCTTTTTGAAATCCGCATGGAGGTATCTCGTATGAGGATATCTCTTCTGAAGTTCTTCGCCGATCTCATTGATGTAGTCGGCGTTCTTCCGGTTCGATATGGACATGACGCTGCTGAAGTAATCGTAATGATTCTTTTCCGCGTAGGCATAAGCCTCTTCCATCCTCATCCTATAGCAGCTCCGGCACCTCTTTCCTCCCTCGATCCCGTCATTTACTTCCGATAGTTTTTCAGTAAAGGAGGCATTGTCATATGGAGGAACGATCAGCTTGATCGAATCGTCATTGAGGATATCCAGATACTGTCTCAGGGCTTCCAGTCTCTTTCCGTATTCTTCATAAGGATAGATGTTGGAGTTGGAGAAGAAGATCGTGATGTCGAAGTGTTCCTTCAGATACTGCAGGGGATAGACCGAACAGACACCGCAGCAGACATGGAAAAGAAGAGACGGACGTCCGTTCAGTTCTTTCATTTCCTGCTGATGGAGACGGTAATAGTTCATACAAGTATGTTGTAGCGGATTTCGGGAGAATATGCAAATAAAAATAGCCCGAGAGGGCTATTCATTGTCGATAAACATGGAATCGCCGAAGGAGAAGAAACGGTATCTTTCCTGTACGGCCACTTCATAGGTATGGAGGATCATCTCTCTTGAGCATAATGCCGAGATCATCATGATCAGCGTGGATTTCGGCAGATGGAAGTTCGTGATCTGGGCATCGATGGCCTTGAATTCATACGGAGGGTAGATGAAGATGTTCGTATCTCCGGAACATTCCCTGAATTCACCATAGAGGTTCATGATGGTCTCCAGGGTACGGGTGGATGTCGTACCGATGGCGATGATCCTTCTGCCTTCCTTCTTGGCCTTATTCAGGGCATCAGCGGTCTTCTGATCCATGCAGTAGTATTCCGTATGCATGTGATGGTCTTCGATCTCTTCTTCCTTGACCGGCTTGAAGGTACCCAGTCCTACGTGGAGTGTCACATCGAGGATCTCGACGCCTTTGGCTCTGATCCTTTCCAGCAGTTCTTCGGTAAAGTGCAGACCGGCTGTCGGACAGGCTGCCGAACCCAGAGGTTTGGCGTAGACGTTCTGATAGCGGTCGTTATCGATAAGTTTCTCGTGGATATACGGAGGAGTCGGCATCATTCCGACTTCATTGAGAACTTCTAAGAAGATGCCTTCATACTTCATCTGGAAGACCCGTATCCCTTCATCTCTCCGTTCGATGCATTCTCCCTGCAGCTTGTCGGAGAAGATGATCGTCGTACCGGTCTTGATGGCCTTCGCATTGCCGCAGAGGCATTCGCAGATATCACCGTTCATCTTGAGGATGAGGACCTCTACCTTGGCCCCGGTATCTTTCTTGGTGCCGTAGAGTCTGGCCGGGATGACCTTGGAGTTGTTGCGGACCAGGACATCTCCTTCATGGAGATAGTCGATGATGTCGTAGAAGTGCTTATGCTCGATCTCTCCGGTGTTCTTATGGAGGATGAGGAGCCTCGACTCATCGCGTTTATCGGCCGGATGCTGAGCGATCAGCTCCTCCGGCAGTTCATAATCAAAATCACTCAGTTTCATCAGAATCCTCTCTCATCGAAACCGTATCTTCCCAGGATCTCTTCTTTGTATTCGAGGAAGCGGTCTTCTTCGATGGCTTTCCGTATCCCTTCCATCAGACGGATCAGGAAACGCAGGTTGTGGATGGACATCAGGCGGTTTCCCAGACCTTCTTCACAGCGGAAGAGGTGATGGATATAGGCCTTAGTGTAGTTTCTGCAGCATTCGCAGTCGCACTCCGGATCGACCGGGGTGAAGTCGTTCTTGTATATGGCTTTCTTGATGTTGATGCGGCCTCTTGAAGTCATCAGGGTGCCGTGTCTGGCGATACGGGTCGGCAGGACACAGTCGAACATGTCGACGCCTCTTTCCACGCCTTCAAAGATATCGTTGATGGCACCGATCCCCATCTCGTAGCGCGGCTTGTCTTCCGGCAGGAACGGGATCGTATAATCCAGCATCTTATAATGGGTCTCTTTCGTTTCGCCGACCGAAGTGCCGCCGATCGAATAGCCGTCAAAATCCATCTTGACGAGTTCTTCGGCGCAGTATCTTCTCAGGTCTTCGTATTCGCCTCCCTGAACGATACCGTATAATGCCTGATTCGGACGGGTATGAGCGTCCTTGCCGCGCTTTGCCCAGCGCAGGGTCCTTTCAACAGAGCGTTTCGCATACTCGTAATCGCATGGATACGGCATGCATTCATCGAAAGACATGGCGATATCGGAACCGATGGCTTCCTGCATATGGATGGAATCTTCCGGCGACATGAACATCCGCGTACCGTCGAGATGAGACTTGAAGGTGACGCCTTCCTCTTTGATCTTGCGGGTATCTGCCAGAGAGAAGACCTGGAAGCCTCCTGAATCGGTCAGGATCGGTCCGTCGTAATTCATGAACTTCCGCACGCCTCCGGCCTCGATCAGCGTCTCGGCTCCCGGACGGATCCACAGATGATAGGTATTGGCCAGGATGATCCCGGCATGGATATTGTAGAGATCTTCCGGAGAGAGGAACTTGACCGTAGCCTGGGTTCCTACCGGCATGAAGATCGGAGTATCGACCTCATAGTCAAAGATCCTGAGCTTTCCTCTGCGCGCTTTTGAATAACGGTCCTGATGGATCAGGGTGTATTTGAATTCCTTTTTCTCACTCATATTCCCCATAATAACACATATGCTATACTTTATTTATGAAAAGTAAGGAACTGAAGATCTATAATCTGCCGGTAAACCGCACGGTCCTGAATACGATCAATGCCAAGCCGATGGGACTGCTGACCATCCTGACGGTCTTTTCCGTCGTTTTGGCCTTTATCGAAGAGACGAAGGTCATCGGCTTCGGACTGGCTTTCATCTTCCTGGCTTTCATCGCTTTTCTGCCGTCGAGGGTCCTCATCGAATTCTCGGAAGAATACATGGTCCTCTACAATAAGGCCAATCACAGCGACTGCTTCCTCGTCTACTATGAAGACGTCACTTCCTGGAACTATACGAGGGGCGTCACCTACGACGAATTATCCATATCTCTGACCGACGGATCTTCGACGCATATCGAGGGATTCTCCCGCTCTCTCTATGAATCCGATCTCAATCAGTATATGGCCGACAAGAAAGAGAAGACCGGCAAGAAATGAGAGTCGTCGCCATCGATTTCGAGACAGCCAATGCCTCAATGGCCAGTGCCTGTTCTCTGGGTATATCCATCTACGAGGAAGGGGAGATCGTCGATACGTTCGAATGGCTGATCAAACCGCACAGCCGCTACAATTTCTTCACCAATACCTATATCCATATGCTGAAGGAAGAAGATGTGGAGAACGAGGAAGAGTTCCTCTTCTACTACGACAAACTGGCGGAGATCCTGAAAGATTCGCTGATCATCGCCCACAATGTCCGTTTCGATATCGGAGTCCTCAATGCGGTATGCGACGTCTACGGTCTCGAACACTTCCATAACCGCTATGCCGATACGGTAACGATCTCAAGGAAGGTCTTTCCGGAACTATATCATCACAAACTGAACAATGTATGCGACTATCTGGATATCGATCTGTCTCATCACAACGCTCAGTCCGATTCCTTTGCC
>JAZPYW010000008.1:0-2682 GCA_045544415.1 Erysipelotrichaceae bacterium
CATCCGTCCGTCTTCTCCTTCTCTCTGTTCAATGAACCGGAGACGACCAGCACCTATTCTCACGATTACTTTTCCAAAGTATTCGAAAGAGCCAGAGAGCTCGATCCTCAGCATCGTCCTCTGACCGGAGCCTTTGAAAAGAACTCCGCACCGGAAAAGTGCCAGTGCTACATGCTGTGCGACTTCATGTGCCTGAACCGCTACTACGGCTGGTATATCAGCGGCGGTCCGGATATCGATGACGCCATCTACAAGTTCCATGATGAGATGAGAAGATGGAAGGAAAAAGGACTCAATGTCCCGTTCGTCTTCACGGAATTCGGTACTGATACATTATCTACCGAGCATAAGCTTCCAAGCGTCATGTGGTCTCAGGAATACCAGTGCGAATATCTGGAAAGAAACTTCGAAGTATTCGATACTTATGATTTCATCCAGGGCGAACTGGTCTGGAACTTTGCGGATTTCCAGACGACGGAAGGTATCTTCCGGGTCAACGGAAACAAGAAGGGCGTCTTCACGAGAGAAAGACAGCCGAAAGATGCGGCCTTCGTATTGAAGAAACGCTGGGAAAACAAATAAACAAAATGCATCGGGAGACCGATGCATTTTTTATGTCTGTGGTATGAAAAAAACGGCAGGGCTTCTGCCGTTTTGCGTTAGATCGTTTCTACTTTGATCAGGTTGGTGTTGCCGGACTGTCCGGTCGTTCCGCCGCCGGTGATGACGATCTTGTCGCCTTTCTTCAGGTCCTTAGCTTCAACAGCGATCTTCTTAGCCATGAAGAAGAGGACATCTGTGGAAGGAACGACTTCGCACATCATCGGAGTGACGGCCCAGGACAGAGCCAGAGAACGCCATGTCTTTTCGTTTGTCGTCATACCGATGATATCGACCGGAGAACGGAAACGGGAGACCATCTTGGCGATCCTTCCGGACATCGTGCAGGCGACGATGGCACTGGCGCCTACGTCCATAGCCATGGCGCAGGTCGCATGGGAGATCGCGTCCATATCAGTAGCGATCTTGAAATCATACTGATAGAATTTCTTGGCGTAATCGATATTTCTTTCGGCAGCTTCCGCGATCTTGGCCATAGCCCTGACGGCTTCTACCGGATAAGCTCCGGCTGCTGTTTCACCTGACAGCATGACTGCACTCGTTCCGTCGTATACGGCATTCGCAACGTCGGAAGTCTCGGCTCTGGTCGGACGTGGTTTGTGGATCATGGATTCCAGCATCTCCGTAGCGGTGATGACTCTCTTGCCGATGATACGGCAGCGGGAGATCAGGTCTTTCTGGATAGCCGGCAGTCTTTCGAACGGTACTTCGACACCCATATCGCCTCTGGCGACCATGATGCCGTCACAGACCGTACAGATCTCATCGATGTTGTCGTAACCGGACTGGTTCTCGATCTTGGCGATCAGTTCAACAGTGTTGTCTTTTCCGAGGGACTTCAGGAATTCATGGACATCGACGAGGTCCTGCTTGACGGATACAAAGGAACAGGCGATGAAATCGACATCATTCTCGACACCGAAAGCGATATCGGCTTTATCCTGTTCGGACAGATACGGCTGCTGCATATGCTTGCCCGGGAAGCTCATGGATTTCCGGTTGGAGAGATCTCCGCCGATGACGACCTTCGTCTCGACATGAGTATCATCGGTAGATTCTACGACGAATTTCAGCATGCCGTCGTTCAGAAGGATCGTGTCGCCTTCATTCAGTTCTCTCGGGAGGTTTTTGTAGTTGACGGATACAGTCGATTCATTGCCGACGATATCCTCGGTAGTAAACGTGAAATGGGCTCCGTCTTCCAGGAAGACTCTGCCGTTCTCAAATGTTCCGATACGGAATTCCGGACCTTTCGTATCCAGCATGATCGCGATCGGAAGTCCTAATTCTGCTCTGACTTTCTTGATGCGGTTGATCCTCTCCAGGTGCTCTTCATGAGTGCCGTGGGAGAAGTTCAGACGGGTAACGTTGAGTCCGGCCAGGAACAGTTCTCTCAATGTTTCTTCCGATTCACTGGCAGGTCCGATCGTACCTACGATTTTGGTTTTACGCATATTTCTTCGTCTCCTTTACGATAATAAATTTAAAACGATTTCGCTCTGTATTTTATCATATCTTTCCGTATGCAGAACAGGAAAACTACATTATTTTATATTTTATTTATGTACATAACTATTATAGCGTTTTCATATATCGTTTCATTTCGAAACAGATCATTTCCTATGCTATAATCGGTTCGTATTTCTGAAGAAAGAGTATTAAAAATGTTTTCGCTGATACTGATTATCTATTTATCTTTTATAAGTCTGGGTCTTCCGGATTCTTTACTGGGGAGCGGCTGGCCGAGCATGTACGGCAATTTCCATTCGACGCTCTCTGCTGCCGGAACGATCTCGATGATCATCTCGGTCGGTACCGTGATCTCTTCACTGAATGCCGTCCGTCTGATACGGCGTTTCTCGACGGCGAAAGTCACGCTCTTTTCGGTATTGACGACAGCTCTGGCGCTATGGGGCTTTTCTTTCTGCCGGGAATTCTGGCAGCTCTGTCTCATGGCTGTTCCGTATGGACTGGGAGCAGGGGCGATCGACAGTGCTCTGAATAATTATGTGGCCCTTCATCTGAAGGCACGTCATATGTCCTGGCTTCACTGCATGTGGG
>JAZPYW010000009.1:0-4514 GCA_045544415.1 Erysipelotrichaceae bacterium
TCTTACTCATCCTGATCGTAAACGCAATACCATACAGAAGACCTATCGCCTGTTTATACTCGCCTTCTTCATCGTTTGGATCCCCACTGCCGCGTACCGCAATAAAATTCATTTTCGGCACAGTTACTATTGAAGGTGTTCCTTTCGGCATATAGAATTCTTGGTATTCTTTTTTGAAATCAAATGCCATAAATGTTAATCCTCCTCATAAAGCTGTAATGTCTCCTCTGCATTCCTGCGGGTAATATCCCGCGCTTCTGCCGGCTCCAGCACTTCAGCCTTCGCTCCGAAAGTCATGAGCCAGGTCACAAGGTTTTCCATATCCGTGTAGTCCGCTGTAAAGAGCAGTCTTCCATCATCCGCTTCTGTAAAGCAATCAGGTCCGAAGTCTTCGATCAGGCGCCATTTCATATCCGGTGAAAATAACGCCTTAACCTTAATCTCACCCGGAAATACTTTTTCAGCTGAAAGATCCGGCATAGGTGCATCTCGACAAACAAATTCCTTATCCGTTTCTGTAACGCGCTCCATACGGTTCAGCTTAAACAATCTGTAATCCTTACGATCCCTACACCAGCCCCAAAGGTACCAGCTCGACCATCGAAACACCAGATAATAGGGTTCAACCATCCGCCCGCTCTCGCCAGATGGGGCATAATACCGGAACCGGACCAGATGCCTGTCTCCGATCGCGTTCTGGATAATCTCTATCTTCGGAGTCAGCGAATCCCGATACCACGATGACAGATCGATCAAAATGGAATCCCGTCCACTGATGAACTCAGAGGATCCCGCCTGAATTTTTTCCATCAGCTGACCGTAATAACTGCTTCCGCTCACGCTGTCCAGACTCCGCAGTCCTGCAAGAATCATCTGCATGTCCTTTGATGTCAGGATTGTCCTGTCCATTCGGTATCCGTCCGTAATACTGATTCCGCCGCCAGTGCCCTGTACTGTACGAATAGGAATACCAGCCTTGCAAAGGTCCTCAATGTCGCGGTTAATTGTCCTGCGAGACACCTCAAACCTTTCTGCCAGTTCAGGAGCTGTTGTCTTGTCTTCCTGCAATAAGATTGACAATATTCCTATCAGCCTGTCTATCTTCATGTTCTCTTACGCTCCATGTATATACTAACACATATAACATGTCATCTATATGTCATGTTTATTATGTCAGAGCAATTTATTTTCAGCAAAAAGAAAAGCCTGTGGAAAGTCCGTATCACGGTTCACCCACAAGCCTTTTCACATATTCATAAAACTCCTGTAATCTATTCAGCGTCTTTCTCTGAACTCTTGATCCTGTAATAATCCTCAGCATCAACGCTAATCTCAACATAGTCCTTCGGCTTCGCATTTTTCTTGCTCAAGAGGCACACCGTCTCTACATGGACGGTCTGCGGAAACATATCGAACGGTGTGATCGTATCGAAATCGAAGTTCTCCTCCAGCAGTTTCAGATCTCTGGCCAGAGTAGCCGGATTGCAGGAGACATAGATCACTTTCTTTATGGTTGAAGCATTCAGTTTTCCGATCAGATCCTGAGAGATCCCCTTTCGCGGCGGATCGACGATGAGAACATCTGCTTCTTTCAGGTAGCGGTCCATATTCTTCGTCGCATCATCCAGATAGAACTCTGCATTGCTGATAGCGTTGATCTGAGCGTTTCTGCGGGCGTTTTCCACCGCTTCCCGGACGATCTCCACACCGGTCACTTTCTTCGCTCCTGATGCCGCAAACAGCGATATCGTACCGATTCCGGAATATAGGTCGAGGACCTTCTCTCCTTCTTCCAGAAAGGAGACGACTTTGAAATATAAGCGGATCATCTGATCGTGATTGACCTGATAGAAGGACTTCAGAGAGATCTCTACTTCGATGCCCGCATAGATATCCCGGATATAGGATCTGCCGTACAGCAGTTTCTCTTCATTCCCCAGGATGACGTTGTCTTCTCTCGTATTGAGATTGGCGATCACCGAGACGATGCTTGGATTTCTTTTCACCAGTTCTTCTACGACACTGCCGATACCCGGTATATCGAGTTTCCGGGTGATGAGACCGACCATGATCTCGCCGCTTCCTTCCCCTTTCCTGAGGAAGATATGACGCAGCAGGTCCATCTGTTTTCTATTCAGCAGTTCTTTCAGATCTTTGAGGATATCATCTGCTTCTTCAAACTGTATCAGACAGCGATCGAATTCCACGATATCGTTGGAATTTCTGCGGTAGAACCCCATCTTTCCCTCCCGTACCGGGACCTGTACCTTATTGCGGTAATGATCCTGCCTGGAAGGAACGATGTCTTCGATCTCGACCGGAAGATCCCGGAAGGTATTCTTCAGCACTTCCTTCTTCAGAATGAGCTGATAGTCATAAGCGATATGGCGGTAATCACAGCCTCCGCATTTATAGGCGATCGGACAGGCCGGATCCACCCGGTATGGACTTCTTTCGATCAGATGATCGATGATCCCGTAGGAGAAGTTCTTCTTTTCGGCGATGATCCGCACATCGGCGATCTCTCCTTTGATCAGTCCCTTTACGAAAACGACCAGACTGCCGCTTCTGGCAATACCCTGGCCATCTACCGTCATATCGACACATTCACATCGTATGATCTCGTTCTTCATCGTAATAAAAAGCTTCTTTCGAAGCTTATTCCTCGCTGTTCGGAGTCAGATCGGATTCATTGGTGCTGACTTCACCGGTATCACCGCTTCCCTCGCCTCTGAGTTCCTTGGCCAGTTCTTCATCGACCGGCTCGGATACGAGCTGTGTCGAAGCAGTGTCCATATGGGAATTCTTGGTGATGAGATAGTAGATCATCGCCCCGTCATCGTTGCTTGGCTTGTTGTAGACGCTGAGAGACAGGTCGTACATCTTCTTCGTTTCCGAAGCGGTGAAATAGGTATTCACCGGAAGTTTCCGGTTGATCAGCTCATAGATGGAATCGCTCAGAGAAAGGACTTCCTCTTTGGAAAGCGTATCGGCTGTGTCGACATTGACCCTAAACTGAGCCGTCGTCAGAACGATCTCGGCGCTCTCGACGTTTCCTAATGCTTCGATGGAAGTCTTGAGGTCATTGATCTCCGTTTCGGTGATGGCCGGATCGAGATCTCCTTCAAAACGGCTTGCCAGTACCGGAGAAGACGTTTCGATATAGGATTTCAGAAGGATGCCGCCGAATACGAGACAGGGGATCAATATGATGATGAGCCCGATGATCAGGTCCAGTCCCGATCTCGAGGAGTCTTCTTTCTTTTTTGGTGCTTTTGTATTTGTACTCATGAATCCATTCTATCACAATTCCATAGTTTCTATCCTTTCGGCTTCGTGTGAAGTATCACATAATCTATTTCACTCCTTATCTTCTATTTAAATATGAAACTTTCAAAGAAATGAAAGATGTGGTAAAATCTATCCGTGTTGACTAGTGCCAACGAAATATACGAGGTAATAGAAAAATGTCTGAAAAAGAAATCAATCTCACCGGAGAAAATACTCCGGTGACGGCTAAGATGCCTTGGGCAGGACATACCGGTGATATCCCGCTGTATCTGGATTATTTCACAGGTTCCATGTTTGAGAAAGTCGAAGAGATCGCCAATCGTTATCCGAACTATGTCGCCTTCGATTTCATGGGACGTTCTACCACATACCGCACAATGGTACAGAACATCCGGAAATGTGCTCAGGCTTTACGTACGATCGGTATCCGTGAAAACGACTGCGTTACGATCGCCATGCCGAACTGTCCGCAGGCTATCTACGTATTCTATGCGGTCAATCTGATCGGCGGTATCGCCAATATGATCCACCCGCTCTCTGCCGAAAAAGAGATCGAATTCTATCTGAACGAATCCAACAGTGTGACGGCGATCACGCTGGATCAGTTCTATCACAAATTCGAACGCATCCGTAAGAACACCAAGGTCGTAAACATCGTCATCGCTTCCATCAAGGATGAATTATCCCAGCCGATCAAGGCCGGATACATGCTGACGGAAGGAAGAAAGATGGAGAAGATCCCGAAGGATGCTCCGGTGATCCGCTGGAACGAATTCATGGCTATGTCCCGTTTCTGTTTCTACAACTATCAGGTCAAGAGAAAAGATACGGATCCGGCAGTCATCCTCTATTCCGGAGGTACGACCGGTACGACAAAGGGCATCGTTCTCACCAACCGCAATTTCAACGCTTTGGCCAAACAGATCGTTGCGACGAATCCGATGTTCAAGCCGGGCGACAAGATGCTGGCAGCGATGCCGCTCTTCCACGGTTTCGGACTGGGTGTCTGTGTCCATTCGATGCTGGCAAACGGCGGACGCTGTATCCTCATCCCGCGTTTCACCGCGAAATCCTATGCCAAGCAGATCACCAAATACCGCTGCAACTTCATCGCCGGTGTCCCTACCCTCTATGAAGCCCTGCTGCGGCTTCCCGATATGGAGGGCAAGGACCTGAGCTGCCTGAAGGGCGTATTCTCCGGCGGCGACAGCCTTTCTGTGGAG
>JAZPYW010000010.1:0-17648 GCA_045544415.1 Erysipelotrichaceae bacterium
GGCGTTGCTTGCGGCAACGCTCTCCGGAGGACTATCCTGAGCACGAAAGGAGACTTTTATGCTGAGTGAAAACATCAAAACGATACGCAAGGCGAAAGGTCTGTCTCAGGAAGAACTTGCCGTTAAAGTAAATGTCGTCCGTCAGACGATCTCCAAATGGGAACAGGGTCTGTCTGTTCCGGATTCCGATCTGCTGATCGCCTTATCCGAGGCTTTGGAAACACCGGTCAGTACATTGCTGGGAGAGAGTATCGAAAAAGAAGAAAACGCTGAACTGAAGACGATCTCCGAGAAACTGGAGGTGATCAATCTTCAGCTCGCAAAACGGAACATTTCACGGAGAAAGACATTTCATTATCTCTTTATCGCAGCGAGTCTGCTGATCGTCATCCTGTTTGCGGTCCTTGCGCTGACAGACAATTTCTATCTGTACTGGGACTTCAGCGATCCGGAAACGGCAGTTGCCGGAACGATCATCCACGGTCTTGCCTGGGTATTTGTCCGGATCGCACCGTTTGCTCTGATCGGAACGATCGTCGGGATCATCATGACAGGGAGGAAAGACGGATGAGAAGGAAATGGTTTCTGATCCTCATTGCCCTGATCCTGCCTGTGTGTCTGCTGACAGGATGCGGTACAACTGATCCTCCGGTCGCAGAAGATGAGATCATGCTGAAGATCAGACTGGATCTGAAAGAAGATATCGGACTGCTGGTCATCGATGCCGATCTTAGTGGTGTAAAGACGAGCGGAGGTATCTCCAATGCGGATCGAACTCCTCTGAAGCGCGATGAGGTCCTGTACTGGTCTTTCAGCAGACAGGATTACGGCATCTCTTCCGATACTGCCGATCTTGTGCTGTATTTTCGGATCATTACCGAATACTTCGATCCCAACTATGAGAACATCTATCCGGAAGAATATACAGTGCCGCTGGATGAAGTCTCCCTTACTGCTGACTTCGGCAAACTGTATACACTAAAGATCAGCGGCGATGAAAGCAGCGGATATCAGGCAGTATTCGAGTCACCGCAAAACTGAACTATTGCGTATTTGATACATAAGCCATAAAATACATATGTTAGTCATTCCTTACAAAATGAGATGTTCTAGACAGAGGCAGGGGAGAGTATATTTTATGGCAAAACAGGTCCGGCATATGAGACAGGTCGTTCCGCATCTGGAAGAAAGATACGGAAAAGAAAAAGCGCAGAGGATCATGGAGAAGGCGCTTCAAAGATACGATGAACTGCTTGAGGAAAACAAAGATGAACCGAAAGCGTACTATATGCATACCAGAGAGCGCATCTATCCTTCGATTGCCGTATTTGATTCGCTTCTTTCAGAAGGCGTAGAACGTAAGGAAGCCGAGGATTTCGTAACGGATTGCTACCGCTGGAGATCTGCAGGCATGGCTTCCAAGATCAAGACTGCTTTTAAGATCCCGGGATTATACAGGATCGTTCCGAAGTTCTTCTATTCCATGACGGAAAAGAGTTTCGGACCTCAGGCCGGTTTTGCATCTGAAAACAAGTATCTGTCCAAAGAGGAGATGCGTTTCGATATGATCCGCTGTCCGTATCACGATACCTGTGTCCGCTATGGCTGTCCGGAGATCGTGAAGGGTTTCTGCGATGCGGATGATATCTGTTACGGAAACATGCATCCCAAGATCTCCTGGGGCAGAACGAAGACGATCGGACATGGAGACGGAGTCTGCGACTTCAGGGTACACATATAAAAATCAATAAAAAAGTTGACCGGAAACTGCAGAAGATTGGCGGATTCCGGTTTTATATATCTGAAGACAGCAGTATTTTGATTGAAATAATTCGGAAATGATAGTATCTTTGTTACTTGGAATGTTTATTCCGAGTATAGATATGAAATCGGTATTAACGAAAAATGATGAAAAATTTTTAGATAAAAGTCTGAACGGCACGATGTGGAAGGTCATCCTGATGATCGGTACTCCGCTGGCGCTCTATCAGGGACTCCAGCAGGTGTTCTCGATACTGGATACGATGATGGCAGCGCATATCAGCAAGGAATCCGTATCGGCAGTTGCCTATCTGTCGCAGCTGAATCATCTGCTGTCAGCAGTAGGAAACGGTCTGGCGATCGGTTCGGGGATACAGATCTCGAGAGCCTTCGGAGAAGGCGACTATGAGATGGTCCACCGCCGGGTGTCCAGTTTGTATATGATCAGTTTTACGGTCGGTATGACGATGCTGGCAGCCATACTTCCGTTTACGAATCAGTTCCTGAAGATGGCCGGTACACCGGAGACCCTGATCGCCGTAGGTTCCCGGTATTTCGTCGTCCAGCTCTTCACGATGGTCGTGACCTTTTTGAATAATGTCTATATCGCGGTAGAGAGGGCCAGGGGAAATGCCGGCAGGATCTTCCGCCTGAATATCGCCGTCATCGTTTTGAAGCTCAGTCTGACTGCACTCTTCGTCTATGTGCTGAACGGTGATCTGGTCATGATCGGTATGGCATCTCTGATCTCCCAGGCCTTCCTTTTCCTCTTTGCGATCCGTAACTCGTTCTTCGGAGAAGGAGCTTTCAGTTTTACGCTCAAGGCTGTGACTCTGGATAAGAAAGTCACTGGTCCGATGCTCGAACGCTCCTGGCCGGTCATCACCTCCAAGGCGCTGTTCTCCTTCGGCAAGACCATCGTCAATTCCATGTGTACGGTTTACGGTGATACGATGGTAGGAGCGATGGGCGTATCCAACAACCTCGGAGGCATCACCACCAATCCGCAGAACGGCTATGAGGAAGGGGCAGCAGCAGTCATCAGCCAGAATATGGGTGCGAAACGTTATGAGCGGGTCCTCAAAGCCTTCTATTCCGTACTGGTCATCAATATGATCCTGGGTGCTGTGATCTCTTCGATCGAACTCTGGCAGCTCGATGCTCTGGCGACATTATTTGATGCCGGAAGCACCGATTTCCACAACATGATCATGACCGTATACCGTTATGAGGCTCTGGGTGCCGTACCTCTCGGAGTCAATTCCGCCGTCATGGCGCTGCTGTACGGACTGGGAGAGACGAAACTCACGCTGATCATCAATCTGTCCAGGGTCTTCCTCTTCCGTATCCCGGTCTTCTGGTTCTTGCAGAACTTCACGAATTTCGGACAGGCCAGCGTCGGTATCGTCATGATGGTCAGCAACACTGCCGTCGCGATCCTCTCTCTGATCGTCGCCTTCATCGTCATCCGTCATTTCAAACAGAAATATGCAGTCTGAGGAAACTCAGACTTTTTTATTATCCGGAAAACAGCGAAGGATATATAATAAGTGTTGCTTTGCGTGAAAACGCAGACCGGAACAGGGAATATGACCGTATAGAGTCATGGATCCGTTTCGTCACTCTCTAATAAACGAAGGAAAAAGAATTATGAAAGACATGGAAAAACAGCTGAAGGTCTGGCGTATGGTCGCCATCATCTCACTCATTGCCCTGCTGATCGTCAGTGTTCTGTATGCGAACGGACTGAGAAAGGCGGAACCGGATGCCACACCGGAAGAGGAACCTGCGGTACTGACGCTCTGGAACGAAGGATCAGGTGCGAAAGAGAAACTGATCGATTATGTAGAAGCCGTTACGGAAGAAGGCGGGAAAGACTATATCCCGGTAAAAGACCGTATCGCTGTATTCGATATGGACGGTACACTTGCCTGCGAGACTTTCTATACGTACTATGACACGATGATGTTTATCGAATACTGTCTGAACGATCATCCGGAAAAAGTATCGGATGAGCTCAAGGAAGTCGCTGCTTCGATCAAGCCGGGCTATGTCGCCGATGAGACACTGGCGAGAAACTTTGCGAAGGCTTTTGCGGGTCTGACCGTCGAAGAATTCTATGACTATGCCTGCGATTTCGGACAGAAGTATACCGCCAGCTTCAAGAATATGCGCTATTGCGACAACTTCTATCTTCCGATGGTCGAACTGGTCGAATACCTCTATGACAACGGGTTTACGATCTGGGTCATCAGCGGTACGGAACGCACGACGACAAGAGCCATCGTTGCCAACTCTCCGATCAAAGACTTTGTTGCTCCGGAACATGTAATCGGTACGGATTTCGAAGTCAAGCAGAAGGGTCATGAGGATGTATTATCCAATATGGATTTCAAGTATGAGCACGGCGATGAACTGGTATTGACCGGAGGATTTATTCAGAAGAATCTCAACGGCAATAAATCCATCTATGTTGAAAGAGAGATCGGACAGCGTCCGGTACTGGCTTTCGGAAACAGCGGCAGCGATACCAGCATGATGAATTACACGACGGATCCGAGAAATCCGTATCTTGCGGAAGCCTATATGATCGTTGCGGATGATGATATCCGTGAATGGGGCACCCAGGACTGGGCAAGTAAATCGGCTTCTTATGCCGAGAAGGGCTTTATTCCGATCTCGATGAAATCCGACTTTGCGGCCATCTATGCTGAAGGCATCACCAAAGCGGAGCAGCAGTATGTCCCGGCAGAGATCCCGGAGGGAGAACCGGAAGTACAGCCTCAATACGCTGGATAGAAAAGTCTGTGATCGCTTCATTCGACATTCAAGCATAAAAAAGCGATAATGAAAGCAGAGAAGCGGAGGTAGTTTCCTATGGAATTCAAAGAGGTCATCAGAAACAGATATTCATGCAAGAAATACAGCGGCCGTGCACTGGAAGAAGAGAAACTCAAGGCGATACTGGAAGCGGGACGTCTGGCGCCGACTGCCAAGAACCTTCAGGAACAGCGCGTCTATGCCGTATGTTCCGAAGAAGGTCTTGCGAAGATCGATGAGATCAGTCCTTGCCGATACGGGGCACCGGTCGTACTGGCTGTAGCTTTCGATAAAGACAATGTCTTTACCTATCCGGGAGGCAAACGCGATTCCGGTGTGGAAGATGCTTCGATCGTTGCGACCCATATGATTCTGGCTGCTGCAGATGAGGGAGTAGACAGCTGCTGGATCAATTTCTTCGATCCGGACAAGGCTGCCGAAGTACTGGGTCTGCCGGAGAATGAAGAAGTGCTGATGCTGATGGATCTGGGGTATGCAGATGAAGGAACCGGTCCTCTGGCAAATCACAGCAAGCGGAAAGCGCTGGAAGAGACCGTAAAGTATCTCTAGTTTCATGATCTGAGTCTCCTTCGGGAGACTTTTTTCATGGGTTCACATGAATCGACAGAAACGGGAAAAGAAGGGATAATAGAAGGGAATCGATTTGGGAGGAACTATGAAAAAGATCATCGCCGTCAATGCCGGTCCGCGCAAGGGCTGGAATACCGATACACTGATCTCTGATGCGATCAGGGGAGCAGAAGCTTCCGGAGCTGAAGTACAGAGATTCGATCTCTACCGACTGGAGAAGTACAGCGGCTGCATCTCCTGTTTCGGATGCAAGAAAGAACGTTTCAAAGGTCACTGTATCTGTAAAGACGGACTTACTCCGGTATTGGATGCGATACGGGAGGCAGACGGTCTCATCATCGCTTCACCGAATTATCTGGGAGATCTCTCGGCGATGTTCCGGGCTTTCTATGAACGACTGGTATTCCAGAATCTGACCTATAATGCAGAGGTCCCTTGCTGCAACGCCAATCCGATACCGGTACTGCTGATCATGACCAGCAATGCTCCGGGAGGGATGTATGACGATATGCTGAGTCGCTATAAGGGAACACTGGACCGCTTTGTCGGAAAGACGGAAGTATTCGTCAGCGGCGACACTCTGCAGCTGAACGATTACAGTACTACCGACTGGCCGTGGTATTTCAATGCAGAAGCGAAAAAAGAACGCCATGAGAAGGTATTTCCTCTGGAACGGGAAAGAGTGTATCAATTAGGAAAACAGCTCTTAGAAGGCTCCAAAAGCAGTTTAACGATCGGTTTTGCGGAAGATGAGGAACTCAGACAGCGTCTGGAGAAGATCCTGAGAAGAAGAAACGGGAAAGAGTTCTCTTCAGAAGAAGGAAGAAAACTCTATGATGCGGCATTAGATGTATTTGCGGAGAGCGCTCTAAAGAACTGGCCGGATCTGGACAGGAGCAATTTTGATGCAGGAGTATCTTTCTCCTCGGAAGAAGAGAAGAAGACATACCGGGAGAAAGTGATGAAGATCATCGGGGAACGGACCATCGATAAACCGGAAGATCTGACATACTGGATCAATGAAGAGACGCTGCTTTCTCTCGTACAGTGACGGTTATGAAGTATTTTCAGAAGACTTTTGAAGAACTGTCCGTCGGGGAACTCTACGAGATCCTGAAACTCCGCTCCGATGTATTCGTGGTCGAACAGAACTGCGTCTATCCGGATATCGACGGTATCGACCGGAAGAGTATGCATCTCTTTGCGGCGGAAGACGGTAAGATCGTCTCTTATCTGAGAATCTATCGAAGAGAAGAAGGAGTCTATCAGATCGGCAGAGTAGTGACGGCTATTCGGGGAAGAGGATACGGCAGAGAGATCCTGAAGAAGGGCATCGAATATATCCGCGGACTGAAAGATGCGGAAAAGGTCTATATCGAAGCGCAGTGCTATGCGATCGGATTCTATGAGAGGGAAGGTTTCCGGGTCTCTTCGGATGAATTCCTGGAAGACGGGATCCCTCATGTGGTGATGATGCTCGATATCGATAGAATGCTATAATGGAAAGACCGGGAAAGAAGGACTGCAGATGAACAAGACACATACACATACAGACGAGAACGGAAACGTCTATACACATACGCATGAAGATAAAGGACATGATCACGGACACTACCATGATCCGGAAGAAAAAAAGAGACAGCTCAACCGGATCTCGAGAGCCATCGGCCATCTCAATCATGTCAAGGGAATGATCGAGAACGACGAAGACTGTGCCGATGTCCTCGTTCAGCTGGCAGCCGTCAATGCCGCTTTGAAGGGACTGGGAAAACAGATCATCAACGAACACATGACGCACTGCATCGCTCATGCGCTCGAAGACGGTGATACCAAAGCTGTAGAAGAGTTTCAGAAAGCGGTAGAAAAATTCATTTAATGAAAAAAGTATCCCCCACCCAGGCTTGTGGGGGGATTTTTCATTATGCTTAAATGAAAATCAGTTAGTGAGGTATCTATATGCATATTCCTGAGAATTACTTATCACCGGTAAGCTGCGGTGTCATGACAGCTGCCATGGTCCCGGTATGGGTCCATGCGGTCAAAAAGATAAAGACGGATCTTCCGAAAGAGAAACTTCCTATGCTCGGTGTAGGAGCTGCATTCTCCTTTCTGGCCATGATGTTCAATGTACCGCTGGTCGGCGGAACGACAGGGCATGCGGTAGGAGGTACACTGATCGCACTTCTCTTCGGACCGGATGCTGCCTGCATCGCGGTCTCGGTCGCACTGCTTCTGCAGGCGCTCATATTCGGCGACGGAGGCATACTGGCCTTTGGGGCAAACTGCTTCAATATGGCCTTCGTGCTGCCGTATGTCGGCTATGCCGTCTATAAACTGATCGCCGGAAAAGACAGAAGTCTGACCCGCGATCTGATCGCTGCCGGGGTCGCTTCCTACATCGGACTTGCGGTCGCTGCTTTCTTCTGCGCTGTCGAATTCGGTGTCCAGCCGATGCTGTTCAAGGATGCGGCAGGCAATGCCTTATACTGTCCATATGATCTCAGCATCTCCATTCCGGCTATGATGATCCCTCATCTGTCTGTTGCCGGATTCGTAGAAGCTGCCTTCACGGTCGCTGTCTATGCCTATGTCCGCAAAGTATCTCCGGATCTTCTCTATGAGAACATCCGCAGCGGCAAAGAGGAAAAGAGATCTCATGTCCCGGTATTCGCCCTGATCGCGATCCTGATCGCCGCAACGCCTCTGGGGCTTCTGGCAACAGGTACTGCCTGGGGTGAATGGGGTGCTGATGAGATCGCCGATATCGTCACGAACGGTGTTCCGTTAGGCTACACACCGGAAGGTCTGCTGAACGGCTGGTCGCTTGATGTCCTGATGCCGGATTATGCCCTGGAAGGAATGGGGGAAGTTCCTGCCTATATCCTCTCGGCCCTCATCGGTGTCGCACTGCTGGTCATCATCTTCAAACTATTCTCGCTGCTGTTTCCGGATAAAAACGTAAAATATGATTCCTGACTGGCTCAAAAAGAACGATGACTACGTTCCACCTCGCGGAGGTGGAACTTTTGCGCTGAAGACGATACGCTCGATCTCGGAGGCGGTCAGCCGTCTTCGTTTTCAGCAGGGCCACGAGAAAGCTCATGCGTTTCCTGCTTTGCTGAAGCTCTGTCTCCTCTTTCTTTCCATACTCCTCATCTCATTCAGCCGGAACAGTCTGATCCTCATGGCATTCACGGCTGTATCTTTGCTTTATCTGTCGTTCTGGCCGGCGAAGGATATCCTGCATATCCTGAAGAGCACACTCTTTGCGGTCATTCTGTCGTTCCTGCTGCTGTTACCGGCGATGCTGATGGATCCTTCCGGGATCGCCAATCAGCTGCGCATCATCTGGAAGGTCTTTCTCAGTGTCCTGCTCGTCCTCGTCTTCTCCCATACGACGCAGTGGAACCACATCACGTCTTCTCTTCGGAAACTCCATATCCCGGGCATCTTCGTATTCACGCTCGATATCACCCTGAAATACATCGTTCTGCTCGGACGTTTCATCAGTGATATACTGACTTCATATATGCTTCGTGCCGTAGGTTCTCATACGGGAAAATACCGTTCTCTGGGAGGCGTGATGGGTGTCGCATTTCTGAGAGGTACAGATATGAGTTCGCAGATGGTCGAAGCGATGCGCTGCCGCGGTTTTACCGATGATTACCGGGGGTTATGATGAGTTATCTTGAATGTAAAAATATGCTGTATATCTATCCGGAAGAGAAAGAACCGGTCTTTACAGACCTGTCTTTTTCATTGGAGAAGGGGAAGTGCCTCATCGTACAGGGAGACAACGGTTCCGGCAAGACGACGCTCTTCCGCATCCTCAACGGACTCTCCTTTCCTCAAAAGGGAAGCTACCGCTTTGACGGTGTATCGATCACGGAAGAATATCTCAAAGACAACGCTCATGCCAAGATCTTTCATAAACGCATCGGCTATCTCTTTCAGAATCCCGATATCATGCTGTTCAACGGGAAGGTCTACGATGAGATCGCCTTCGGGCCGAGACAGATGGGCATGAGTGATGAAGAAACAGACAGACGTACGAAAGAATGCCTGGAACTCTTTGAGATCGCTCCTCTTGCGGATAAGGCCCCGTATCATCTTTCGACCGGTCAGAAGAAGAGGGTAGCTCTGGCTTCTGTACTATCTCTCAATCCGGAGGTCCTCATACTCGATGAACCGTACGCCGGTCTTGATAAGAAGGCAAGATCCTTCCTGCTGTCCCTGTTAAAAGAACTCAAAGCTGCCGGCAAGACCCTGATCATCGCCACACACGACGATCAGCTGAGCAATGAACTGGGCGATCAGGTACTGAGACTGGGAGAGAATGATGAATGAAGAGAAACGGATGATCGATGAGGAACTGTCTTTGATCCCGTATTATCCTGCTTACGACATCACGCTTGAATGGTACCGGGATCCCGAGACCTGTCTTCTCTGCGATAATGATGATACCCCGTATGATCTCGACCGGCTCAAAAGGATGTACAGCTATCTCTATCGCAACGGATCCTGTTTCTATATCTGCTATCAGGAGAAACTGATCGGCGATATCGCACTGCTGGATAGAGGAGAGATCTGCGTCGTCCTGGCAAAGGAATATCGAAGCCGTCATATCGGAAGAAGATGTGTCCGGGAGATCCTGAGTCTTGCCAAAGATAAGGGAATGAAAGAGATCCATGCCCGGATCTATCCGTTCAATATCGCTTCCCGGAAGATGTTCGTCACCTGCGGTTTCCATAAGGAAGGGGAAGAAGACTACGTATACCGCTTCCCGGAAAAAGTTTCTCTGTTCCGGAAGAAGACCATCCCTCAGGCGGATATCGATATGCTGGTACTGGACCGTTATGAAGAAGATATGCTGGACTGATGTCCGGCATTTTTGATGCAGGAAATCAAAGAAATCGTTTATACTGTGATATCATCAAGGAAGTATGAATCTGCCTGTATCCGTTGAAAATGTCGTACTGACAGGAAAGAGAGTCATCCTTCGTCCGTGGAAGAAAGAAGATCTGGACGATTTTTACGATTATGCCCGGGAAGAGGGCGTCGGACCTATGGCCGGTTGGCTGCCGCATCGTGATATAAAGGAATCAGAAGAGATCCTGGACCGGTTCATCGAAGGAAAGAAGACATTTGCGATCGAATACGAGGGAAAGGCCATCGGCTCTCTGGGTATCGAAGAATACGATGAGGAAGTCTTTCCGGAATTTGCGGATATTGCCTGCAGGGAACTGGGTTTTGTGCTTTCGAAAGAATACTGGGGACAGGGACTGATGCCGGAGGCAGTAAGACTTGTCCTGGATCATCTCTTTACTAAGACCGGGATCGAAGTCCTGCTCTGCGGTCATTATATGGAGAATACCCGTTCCGCCAGGGTCCAGCAGAAGTGCGGATTCCATCATTACTATTATGGAAAGAAAAAGAATGTGTACGGGGAATATATCGATCATGAGATCAATATCCTCACCCGGGAAGAATATATGAAGTCAGTGAATCAGGGGGGGAATATCATGAACATCAATGACGTTATGCATGGATTCAGTATTACCAATATTCGTCCGCTGAAGGAGATCAGCGGCGAGCTCATCGAGATGGAACATCTTCAGACCGGTGCGAAAGCAGCCTGGATCCGCAGAAAAGATGAAAACAAGACCTTCTCGATCGGATTCCGGACGATACCGGAAGATGATACCGGTGTCTTCCACATCCTTGAACATTCCGTACTCAACGGTTCTGTCAAATATCCGGTACGGGAACCTTTCGTCGATCTGCTGAAGGGCTCTCTGCAGACCTTCTTGAATGCGATGACCTATCCGGACAAGACGGTCTATCCGGTATCCAGCCGCAACGACAAGGACTTCATCAATCTGATGAGGGTGTACCTGGATGCGGTCTTCCATCCGCTGGCTGTGACCTATCCGAACGTCTTCTATCAGGAAGGCTGGCATTATGAACTTCACGATCCGAATGAAGAACCGGTCTATAAAGGCGTCGTCTTCAACGAGATGAAAGGGGCTTTCTCCTCTTCGGATGATGTCCGTTCCCGTCTGATGATGCATCAGCTCTTTCCGGATACCTCCTATGGAAATGAATCCGGAGGCGATCCCCGCTATATCACGGACCTGACTTATGAACAGTTCTGTGCTGCCCATAAGAAGTTCTACAATCCTTCCAATGCCTTTATCGCTCTGGATGGAGATATGGATATCGATACGGTCCTGGGGATCATCGATGATGAATATCTCTCTCATTACGGCAAAGAAGGAGAAGAGATCCGGGTTGCAGAACAGAAAACTCATGTCGCTGAAACGATCGTTGAAGACTACGAGATCGCACCGGATGAGGATCCGAAAGGAAAGGCGCAGTTCGCCTATGGTTTCGTCACCGGAAAGTATGATGACTACCGCAGGAATATGGCCTTCAATCTGCTTTCCTCCGTCCTCTGCGGCACGAATGAATCTCCGCTCAAGAAAGCGGTCATCGATGCCGGACTCGCAGAAGATATCTTCTTCAATATGCAGTCGGGCATCTATCAGCCGTATGTAGAGATCGATGTGATCAATACCGATATCGATAAGAAAGAAGCGGTCGATGACGTGATCCGGAAGACTCTGGAAGAGATCGTCAGAAACGGCGTAGATAAAGATGAGCTGCTGGCTACGCTGAACAAAGAAGAATTCAATGCGAAGGAACTGGACTTCGGCGGAACACCGCGCGGTCTCGTATTCGCCCTGACGGCCTTCGATCCGTGGCTCTATGGCGGAGATATCGCCGAATCGTTCAATAACGATGAGATCTTCTCTTTCCTCAGAGAGAATCTCGATAAGGGATATTTCGAAGGTCTGATCAAAGATGTGATCCTCGACAGCGACTTTAAAGCCGAGATCATCCTGAGACCGTCCAATACGCTCGGCAGCGAGAAAGTAGCGGATGAGAAGAGAAGACTCCATGAAATAAAAGCTTCCTGGAGCAGGGAAGAGATCGATGAGATCGTGAAGATGAATGAGAAACTGGCGCTGTGGCAGGCATCCGAAGATACACCGGAACAGAAGGCCACACTTCCGAAACTCCACATCGAGGACCTCAAGCAGACTCCGACCATCCTGCCGAAGAAGATCGGCAGCTTTGACGGCAATACCGTCATCACGCATGACCTCGACAGCAGCGGCATCTCCTATGTATCTCTCTATGCCGATATCTGCGATCTGGAACTGAAAGATTATTCACTGCTGGGCCTTCTGAATACACTGCTCGGTTCTATGGCTACCGAGAACTACGATACCCTTCATCTCGTTCAGAAAATGAAGAGCGTCTTAGGTTCTTTCAACGTCTCGACGAGCGGCTATTCCAGTGTCCGGGATTCTTCGATCCGCTGTTTCTCGGATATCTCCTGGAGCGCTCTTTCCCGCAATGATAAAGAAGCCTGCGATATCGTACGCGAGATCCTCTACAAGACGGATTTCTCCGATCGTCAGGCCATCCGCAATCTCGTCCGTCAGAACAAGACGGCACTGGAACAGAGCTTCGTCAGTTCCGGACATTCCTTCGGTTCTGCCCGTGTACAGGCTTTCTCCGATCCGATCGCCGCTGCCGGAGACTATCTTGGCGGTTATGAATACTACCGTTTCCTCAAAGATCTTGAAGAACACTGGGACGAAAGATCGGAAGAGGCTCTGAAGAGGATGGAAGACCTCTATCATAAACTCTTCGTGAAGGGAAGACTGCTGATCGCCATCACCGGAAATAACGAAGATCTCATCAAAGAGAACATCCTGACTCAGGCTCCTAAAGGACATGCGGGAGTCAAGGCAGAACTGAGACCTCTGGGTCATCGAAGAGAAGGCATCATCATTCCGGCCGGCATCTCCTTTGCCTGCAAGGGTGCAGCAGTCAAGGATCTCTGCCGCAGAAGGCCGGGAACGATGCTGGTGCTCGGCAATATCCTGACCTACGATTACCTCTGGAACAACGTCCGGGTAAAAGGAGGCGCTTATGGATGCGGCTTTGCCTGCCGTGCCAACGGTTTTGCCCGATTCTATTCCTACCGTGATCCGGATCCGAAACATACGCTCAAGGTCTTCCGCGATACACCGGATTACCTGAGAGAGTTCGTTGCCCATAATGAAGATGTCGAGAACTATATCATCGGCTCCATGGGTGATTACGATCCGCTGCTCTCGATACGTCTGATGGCCAAGAAATCGGATATCGAATACTTCAGCGATATCGATACTGCCTACAAGACAAAGGTCCAGGAGGAACTGATACACACTTCCGTGAAAGATATCGAGGATTCGATCGGTATCATGGAGAGGATCAACGAAGTGGATGATGTAGTCGTCATCGGTTCGGCCAAGGCACTTAAAGAATGCGAAGAAGAACTGGACGATATCCACAATCTGTAAGGTACAGGTCTTTCGAAAGAAAGACCTTTTCTTTCCTCCTTTTGAGAGATAGGGCTGTTTATTATATAATTGAATCAGCGATATAAAAGAACTGTTCTATAGATCATAATGATCTTTCAGAACGGGAAAGGAGAATATATGAAAAAAAGAAGACTGCTGAGAGGAGCGCTGCTGTTGGGAGCACTTACTGCAGGAGGCGCTTATGCGTTCAATGAGTATGAGAAGAGAAAAGGGACAGGGGAAGCGGAAGAGATCGCCGTACCGGTCGATTTCTCCTATATGAACGTCACCCGTTTCGGCAGAGGTCCGAGAGATCTCGTCATCGTCGCCGGACTCTCTCTTACGGGACTGGAAGGACAGGGAAAGTCTATTGCCGAGGCATATCAGGTCTTTGCGAAAGACTATACTGTCTATCTCTTTGACAGAAAGAATACGCTCAGTGAAGGATATACGATCCACGACATGGCTGAAGACGTCCGGAAAGCTCTGGACTATTTCAAAGTGAAGAGAGCGGACTTCTACGGAGTATCCCAGGGAGGTATGATCTGTCTGGATCTGGCTCTGGAACATCCGGACCTCGTCCGCAAACTCGTATTATGTTCCTCGGCCGCCCGGATCACGGATGAGATGAAGGAAAAACTCTCCGGTTGGCTGAAGAAAGCGGAAGAGGGCAACGTCGTCGAACTCAACCGTTCCTTCTTCGATCTGGTCTATTCCGATGCCTTCAAGGAAGCGCATAAGGATATGCTTCCGGTACTCGAACAGCTCGGCACGAAGAAAGACTGCGAGAAGTTCGTCATCCAAATGAAGTCCATCGAGAACTTCGATGTCTTTGACCGTCTCGATCAGCTCAAAGCACCGCTGTACGTCATCGGAGATAAAGACGACAAGGTCCTGGGCATCGCACCTACCTGCGAGATCGCAGCCCGTACGGGATGTGAATTCTACCTCTATGAGGGATATTCCCATGCGGTCTATGATGAGGCTCCGGACATCAAGGAACGCATCTACAACTTCCTCAGAAAATAAACAAAGCCCGAAAGGGCTTTTCATTTGTGTTTCCGGGAAAGTACTCTATAATAGTGCTATTGAAAGAAGGAAACACATGGAAGTAAAGTATGCGATCTACCGGATCGCCGGAGATCCGGACGGATATACCTACAGTCTGAAACTGAACAGAGAAGATGATGCATGTCACCTGTTCGTCCGGGAAAGAAGAAACCGCGAAGCAGATGTCGAATACAGGATCTATGAGATCGATCCTTCACTACTGGAGAATGTCTATGATATCTCCATGGAATTCTCTCTCGATGAGATCGCTGACCGTCCTGCCGGTCCGTTCATCTCTCCCAACGCCAGCGTGAGCCAGCTCAAAGTCGGATTTGAAGACGGAGAAAAGCTCTCGATCGACAGTTATCTCGACATGAATATGAAAGAGATGGAAGGTTTCCACAAGGTCACGCATCTTCTCGTAAGTCTCGATGACCGTATCTCTTTCCTGGAGACGGGGATCGAAGACGAAGAGGGACAGCTCATCGCCAAGGAAGGAGCACTCTCATGAGCGTAGAGAAAGCGAAGATCCGGAAGTCCCGCAGGGAAGACCTCCGGGAGATCATGCATATCTATGCGTATGCCCGGGAATTCATGGCCTCTACCGGCAATCCTGATCAATGGGGCAAAAACAAATGGCCGCCGCAGGAGATCGTGGAAAAGGACATCGAAGCAGGAAAGAGCTATGTCCTGACTGATGAGGAAAGGATACTGGCAGTATTCTTCTATGACTTCGGAGAACGGATCGACCCGTGCTATGACGTCATCGAAAAGGGAGAGTGGATCGAAGAGACCCCGTACGGCGTCGTACACCGCATCGCTGCAGCACCGTATGCGAAAGGAGCAGGACAGAAATGCATCTCCTGGGCCTATGAACAGTGCGGTCATCTGCGCATCGATACCCATCCCGACAACAAGGTCATGCGTCATGTTCTGGAGAAACTCGGCTTCAGCCAAAGAGGCATCATCTATGTCAAACAGGATCCCGATCCGCGCTATGCATTTGAAAAAGTAAGAGAATATCCTCAGTAGATATTCTTTTTCTTTTCAGGTAGTATGATTATGTTCTGAAGAAAGGAGAAGCACTATGAAGAAGATGATGGGGATCGTATGTCTGCTGGCAGTAGCCATCATATTCGGTACGGCTTTTTCCTTTCAGAGCATCGCCGCTCAATTATTGGGGCCGTTCTATCTCAACGCTGCACGTCTTACACTCGGCGGACTGGTCCTGGTGCCGTTCCTGTTTCGAAAAGATGGATTCTTAAAGAAAGACCTTCTGACCGCATCCTTTCTGGACGGGATGATTCTCTTTCTGGCTCCCAATATCCAGCAGATCGCCATCAAAGACACACCGGTAGGAAAGACCGGTTTCATAACGGCTCTCTATATCGTACTCGTTCCTCTGCTGTCCTTTCTTTTCTATCGGAAAAGACCGGGAAAGAAGGCGCTGATCTCCTTAATGATCGCATTGATCGGTCTCTATCTTCTCTGCGGTCTGACAGCTTCCGACCTGTCGCTTCGTCCTCATGACCTCTATCTGATCATCACGGCGGTATTTTTTGCCCTGCAGATCCTGGTGATCGAACGCTATGCGGATAAGGTCGATCCCTTCAAATTCTGCTGTCTGGCTTTTCTCTTCAGCGGACTTCTCTCCTTCGTCTGTGCATTATTTGAATCGTATGATGCGGCGATGATGCAGAAGGCTCTGCCGTCTATCCTTTATCTTGGCATCGTTTCTACCGGCATCGGCTACACCCTGCAGCCGATCGGCCAGCGCATCGTTCCCAGCATGGAAGCCTCTTTACTGATGTCTCTGGAATCGGTATTCTCGGCATTGGCCGGATATCTGATCCTTCATCAGACTTTGAGCAGCCGGGAGATACTGGGATGCATATTGATGTTTGCGGCGGTGATCCTGTGTCAGATACCTGAAAAGAAAAAGGAATAAAAAAATCGGCATGAGCCGATTTTTAGTTTTCTTCTTTGATCATTCTCTCCGGTGCCGATACTCCGAGGAGTGCCAGTGCGTTCTTCAGGGTGATCCTCGTAGCTTCGCATAAGGCTAAACGCTGGGAGGTGAGTTCCGCTTCGTCTTTGTTGACGATACGGCAGGCGCCGTAGAAGGAATGGAAGTACGTCGCGAGCTTGGTGACGTAGTTGCAGATCTTGTTCGGACTGCGGGTCGCTGCAGCGTCCGCAACAGTATCCGGAAGGGCAGCGATATGCTTTAACAGATCTGCTTCCTTCGGATCGTTCAGCAGCGCGTAGGAATCCTGCTTGGCAGGCTTTTCTTCACTCTGTCTCAGGACAGAACAGATACGGGCGTAGGCATACTGGACATAGTATACCGGGTTCTCATTGGTTTGAGTCTTGGCCAGATCGATATCGAAATCCATGTGGGTATCCAGCGCCTTGGAAAGGAAGAGGTAGCGGGTCGCATCGACACCGACATCGTCGATCAGTTCTCTTAACGTGATCGCATTGCCGGTACGCTTGGACATCTTGACCTCTTTGCCGTTCTCCATCAGACGGACCATCTGGCAGATATCGATCAGCAGATTGTCGCTGTTGTATCCCAGAGCCTTCATAGCGGCTTTCATACGCGGGATATAGCCGTGGTGATCGGCACCCCAGATATTGACTAAGACATCATAGCCGCGGTCGTATTTGTATTTGTGGTTGGCGATATCCGGAGTCATGTAGGTATACAGACCGTCGCTCTTCTTTAAGACACGGTCTTTTTCGTCTCCATACTTGGAAGCTTCAAACCAGATCGCACCGTCTTTTTCATAGAGAAGGCCCATATCGTCCATCTTCTTGACGACATCTTCGACCATTCCCTGTTCGGTGATCCATTTCTCGGAGATCCAGGAATCGAATTCGCAGCGGTAGGCTTTGAGGTCTTCCTTGATGATCTCCAGTTTATCGTCTCTTCCGAGCTTTGCGAGTTTCTCGACTGCTTCGTCTTCCGGCATATGCAGGAACTCATCGCCGTATTTCTCTTTGATG
>JAZPYW010000011.1:0-10910 GCA_045544415.1 Erysipelotrichaceae bacterium
ATGACCTCTGCTTCTTCAATGGTTATCTTGAAGATTATCTAACTGAATTGACGGATCATAAGGATCTGTTCGAAAAGCTTTATCAGGAGGACAATAGTCTCAAGATCATTGTCGGACTGAATATCTCCGTATTGAATGAAACGATCTCCAATGCGATCATCCGCTATAAGGACATCACCAAATACAAGACGAATGCATTGACGATCCCGTATGTCCTCTATGGAAGAAAAGACGACAGAGAGAAAGCCATGATCCTGACGGATGATGATTATCTCTATGCCAAGGGACTCTACTATGTCCTGACGGAACCGGGAAGTGAATTCCGTGAATGCAACAACGATATCGTAGCAGTATCTCTGAATGATGAAGACGATGTACTGAACGCTTTCCATGATCTCTTTGTCCGCAGAGGCGGTCAGATCCAGAGAGGTATCGACAGACGTCATTTTGCGACGTATGACGAAGGTTTTGAGAAGGCGGTAGCTTTATCCAATGCCTTAGGCGAAGACGTCACAGCGAAGGCAGATGAAGCGGAAGACAAGGAAGCTTTCATCAAGGACCGTGTAGGAAAATGGTTCCTGCTGAAGAAGTTCGTCTATGTCCAGTACATGATGGAAAAAGATCTGCTCAACACGAGACATGACGGCAATGTCAAGCAGCAGAGAAACAAAGCGAAAGAGAACGCTGATGCGATCCGTTTCGTATCCATCTCCGAGATGTGGAGAGGAAAAGACAGATAGGATCTGTTAGAAAGAACCTGAGACCCGTGGATATCCACGGGTCTTTTTTTGTTTCGGAAGGTCTATGTTATAGTAAAAATGAAGCAGAGGAAGTCATTATGATCATTCAAAGCAAGAGAGTATTTCTTCACGGCCGGTTTGAAGAAGCTCAGATCGATATCGCCGATAAACGGATCAAAGAGATCCATCCTTACGGATGTCTTCCTGCCGATATCGATTATGGAGACAAGAGGATCGTTCCGGGCTTTTATGATATCCATACCCACGGCTATAAGGGATTCGATACGAATGACGGTAACGAAGAAGGACTTCGTACCTGGCTGAAGGAGATCCCTGCAGAGGGAGTATGCGGCATCTGTCCGACGACCATCACCCAGTCTCATGAAGTCTTATCGAAAGCTTTGAAGAATGTTACCTCTTTGTCTCATAAGGAATATGAGGGTGCCCGAATTTTGGGGATACACCTCGAAGGTCCATATCTGGATAAGGGATATAAGGGAGCACAGCCCGAGGAATACTGCATCACCGGTACGATCGAAGAGCTGGAAGAATATCTCGAAGATTCAGATCACCTCATCAGGATCGTGACTCTGGCTCCGGAGCACGACATCGATTTCCGTCTCATACGCTATTGTGCGAAGCACGGGATCAATGCCTCTTTGGGACATTCTTCTGCCTCCTATGAATGCGCGAGAGAAGCAGTAGAGAACGGTGCGAGAGGATTTACTCATACCTTCAATGCGATGTCTCCATTCACTCATCGGGAGAACGGGATGGTCGGTGCTTCTCTTTTGAGCGATGAATGTTACAGCGAACTGATCTGCGACCGCTATCATTCCAGCACCGCAGCCAAGAAGCTCTTCTTCCGCTGCAAGCCTTCCGATAAAGCGGTCATGATCTCGGATGCATTGATGATGAAGGGCCTTCCTGCCGGGACGAAAACGCTCTTCGGAGGACAGGAAGTGATCGTAATGGATGGAGGAGACTGCCGATTGACGGAGAACGGAAAACTGGCAGGATCTACTCTCAGGATCAATGAAGGACTGAAATTACTGGTAGAAGAAGCCGGACTTTCATTCGAGAAAGCGATACTCACCTGTACGATCAATCCGATGAGATATCTGGGTATAGAAGACAGAGGTCTTTTGGAAAAGGGATACTATGCGGATATCGTCATCCTCAATGAGGATTATTCGGTAGAAGATACTTATGCGGAAGGGAAAAGAGTCTTCTTCCGGGATTAGTATTTATATATAACTGTTTCCACATATTATGTAGAAGAAAAAAGGAAGCGTTTTGTAGTACAATGATAGATGTAAAAATTCAGGGTCTTTTGTGTGCCCTTTGAAAGGAGCATATATGGGTGGTTTAGGATTCCTTCCGTTCATCTTTATCATACTTTTCGCCCCGGAACTGCTGACACTGGCCATACCGGTCATCTTTATGGTCGGTCTTGTGACCGTCATCCGAAACATGGTCGGTTCCAACAAATCCCAGAAATACAATAACCGCAAGAATGCGAACTCCAACTATCGTTACGGCTACAGCGCCCGTACATCCCAGACGAAGAACGATGCGAATAATATCTCCCTGTCTCAGCTGACGAAGATCGATAAGAAGCTGGAGAATTACTTCAAGGAGAATATGAGTCTGAATGTTATCGAAGATGTAGGACTGACGACCCAGAAGGGTTCCTATACGACGATGGATGAACTGTATGTGACCTATAAGGAAGAGAAGATCTGCAAGCTCTCCGAACTCAAGAGTGCCTTCCCTCAGGTCTACAATAAGATACAGGCATTGCTGATCGAATTCTCCAAGCAGAAAGATTCCGTACTGAAGGAGAAGGTAGAGGCCGTTAAGGTAAAACCGCAGGATAAGCTGTCGGATGCACAGAAGTATATCGACAAGATCAATAAGCTCAATGAAGCCATACCGAATGAAGAGATCACCAACGGTCTCTATCAGACGAGTACGCTGCTGAAGCAGATCGATCTGACGAAGTCCAATAAGAAAGAAGAGAAACTCACCAAGCTCTATGATTACTATCTGCCGATCCTGGTGAATATCTTAGAGAAGTACGATCAGCTGGATGATTCTCCGATAAGAGATGATGAATTCTACAAGACCGAGAATCAGTTAATTAAGACGATCATCCTGATCAATGAAGCGCTCAAGACGATCTACAATTCCCTGCATGAAGAAGACTACATGAATCTGAATGCGGATATTACGACACTGGAATCGCTCCTGAAGAAAGACGGTCTTGTGGATCAGCCATTTGGAGGTAGCAAATAATGACGAACAATCCGAATATCTTCGAACTGATGGAAGAAGTCGAAAAACAGAAGAAAGCCGCCTCTCTGGATGATATCTACAATATGCTGGATGATGTCGGAAACGAGAATACGACCGTCGTAGATGTCAAAGCCAAGGTACAGGCTTCCGAACCGGTCAATATCCAGACGACGCAGAGAGCGTCCACGAAGGTCTATAAGCCTTCACTTCCGAAGACGGTCACCTTCGATACACGCTTTGAATGTTTCAAGGCACTCATCGAGGGAGTAGATTACGGAGAAAACAATTCTCCGCAGTATGTCGCCGGACATAAGAAAGCACTGGAGAGCGTCTATCAGGATGCCTTCAACAATCAGAAAGAACTCTATGTCGTAGAAGCGAGAGTCTCCGATGAGATCAACCGCATGACGACGAAGAATACGCTGGAACTGAAGGGATACTACGATGGCCTCTTCTACGCTTTAAAGACACTGAGACAGTCCAAGACATTATCGATGGATAAGGTCGCCAAGCTGCTTCAGGAAAATCTGAAATAGGAGTACCTATGGGTAGAAACGATGTAGATAGAGAAAAGATGCTGGAAGAAGTCCTCAACCGAAAGAGGAGTTTTTCCAATATATACAACGATTCCATGGATATCATCCAGAAGAGCGAGTCGGAACTCAATGCGCTGCTGATGGAGAATCAGAAGAATCTGGAGGCATTGACCAAGAATTTCAATTACTCCGATGAAAGTCTCAATTCTTTGAAGAAAGAGATCGAGAAAGACTACGGGGTAAAGATCGACGCTCCGGAGAATGTCGTCGTAGGCAAGGCTTCCAAGGAAGTATTCGACCAGATCGCCAACGATATGAAGGATACGATCGTCGGACAGGATGAAGCCTGCGATCTGCTGACACTGGCTTTCCGCAGACCGTATGTGATCGGCTCGGACCCGCAGAAGATCCGCAATTCCGTCATTCTCTACGGTTCCAACGGTACTTCCCGCCATCTCTTAGTGACGACGATGGCACACCTCTTAAAGAAATACGGCTTAGTCGTATCCAACGATGTCTATACCTTAGATATGGCCCGCTATCAGTCTTCCTCTCAGGAAGTATTGTTCCTGCAGGACCTCTATGTGGCCCTCAACGGAAAGAATCCGGTCATTCTGGTCGAGAACTTCGAAGAAGCTTCTCCGATCTACAACCGTATGCTGAGTGAGCTGACTTTAGAGGGAAGAGTCGTCTTATCCAAGCGTTATTCCCTGGTGAACGGTCAGTTGCAGGAAGCGACTTCCAAACTGGCTTCCGATGTGATCGATTCCTTAGGCGGCAACAATAAGACTTTAGTCTATATCTCCGAAAAGAATCCGACCAAGCTGATGGATATCTTCGGCAAATCCTTCATTGAAGGCATCGCCGATAAGATCTCTACGAAGAAGTTCGATGAAGAATCCCTCAAGATCATCATCTCCCAGTTAGTCGATTCTCTGAAAGAGAGAACGAAGACGCAGCTGGAGATCGATCTGACGGTAGAACCTTCCGTCAATGACTATCTCCGCAGCAACTATGAACCGAACAACGGTATCGATTCCCTGACGCCGATCGTCAAGAAGATCTATAACGAATTCGTCGATATCGCTTTAAAGAACGATGATCTCAAGAGCGCCAGAGTCTACTATGAAGGCTCCATGAAGGCTGACTTCCTAGAGAATACCATCGACCTCGATATCGTCGATGACTCCAAGGCGGAAAGAGAAGAGATCCAGAAGGAACTCGATGAGATCGTAGGTCTCGAAGGAGTCAAGAGCTATCTCTTATCTCTGGAGAACCACATCAAGATCAATCAGATCCGTGCTCAGAAAGGCCTGAAGACCACGGAGATCTCCAAGCATATGATCTTTACCGGCAACCCTGGTACCGGCAAGACGACGATCGCCAGACTCGTATCGAGAATGATGAAAGTCGTCGGTATCCTCAAGCAGGGACAGCTGGTCGAAGTCACCAGAGCCGACCTCGTCGGCAAATACGTCGGCCATACCGCACCGCTTACGATGTCGGTCATCCAGTCTGCTTTAGGCGGTGTCCTCTTCATCGATGAAGCCTATTCCCTCTATCGAGGAAAAGATGATTCCTTCGGACTCGAAGCGATCGATACCTTAGTCAAGGCTATGGAAGACCACAGAGACGACCTCATCGTCATCCTCGCCGGATATACCAGAGAGATGCAGGAATTCCTGACCGCCAACTCCGGTCTGAAATCCCGTTTCGCCAACATCATCCAGTTCGATGACTATACCGGTGAAGAACTGATGCTTATCAGTAAGTCCATCGCCAAGAGTAAGGGCTATGAGATCGACGCCAACTGCGAGAGACCTCTGCAGGATTACTTCACGCTGATCCAGGCCAAAAACGACCCGAACTCCGGCAACGGACGTCTCGCCCGGAACCTCGTCGAAGATGCCATCCTCAATCAGTCCAAGCGTCTGATCGAAGATCCGGACAACGAAGAGCTGAATCTCCTCCTCAGAGAAGACTTCAATCTCGGAGAGACGGAAAGAAAAGGATAAACACAAAAGGTCTCGTAAAGAGGCCTTTCATTATGGGCAAATATTATAACAGAATATCCTTCTTTTTCGATGTGACAAAAGTGTGACAGTTTGTCACATGGTGTGACAGATCCTGTCACATCCGGTCACATCATCTGTCACATCAATGTCACATACTTTTTCTTCAAAACAGTGATATAATAATTCACCACGAAAAAAGACCTCCCGTTTGGGAGGTCTTATATACCGTACTTATTTCTTCTTGGCAGGGAGATCTTCTTCGTTGACGACTTCGTATTCTTCAACGTTCTTGATGACGGACTTGATGCCGTTCTTTAAGCCGGCCATGGAAGAGTAACCTTCGGAATGACCGATGTTCTTGCCGTTGGAGGAGATCAGACGGAAACGGAAATCGCCGCCTTTATCGGCATAGACTTCGAATTTCGGGTTCTTAGCTTTTTCCCAGCCTTCTTTTGTCTGGTCTTCAACGTTAGCTACCGGAGCATTCTTAGCGACAGATGCGAGGCCCTTTAAAGCACCTCTTCTGGATGCGTAGCCCTGTGATGCGAGGATCGGTTCTGCGTTCTTAGCGAGGAGAGTGAAGTAGACCTTTTCCTTACTGGTCTTTAACACGAATTTACCCATACGTTACCTCCTATTATTATTTGTACGTCTCTGGTTAATTTCATTATAATTTTAATCAAGTACCATATTCAAGAGGTCAAGTACCATTTTTATGAGGTCAAGTACCGATTTTTTCGAGTCAAGTACCATTTTGTCGAAATAGACATGTTAGAGTACAATGATACTATGCTGAATGATACGATCTGTGCGATCTCAACAGCTCTTCATGAAGGAGCTATCTCCATCGTCCGGATGAGCGGACCGGAGTCTTTCGAGATCATCAAAGACATCAGTAAAGTTAAGAAGATCGAGGGAAATACGATCGTCTATTCTCATATCTATGATGAGAAAGAAGTGATCGATGAAGTACTCATCTCTTTCTTCATGGCCGGGAAGTCCTATACGAAAGAAGACATGGTCGAGATCAACTGCCATGGAGGCATCGCCGTCACGAGAAGGATACTCGGACTATTGCTGAAGAAGGGATGCCGTCTGGCAGAACCGGGAGAGTTCACGAAGAGAGCCTATCTCAACGGACGTATCGATCTAGCCCAGGCCGATTCCATCAACGACCTGATCAAGGCATCGACTCTGATACAGTCCAAGAGCGCTTCAAGAGGCCTGAGCGGTTCCGTTGAAAGACTGCTCGAACCTCTGATGGAAGAGATGAAGAACGTGATCGCGATGATCGAAGTGAATATCGATTATCCGGAATATGAAGATGAGAAACAGATGACGCAGGATGTCATTGAACCGTATCTGGATAAGTGGATCAAAGATGCCTCGATCATGATCGACAAGGCAGAACGTTTTCAGACCGTAAAGGACGGGATACGGACCGTCATATTGGGCAAGCCGAATGTCGGGAAGTCTTCACTTCTCAATGCCTTATTAGAGAAAGACAAGGCTATCGTCACCGATATCGCCGGAACGACGAGAGATCTCGTGGAAGGAAAGGCCTATCTCGATAATGTGACCCTGGATCTCATCGATACTGCGGGAATAAGGGAGAGCGATGATGTGATCGAGAAGATCGGTATCGACAAGTCGCTCGAAGCCCTGAAAGAAGCTGACCTCGTTCTGCTGGTACTCGATGCCTCCAATATCGATGAGGAGGACAAAAAACTGATCGAAGCGACGAAGGACTATAAGCGCATCCTCGTCTACAATAAGGACGACCTGAATGCAGTAGGCGAGATACATATCTCGGCCAAGGAAAAGAATATCTCGCTGCTGACGAAGAAACTGAACGAGATGTATAAAGATGATATCGATCTCGTCGATGAGGATATCTTAAATAACGAACGGCAGATCGCGCTGATGAAGAAGTGTCTGAGAGAACTGAAGGATATGAAAGAGAATATCGCCTATCAGAATATCGACGTCATCGTCATCGATTTGGAAGAGGCCTATCATCATCTCGCAGAGATCATCGGAAAGGAATATCAGGAGGATCTGATCGACCATATGTTCAGAAACTTCTGTCTGGGGAAATAAGTATGTGGATCGATTCGCACTGTCATATCAATGATGAAGCATTCAAAGACGATCTCGATGAAGTACTCAGCAGGATGATCGAGAATGATGTCCGCAAAGCGATGATCGTATCCCTTAACGAGGATGATCTGAGGATCAGCAGAACGATACAGAAAGAGGGAATATCTTTCAAAAGAAGTATCGGGGTATTCCCGGAAGATGCCTGGGTCTTTGAAGACGAGAAGATCGAGAGGATCCTGAAGGAATGTGCGGCAGAAGATATCGCTGCCGTAGGGGAGATCGGACTCGATTATTACTGGGATAAGGAACACAAGGAGAAACAGAAGGAAGTCTTCCGGAGACAATTGATGCTGGCGAAGGAACTGGATAAGCCGGTCATCATCCATTCGCGGGATGCGATGGAAGATACCTACAAGCTCATCAAAGAGAGCGGGATCCACAGGGGAGTCATGCACTGCTACAGCGGTTCCAAGGAGATGGCGAAGGAATTCGTCAAGCTGGGATTCCATATCTCCATAGCCGGACCGGTCACCTTCAAGAACGCGAGAGAACCGAAGGAAGTCATAAAAGAAGTACCTCTGGACCGTCTATTGATCGAGACGGATTCGCCGTATCTGACTCCGGTACCGCATCGGGGAAAGAGAAACGAACCATCCTATGTCGTCCATACCGGAAGATTCATCGCGGAACAGTTAGGCATCGATGAAGAAGTCTTCCGGAGACGGGTAGAAGAGAATTATGATGAACTCTTCGGAGTATAAAGTATAATAGTAATGATTCGGAGGTAAGAAACATGCTGTATATATTCATGCTGATACTGATCGGCTTCATGATGTTCCGCAATATCAAACTCATGAGCAGATATAATCATAATAAAGACTACATGGCCTGCTACCAGGGTATGCTTCATGAAAAGGAAGGAACTCTGGATCTCATCAATAACTTTATCGCGAATGATTCTTCGGATGAATTCAAGAATAAGGGAAGGATCCTGAAACTCTTCTATGATATCGATTACGGTACCGTAGAGAATACGATGAAGGATCTCGATCTTACGGATCTCTACTATACGAAGGGAAGAGTTGATTCCCAGAAGATCATGCTGAATTCCGAGTCGGTGCTCTGGATCCTCATCGTCATGGCCAAGGCCGCCAAGAACGGGCAGTTCGATGTCTGCGATGCACTGATGGATAAGGTGAATCAACATAAGGCTCTTCTGGAGAACTATCTGGAATACCATCTGATCGAGAATACTTATGAATTATTGAAAGGCAATGAGGAAAAACCGCTGAAGTTCTTCTCGGATCTTTTAGCCGGTGAATACGAATATGCCTATGACAAGCAGCTGATCGGCGTCTATAAGCGTTTTGCGGAAGCCTTCCTGGCCTATAAAGGAAAAGAGCTCGGCGAATACGAGACAGAAGATCTGCCGCACTTTGCCCGTACCGGTGTCGGTTCCTGTCTGATGAAGGAACTCGGTATCTGGGATGAATGGAAGAATATCGGTGTCGAAGAAGAAGAGAGCGAAGAGACGGCTGAAGTTCCGGAAGAGAACGTCATCGATGTCGAAGCACGTACGGTAGAACCGGAAGAAGCTCCTGCTGAAGAAACTCCGGCAGAAGAAAAGAGTCCGGAAGATCCGGCTTTTGAAAAGATCTACCGCATCATCAAGGAAAGTAAAGAGAATTAATGAAACTGATCACAGGATTGGGAAATCCGGGGAAAGAATACGAGAAGACCAGGCATAATGCCGGTTTTCTTGTCGTAAATGAAGTCCTGAAAAGACTGTCTTTGACCCTGGATCGTCATAAATTTGAAGGGGATTACGTCATCACTTTCTACAAGGGAGAGAAAGTGATCTTTTTGGAACCCCAGACCTATATGAACAACTCCGGCTTCTGTGTCCGGGAACTGATGGATTACTACGATATCGATGATGAGGATCTGCTGGTGATCCACGATGACCTCGACCTTCCGTTAGGCACGCTGCGTTTACGGAAACAGGGTTCCAGCGGCGGTCAGAAGGGTATGGGATCCATCATCGACCAGCTGGGTACCCGCTCCATCATGCGTCTGAGAGTCGGCATCTCCCACAACAAACAGATCGATACGAAAGACTATGTCTTAGGAAAGTTCAGCGGCGAAGATGCAGAAGTCTTTGAAAAGAGCGTCAAAGAAGCTGCCGATGCCGTGATCTGTTTCCTGGATGAAGGCTTCGAGAAAGCGATGAACACCTACAATACGAAAAAAGAAAAAGAATGAGAAATGAGTTTTTAATCGAACGCTTCGATCAGCTCCTGAATGACAGAGATCATTCTTTTTTAACGTATTCGTCTTTACCGGAAGAGAGTCTCAAGATCGCCGGAAGATGGAAGAAGAATAAGAAGACACTTCTCGTCATCAAAGAAAACAACTATATGGCCACGAGACTGAGAGATCATCTTCTCTCCTATTTTGAAGAGAACGAGATCGTCTCCTATCTGCCGGAAGAATCTCTGCGTACCGAAGAGATCGCGACCTCTTTTGAGAACCGGGCTGACCGTCTCAATGCCTTATACGAGATCCTGACAAACAAGGACCTCAAAGTCGTCATCATGTCGCCGTACGGCTTCATGCGTCATCTTCCGGATAAACAGACACTGCTTGATTCCATCATCCATCTGAAGAAGGATCAGGTGATCGAACGGGATGAACTGGTCGAAGAACTGAAGAAGATGGGCTATGAGAAGGTATCACACGTTGAAAGACCGATGACCTATGCGGTACGAGGCTATATCGTCGATGTCTTCTCCGTCAACTATGATAAGCCGGTGCGTATCGAATTCTTTGACGACATCATCGATTCTCTGCGCTTCTTCGATGTGAATTCGCAGAGGACTCTGGAAGTCATGGAAGAATGCGACATCATCTTTGCGAAGGATGTCTTCTTTACCGATGAAGAGAAACAGTTCCTCAAAGACAATATCGAAGTGCTCTCCGGAGAGATGGAGATCGCTCTGGAATATCTCTACAGTGACGTCTATGTACAGTCCCAGTACTTCTATTACGCTTATTTCAAGCGCTGTCATATCAAGGATTATTTCGAGGAAAGAGAAGTCTATCTCAGCGATGAAGTCAAGGCTGATGAACATGTCAAACTGCTGGTGAACGAAACGACGGCCTACATCCAGGAGATGCATGAGGAGAAAAAACTGCCGCTCAAGTTTTACGTGTATGGAGAC
>JAZPYW010000012.1:0-72085 GCA_045544415.1 Erysipelotrichaceae bacterium
CTCCGACTTCCCCACTGATAGCTGACTCCAGTAATATACTTCGCTGCCTCATCATCAGAAAGAACAATATTCGCAAAGTAATCGTAATCTTCGTAAGACCATTTATCGAAAATCATTCTCTTGAAGTCACATCCTGGAGCGTTAATCGTCCCTAACCACAGTTCTGTATCTGCAGCATCTGATTTCTTTAGAATCGGACCAAGATAATCTCGTATAAATACTTTCAGTTCTTCTCCGGTCCATAGGCAGGAAGGAAACTTCTGATCTGCAACCGGTTCATTCTGTACATGAAGTTGGTTGATCTTTATCCCTTCTTTACGATATTCTTCCAGAAACTTCACCAAATAATGTGCGTAAACATTCTGTATTCTCGGATCCTTATTTAGAACTCCGCCATTGTATCTCTGAGGAATCTTCATCCACATCGGAGGGGACCACGGAGACGCCATGAGAACGAGATCGTTCTTATACTTTAAGGCTTCTTTGATAAACGGGATCAATGTTTTCTTGTCTCTATCGATTGAAAAGTGCTCCAGATTATAATCGTCGGGATGCTCGTCAAGGCTATACCAGTCCAAAGAATAGTCGTTTGCCCCAACCGGAAGACGGCATATCTCAAATCGACACCCCTCTTCCGTTTCCTTAGAAAAGAGTTCTTTCATTACATTATTTTGCGTTTCTGCATCCAGTTCGGAAAAACACTCATATCCCTTTTCATTGAAACATGCTCCGAAGCCGAGCATTCTCTGATACTCTGTTCCGTCGAGAGATACAAACGACTGGCAATCTAACTCGTTATTTTCTGTTCCTTCCTTCCATTGGGAGGAATTGTTCGACCATTTCCAGGAAACAAGCATCATATTTACCTACCCTTTCATAGAACCTGCAGTGAGTCCGTTAATGATATATCTCGACAAGAATATATATACGATGATAATTGGAACGACTGAAATGGCTATCGCCAGATACATTGCTCCGTAATTACTAAGATATAGTCCCTTGATCATAGCAATCATCACAGGCAGTGTATATTTATTATTGTCTGTCATGATGATCAGCGGCCCCATATAGTTATTCCAGCAGGAAACAAATCCAAATATGCACATCGTTGCAATTCCCGGCATGACACAAGGAAGCACGATCCTGTTGAAAATGCCCATTTCCGAACAGCCATCAATCCTAGCTGCTTCAATCATGGAAGTCGGGATGCTTTGAGTAATGATGCCTCGCATGAAGAATACAGTGGTCGCATTCGCAATTCCAGGAAGAATAAACGGAAGATAAGAATTTAAAAGATGAAGTTTCAAATTCAACTGATAGAAGCCAATCATACTCAATTGCGCAGGAAGCATCATGGATACAATTACTAAAGCCCATAAAACTCTTTTAAAACGAAATTCGTATTTTGCGAATCCATATGCAGCCAATGCTCCAAAATAGCCCAGAAGGAGCGTATATGGCACAGAAATGAGAAAACTGTTTAGAAAGCCTTTCCAGATGTTGACATGAGACTGCATTGTCTTATAATTCTCGATAAGCTGATTACCCGGCAAAAGATTCAGTCTTGTGACAATTTCCATGCTTGAATGAGTGCTGCTGACGATAACCAGATAAAAAGGAATCACGCTCAGTAAACACAACAATATCAAAAAGAAATACATAATGATGCGTGGAAGTGAGATCTTTCTATTCATTGATGTCACCTCCATCACCCTTATCCATAGCCCTATATGCAAATACACTCAAGATTGCGATCACTATAAACAAGCCAACCGAAATAGCAGAAGCATATCCGTAGTTATGATTCTTGAATGCCTGATTATACATATACATCGATGTGGTCAGTACTGCTTTTCTCGGATCGCCATTTCCGTTGCTAAGGGTAGCTGGGACATCAAATAGCTGCATGCCTCCAATGATCGAAGTGATCGCCATGTAAATCAGGGTTGGTTTGATCAAAGGAAGTGTGATTCTTAAAAATGTCTGTGTTTTTGTTGCGCCATCCACCATGGCTGCCTCATATACTGTCTGATCAACGGTTGTGATACCGGCCATAACAATGACCGTTGTATAGCCGAACCACATCCACCACTGTATGTATGATACAAGACCGGATGTGAAGACTTCGCTGTTGAAAAAGTTAAATGGAGCTCCCGGAATATTCAGTGTCACTAGCAACTGATTCATGACTGACTTATCTCCGCCAAACAACAGATTGAACAGCAGACCTACTGAAGCAGCTGTAATAAGGTTTGGCAAATAATAAACTGCCCGGAAGAACTTCATTCCCCTAATCCTTGTAAAGGTAAAGATCGCAGATAGAATAAGTGCTGTCAGCATCTGCGGAATAAAGTTGATGATCCAGATCCGAAAAGTGTTCCATAGAGTGAGATAGAATACTTTATCGCTGAAAAGACGGATAAAATTTTTCCACCCGACCGAAGTAACGCCACTAAGACCATCCCACTTCTGAAAACTCAAAAAGAATGTATAAACGATCGGATATAGTCCAAATACAAAAAACACCACAAAGAAAGGAATAGTAAATAATATTCCGAAGTTTTTACTGTTTAGTATTCCTTTCTTTCTTTTTATCATTGATAAGTTCCTTTCTGGAACGATTTGCAGCCGGGAAACCCGGCTGCAAATCATCATATAAAATACCTACTCTATAGTAAGATCCGGATAGGCATTCCGTACATCATCTTTGAATGCCTGCAGAGCTGCTTCTTTTGTCAGAGAACCAAGCGCATAGGACTTCGTTGCCGAGAGGAATGCGTTATTGATAACTCCATCATAACCAGTCATAAGGTCGTTCGGAATCTTGGACATCTGGTCATTGTAGAATGCAAATGGATTCTGTCCGCCTAATACTTCTTCTCCCTGTCCTTCTGCAAGTGCTTTATCCGCCGACTTCAGGGAAACATATTCACCATACTCAGCTGCATAAGCTTTCTGAGCATCGCTATTCAGACATACGTATTCAAGGAATGCCCAAGCAAGGTCTTTTTTCGGACTATCCTTATATATACCGAGCCATGTACCACCCTTTACATAAGGCGCCGGTCCCTGGCACATTGCCCAATTTCCGGATGTCGTTACTGCACCCGGCTTTACAACGAACTGGTAGCCCCAGGAAGGCAATACATAACAGAATGTATCTGTACTTTCTACAGCAGCGATCCATTCGCCTGCCCATGGATCGACGTTGAGATCATATCCGTTCTCAACGATCGTCTTTGCCATATCCATGAATTCCAGCATTGAATCATCGATTACAAGCTTGTCATCTACTACCCATGGCTGTTTTCTGTTCGAGAACTGCATATTCATGATATCCTGCCAACTGGCAAACATCTTGATTCCTTTTTCTTTGAGTTTTGCAGCAACATCAAGCATTGCGGCATTACTGTTAAGCATAGCACCGACAGCTTCCGGTTCGTCTGTTCCGAGAACATCTTTCGCCATATCTCTTCGATACATTATAGATCCCGGAGAAGCCTGCCAGCTAAGTGCACGAAGCGTGCCCTTGGAATCTGTTCCTACACTCGCAACATAATTCCATACATCAGATAATCTGTCTCCGACATTATACGTCTTAAGATCATCCCAATATCCGCTCTCTACCAGATATTTTACATAGTCTGATTCGCCGGTAAAGATATCCGGGGCGTCCTGTCCACTTGCCAATGTCGGCGTGATCTTAGCAATGAAATCAGAATTTGGAACGACAGTAATTTCTACTTTAACATCCGGATATACTTTGTTAAAGCCTTCTACAAATCTTCCTAATTCTTCACCAGAAGACCAGACAACTAGTGTCCCGCTTAATCCTTCTGGTTTTTCATCCGGTACTACAGTCTCGTCTTCCGGCTTTGTACCGCTGCTGCATCCAAACAAAGAAAGCAATACAAAAACACTGAGCAAAAGCGCAATTATCTTTTTCATTTTTTCCTCCTTATTATTTCAATTGCTTTTTGCAATAACTGTACTTATTTAATATTTGATACCGATCCTCCTATAGACAAATACGGTTCTATATAGTTCTTATGTTTTGTTTCTCTTCCATCGATCTTTGCGATCAATTCTTCTGCCAGCATTTCTCCTAATTCGGCTATCGGCTGATGCACGCTTGTAATCTGAGGAGAATTGAGCCTATCATGGCCCAAAGCATCAAATCCAACAATCGAGATATCATCAGGAACTTTAAGCCCGTTTTCTGCTATCGCAATATTTGCTCCGATTGCAAGTGTATCCGTTGCACAGAAGACGGCCGAGAAGAGGCCTTTGTTCAACAGCCTTCTCATGGCTGATGTGCCTCCGGCGACACTATTTTCTGCCCAAACGACCAATTCCTCGTCGTAATCTATTCCGTGGTCTTTCAGAGCTTTTTTGTAGCCTTTAAGACGATCGTCCGGATAGTCTTTGTCTTCCTGAACGTTGATCATTGCGATCCTTCTGTGTCCGTTATCAATGAGATGGTCTGTTGCGATCTGGCCTCCCTTTACGTTATCAACATCCATAAAGTCAATATTATCCAGTTTTGTATGTCCGAACAATACAAATGGACGGTTTCTTTCTTGCGCATACTCTTGAAATTTTTCTATTTCATTTCTCAATAAACCGGTAAAGATGTATCCATCGCATTCGTGTTCTTTATCGAGGTTACGAAGAATCAGGAAAGAGTAATAATGCTTACTGAGCGCCTTGCTGATTCCAATGATACTGTACATAGAAAACGGATTTGCTAAATCGATCGATTCGGGGATATACACGTCAATAATATGTGTTCGATTTGTTGCTAGATTTCTCGCTGCAACGTTAGGAGTATAATTGAGTTCCTTCATTGCCCTCTCTACTTTTTCTCTAGTCTCAGGCTTGACAACAGAAGGATTATTCACAACCCTCGATACTGTCATTGGAGTCACTCCGGCCAATTTTGCCACATCATTTAAAGTTGCCATATTATGTTAACGCTAACATTCCTCAACTAAATAGTAGCACCCGTTATTTTTTGCGTCAATAATTATTTCTATTCTTTCCGGAATTCCATATAAAAACGACCACGGGCAATTCCCATGGTCGTTTTCTCTGTTCATTGAAGTATTCGATTAGACTAATTCGATGATAGCCATAGAAGCTGCATCGCCTCTACGGACATACGTCTTCGTTACTCTAGTGTAGCCGCCCTTGCGGTCTTTATACTTCGGAGCTACTTCTGTAAATAATACAGTAAGAGCGTCTTTTCCGTCTTTGTTGGTGACATTACGGATATAGGAAGCAGCCTGTCTTCTGGCAGCTAAATCATCCTTCTTAGCGATCGTGATCAGATGATCTACAACAGATCTGAGCTCTTTCGCTTTCATTTCTGTCGTTTCGATCTTTCCTCTAAGAATGACTTCAGTAGCCAGGTTTCTAAGCAATGCTTTTCTGTGATCGGCTGTACGGCCTAATTTACGATTCTGCATGACTTCTTCTCCTTACTCAAAATGTTTGAATGACAGATTCAGTTCCGCCAGTTTTTCCTTGACTTCTTTTAAGGACTTCTTACCGAGGTTACGTACTCTGCTCATTTCATCTTCTGTCTTCTGAGTCAGTTCTTCTACTGTAGAGATACCGGCTCTCTTGAGACAGTTGTAACTGCGTACTGTCAGGTCCAGATCATCGATAGACATGTTGGCAGTCTTGATGGTGCTTTCATTCACGTGTTCCTTCATTAAGGAATCTTCCGGAATGCTGTCGTCAACTTCTGTCAGCAGTTCGAGATGGCTGATCAGTATTTTGGCTGCGAGTGCTAACGATTCCTGAGGGGTGATGGAACCATCTGTTGTGATATCCATCGTCAGTTCATCATACTTTGCACTCTGTCCTACACGTGTCGGCTGGAACGAATAGTTTACGTTCGTGACAGGTGTGTAAAGAGAATCGGTATAGATCGTGCCGATACCCTGGGAAGAACCCTGATGGAGCATCTTGTTTTCATCAGCACTGACGTATCCTCTTCCGACATTTGCCATCATTTCCATTTCCAGTTCGCCGCCCTTTTCCAGGTTTGCGATCACCAGATCCGGATTCAATACTTCTACACCGGCAGGGAGGATGATGTCACCGGCAGTGACGACACCAGGACCCTTGGCGGAGATTCTCAATGTGTGTGTTTCATCATCGTTGATATCAAGAATGAGGTTCTTGATATTCAGGATGATCATCGTTACGTCCTCCCGGACTCCCTTGATCGAAGAGAATTCATGGAAGACTCCGTCGATCTTCACGGAATATACTGCGCCGCCCGGAAGAGACGAGATCATCGTTCTTCTTAAAGCGTTGCCGAGAGTAACTCCGAAACCTCTTTCCAGAGGAGAAATGACAAACTTACCGTAGTTGTCGCTTTCAACATTTTCTGCGATCTTAAATTTCGGACGTTCAAATTTCTGCATCAGTATCCTCCTTAACCTCTAGGTTTCTTCGGCGGACGGCAACCGTTATGCGGGATCGGAGTAACATCGTTGATCTCCGTGATCGCAAGACCTGCAGTTGCCAGAGCTCGTACAGCAGCCTCTCTTCCAGGGCCCGGGCCCTTAACATTTACTGATACTTTCTTCATTCCATGATCCATAGCTGTCTTAGCTGCAGCTTCAGATACCATCTGTGCAGCATAAGGAGTGGACTTTCTGGAACCTTTATAACCGAGCGCACCGGCACTGGACCAGGAGATAACGTTTCCTGCTTCATCAGCGATCGTTACGATCGTGTTGTTGAATGTTGAGTGAATATGTGCAACACCGGTCGCAATATTCTTTTTAACACGTTTCTTACGTGTTACTTTTGCTTTCTGTGCCATATCTTTCCTCCTTACTTCTTCTTGTTAGCTACAGTACGACGCGGTCCTTTACGAGTGCGAGCATTCGTCTTCGTTCTCTGACCTCTTACCGGTAAACCTTTTCTGTGACGGATTCCTCTGTAGCAGGCAATTTCCATTAATCTCTTAATGTTGAGCTGAGTTTCACGTCTTAAGTCACCTTCAAGCTTGTAAGCATCTAAAGACTTACGGATCGCATTGACCTGATCATCTGTAAGGTCTTTAACACGGATATCTTCAGAGATACCGTTTTCTGCTAAAACTTTCTTCGCCGTTGTTAAACCAACACCATAGATATAAGTTAAAGATACTACTACGCGTTTATCGCGTGGAATATCTACTCCAGCAATACGTGCCATTCAATATTTCCTCCCTTATTAACCCTGTCTCTGTTTGTGTTTCGGGTTTTCACAAATAACCATTACGCGACCTTTACGCTTAATAACACGACACTTATCGCAAATCGGTTTCACTGATGGTCTTACTTTCATGTTTTCCCTCCTAGACTATTTCTGTCTAAATGTTATACGCCCACGTGTTAGATCATAAGGTGAGATCTCTACTGTCACTCGATCACCAGGTAAAATGCGGATGTAGTGCATGCGGATTTTACCCGAAACGTGAGCCAGGATCTCATGACCGTTCTGTAGTTTCACCTTGAACTGGGCATTCGGTAATGTATCTACCACTAAGCCCTCAATTTCGATGACATCATGTTTTGCCAAATTGTTACCCCTCCTTTGTCAGGATCTTCGGGCCATCTTCGAGGATGGCTACGGTGTGTTCGTAATGTGCTGCCAGTGAATGATCGCGGGATTTGACACCCCAGCCGTCCTTCAGTGTATAGCAGTGCGGCTTGCCCATGAACGTCATTGGTTCAATGGCGATACACATGCCCTTCCTGAGAAGTTCACCTGTACCCGGCTTGCCTACATTCGGAACATAAGGATCTTCATGCATATGCGTGCCGATACCGTGACCGGTATATTCGATCGGAACGGAATATCCGTGCGATTCGACATATGTCTGTATCGCATGGGAGATATCGCCGACGTGATTTCCCGGTACAGCCTGTTCAATGCCCTTATATAAGGCCTCTTCCGTCACCTTCATGAATTCGATGACTTCCGGGCGGACATTGCCGACGGTATAACTCCAGCCGCTGTCTGCCATGTAGCCTTTATAGGTAGCTACGACATCGACTGTGATTATATCTCCGTCTTTCAGGATGGTCTTCTTATCAGGAATTCCATGCACGAGCATATCATTGACTGATGTGCAGCTGGCGCATGGAAATCCCTGATAACCTTTTTCGGTTGGTATGGCTCCATTCTCTCTTATCACCTGTTCCGCGATCTTATCGATCTCATAGGTACTGATACCCGGAACGATGATCTCCTTCATCTTTTTATGGACCAGAGCGATGATCGTACCGGCCTGGTTCATCAATTCGATTTCACGGGGAGATTTGAGAGTAATCATAGAAGTCCTTTCAAAATGGTCTGGATATCATCAAATACTTTGTCGATCGCCTGGTCGGCATCGACCTTTTTGACAACACCTTTTTCTTCGTAATAATCAATAACCGGTTTTGTGGATGCATGGTAGGCTTCCAGTCTGGTGACCAGAGACTCTACGTTGTCATCCTTTCTCTGAGTGAGAGGAGAACCGCACTTATCGCAGATCCCTTCCACTTTCGGAGCACCGAAGTAAATGTTGTAGATCTCTCCGCAGTTCTTGCAGATACGGCGACCGGTGATACGCTTCGTCAGCGTCTCATCAGCGATATCGAGAACGATAACGCCGTCGATCTTCATCTTCAGTGTGTTGAGTATGTCATCTAAATCTTCAGCCTGTGCCTTTGTCCGCGGATAACCGTCGAACAGGAAGCCGTTCTTCATATCATCGGCAGAAAGTCTTTCTGCGATGATGTCATGAATGATGCTATCCGGCACCAATTCGCCTTTGTTCATATATTCCTGAGCTTTTCTGCCGACTTCCGTACCGTTGCGTACGGCTTCTCTCAGCATATCTCCGGTAGATACATGAACTACGTCGAAGTTTCTCGTAATCAGTTCAGACATCGTGCCTTTTCCGGCACCTGGCGCACCAATTATCAGAAGATTCATTATTTCCTCCTACTTACCGACAAAACCCTTGTATTGTTTCGAAGTCAGCTGGCCCTTCAGCTGTTTGATCGTATCCATTGCTACACCGACGACGATAATGATACCGGTACCGCCGACTGCAGCGGAGGAGGATAGACCTGTTGCATTGGATACTACGTACGGCAGGATCGCAATGAACGTCAGAAGAAGTGCACCGAGACAAGTGATACGGTTCAGTACTTTGGACACGTATTCCTTCGTCTCATTGCCCGGTCTTACGCCCGGGATATACTGTCCGTTCTTCTGCAGATTCTCAGCCATCTTGGAAGGATCGACCTGAAGATTCGTATAGAAGAACGTAAACAGAATGATCAGTACCGCATAGAACAGCAGGAACCATGGGCTCTTGAAGTCAAACAGATTGCTTAAGAAGTTATAAGCATCGGTATTGACCCAGGAAGCGATGATCTGCGGACCCTGAATGAGCGCTCCGGCAAAGATGACCGGAATGACAGATGCAGAGTTGACCTTTAACGGTAAATGATTGAGGTCTCCCTTCGTCTTGTTTAAAGCACGGGAGGAAGACTGCTGGATCGGGATCCTTCTTTCAGCCATCTGCATGACAACGACCAGAACGATGATCGCAATGTACATGATCAGATAGATAATGAATCCGGCAACACCCAGCTTGCTGGTAGCATTTTCACCGATGAAGGTATTGAATACGGAACGGAAGTTGTTCGGCATATTCGCTACGATACCGGAGAAGATGATCATGGAGACACCGTTGCCTACGCCCTTTGTCGTGATCTGGTCAGCTAACCACAGCAGGAACATCGTACCGGCTGTGAAGATGACTGCGACATAGAGGAAAGTAACTGCGCTCGGATCGTCTACGAAGAGTCCGGAGGACTGATCGGAGATCATTTTAACGATGAAGAATCCCTGGACAAGGCACATCACGACCGCTAAGTAACGGGTGATCCTGTCCATCTGCTGTCTTCCTTTCTTCCCGTCTTTAGCCATTTCCGCTAAAGCAGGAATGATATCCATACTCAGCAGTTCAATGATGATGGACGCCGTGATATACGGACCGACACCCAGCGAGAAGATGGACATCTGTTCCAGAGATCCACCTCCCAGCAGGTTCATCATCGAAAGAATGTTGTGTCCTTCTAAAGAGAAGAGACGAGTATCGATTCCCGGAGCAGGGATCGCAGCACCGAGACGGAAGATAAAGAGGATCAGTAACGTAAAGAGGATTCTTTTGCGGGTATCTTTGTTCTTAAAGAAGTCAACAAATACCTGAAGCATTTTAGAGTACCTCGACGCTGCCGCCTGCCTTCTCGATTGCTTCTTTTGCAGTCTTGGAGATCTTGTGGCATGTAACGTTCAGTTTCTTATCCAGAGAACCATTGCCGAGGATCTTGACACCGTCAAGCATCTTCTTGACGATACCGCATTCCTTTAACAGTTCCGGAGTTACATTAGCACCATCTTCAAATCTGTTTAAGGTGTCTAAATTGACTACAGCATATTCTTTTCTTGTGAAGTTCGTGAAACCTCTCTTCGGAATACGCTTGTAGATAGGTGTCTGACCACCTTCAAATCCGATAGCTACACCGCCGCCGGATCTGGCGTTCTGGCCTTTGTGACCCTTACCGGCTGTCTTGCCAGTGCCTGAGCCCTGGCCTCTGCCGATACGCTTGGAAACCTTGCGGGCTCCCTCGTTGTATTTCATTTCATGTAAGTTCATTGTGGCCTCCTATCGAATCTCTTCAACTTTCTTGCCACGGAGTTTTGCAACACCGTTGACCGTCTTTAAGTTTTCCAGACCGTTCATCGTAGCACGGACCATGTTGATCGGAGTACGGGAACCTGTGCACTTGGAGACGACATCGGTAGCTCCGGCCAGTTCAAGGATGGCACGTACGGCGCCACCGGCAATGATACCTGTACCTTCAGCAGCCGGACGGAGAACGACTTCACCGGCACCGAATGTACCTGTAATAGCATGTGGAATAGTTCTGTAATTGCTGACGAGCGGTACGCGAACGACGTTTTTCTTAGCAGCTTCTAACGCTTTTCTGATAGCATCTGGAACTTCATTAGCCTTGGCCAGACCGAATCCAACACGACCCTTCTTATCGCCAACGACGACAAGAGCGGAGAAACGCATACGACGTCCACCTTTAACGGTCTTGGATACACGGTTGATCTGAACAACTCTCTCCTCGAACTCTTTCTGTTCGCGGTTGTTGAACTTTCTTGGTCTTCTGTTGTTTGGTTTATTCGTATTTTCCATTTGCCTACTCCTTAGAATTTCAGGCCAGCTTCTCTGGCTGCGTCTGCTAATGCTTCTACTCTACCGTGATAGATGTAACCGCCACGGTCGAAGACAACGTTCTCAATACCTTTGTCTAAAGCTCTCTTCGCTAATTCTGCACCTACGGCCTTAGCAGCTTCCACATTACTGCCGTTAGCCAGTTTCATTTCTACAGAAGAGCAGGATACAAGAGTCGTACCCTTATCATCATCAACGATCTGACAATGGATGTGTTTGTTTGAACGGAAGACGTTGAGACGTGGGCAGTCAGCAGTTCCATGAACTTTCCTACGAATACGGGCATGTCTTCTCTGACGTTCAGAATTCTTAGATACTTTCGTAAACATGTTTCTACTCCTTTCCCACTATTTACCTGCCGTCTTTCCTTCTTTACGGCGGATATGTTCACCCTTGTAATGGATTCCCTTACCCTTGTAAGGTTCCGGCTTACGGTAGCCTCTGATGACAGCTGCTACTTCGCCGACTCTCTGCTTGTCGATACCGGAGATCGTGATGCTGTTGGCATTCGGTACTTCGATCTTGATGCCCTCTTCAGCCGTATATTCGATCTGATGAGAGTAGCCGACGTTGAGAGTGAGCTTGTTTCCGGATAATGCTGCACGGTAACCGATACCTTCGATCTCCAGTTCCTTCTTATAACCGTCAGTAACACCGACGATCATATTGTGGATCAGAGCTCTGGTCGTACCATGGAGCTGTTTCGTATGTTTGTCTTCGTTTGCGCGCTTGCAAGTGATAACTGCGCCATCCTGTTCAACAGTGATGAGCGGATTGAATTTGCGTGACAAAGTTCCCTTAGGACCTTTTACAGTCACCTCATTCCCTTCGGAGACCGTGATCTCGACTCCTGCAGGAACGGTAATCGTTTTATTCCCGATACGTGACATAATATTTTCTCCTTATTAATAATTACCAGATATAGGCAACGACTTCGCCACCAAGATTTGCTTTACGCGCATCGCGGTCTGTCATTAAACCCTTCGACGTAGAGATGAGGGCAATACCTAAGCCGTTCAGAACTCTCGGAACGGAATCAGCCTTGGCATATACCTTAAGACCAGGCTTGGAGATCCTCTTTAATCCGGAAACGACTTTCTGTTTGTCCGGACCGTATTTGAGTTCGATCTCAATGACCTTATCTTTAGCAGTATCGCCGGAAACAGTATAACCGTTGATATAGCCTTCTTCTTTCAGGATGCGGGCAATCTCGACTTTCATTTTGCTGCATGGAACGGCAACGCTGTCATGACCGGCAGCAAGTCCGTTTCTGATTCTTGTCAGCATATCCGCAATTGGATCTGTCATATTCATCATGTCTACACCCTCCTTTACCAGCTAGCCTTCTTAACACCAGGGATCTGACCTTTGTAAGCCAGTTCTCTGAAGCAGATACGGCATAATTTGTATTTTCTTAATACAGAGTGCGGTCTTCCGCATCTCTCACATCTCGTGTAAGCCCGAGTCGAGAACTTAGCTGGACGATGTGATTTTACTTTCATTGATGTCTTTGCCATGTTCTTTCCTCCTTATTTTGCAAACGGCATGCCCATCTGAGCGAGCAGCTCTTTTGCTTCTTCATTGGTCTTAGCGGATGTGACGATGACGATGTCCATACCGCGGACTTTGTTGACCTTATCGTACTGGATCTCCGGGAAGATGATCTGTTCACGGATACCTAACGTATAGTTTCCTCTGCCGTCGAATGCCGTGTTGCTGACACCGCGGAAGTCTCTTACTCGCGGTAAAGCGATGGAGACCAGTTTGTCTAAGAAGTAGTACATCTTTTCACCACGGAGCGTAACTTTACATCCGATCTGCATACCTTCTCTCAGTTTGAAGTTCGCGATGGACTTCTTAGCCTTCGTGATGACCGGCTTCTGACCGGCGATCTGAGTCAGTTCAGCGACTGCTTCATCCAGAGCTTTCGGATCTGCAACTGCATCACCGACTCCGAGGTTGATGACGACCTTTTCGATCTTCGGGCATTCCATGACTGTGGAGTAGTTGTACTTCTTCATCAGGTTGCCTTTAACTTCGTTTACGTATTTATCTCTTAAACGACTCATTACTTCTTAGCCTCCTTTACCGTATTGGAAGACTTCTTATAGTATCTTACCTTCTTGCCTTTTTCTTCACGGACACCTACACGGGAACCCTTCTTGGCTTTGTTGTCATAGAGCATGACATTGGAAGCATCGATCGGCAGTTCTCTGCTGACGATACCGCCATCCGGATTCTCATTGCTCGGCTTTTCGGAAACGCGGGCAACGTTGACGCCTTCGACGACGACCTTATTCAGTTTCGGAGAAACAGCAAGGATCTCGCCTACAGTACCTTTGTCTTTTCCTGTGATGACAATTACTTTATCACCTTTTTTCAGCTTCATACCTTGACTCCCTCCTATAATACTTCCGGTGCTAAAGACACGATCTTCATGAAGTCTTTATCACGGAGTTCTCTGGCTACCGGGCCGAAGATACGGGTCCCTGTCGGAGTCTTATCTTCCTTGATGATAACAGCAGCGTTGTCATCAAATTTGATGAAGGATCCGTTCGGACGGGAGATACCGTATTTCGTCCTTACGATGACGGCCTTGACGACCTGTCCCTTTTTGACTGCACCACCCGGAGTAGCCTGCTTGACACTGCAGACAACGATATCACCGATGTTGGCAGTTTTTCTTCTCGATCCACCTAAGCAGCGAATTACCAGTAATTCTTTAGCGCCGGTGTTATCTGCAACTTTTAATCTTGTCTCATTACAAACCATACTTGCCTCCTAAAGAATTACAGCCTTTTCAACGATCTTGACCAGGCGGAAATGCTTATCAGCACTCAGAGGTCTTGTTTCCATGATCTCAACAGTGTCGCCGACTTTAGCTTCATTGTTTTCATCGTGGGCTTTGACCTTGGAAGAGAACTTGATTGCTTTACTGTAAAGCGGGTGTCTCTTTGTTTCCGGGACTTCAACGACGATCGTCTTGTCCATCTTGTCAGAAACTACTTTGCCGCGAAGAACGCGTCTCTTATTTCTCTCTGTCATTGATTAACCCTCCTTACTGTCTCTTTCTTTTAAGACTGTCAGAATTCTGGCAATCGATTTTCTCAACTCTCTGATTCTCATCGGATTGTCGATTGAACCTGTCGCTCTCTGGAAACGTAAATCGAATAGCTCGACTTTGAACTCTTCGAGAGTTGTCTTTAATTCTTCACTTGACTTTTCTCTGATTTCCTTGATGTTCATAGTGCTACCTTTTCACCTTTCTTCACAAACTTACATTTGACAGGTAATTTGTGAGATGCGAGACGGAATGCTTCACGGGCGATATCCTCGCTAACACCACCGATCTCAAACATAACTCTACCTTTCTGTACGACGGCGACCCATCCTTCCGGAGCACCTTTACCGGAACCCATACGGACTTCCAAAGGCTTCTTCGTGATGGCCAGCTGCGGGAAGATCTTGATCCAGACCTGACCGCCTCTGTTCATATATCTCGTCATCGCAACACGGGCTGCTTCGATCTGGTTGTTGGAGATGTAGGAACCTTCCAGGGCAACCAGGCCGTATTCACCAAAGACGACTTCTCTGCCGGCTTTGGACTTACCTTCGTAACTCAGACGATGAGGACGACGGTACTTTGTTCTGTTAGGCATCAACATAATTACTCAGCATCCTCCTTCTTCTCTACTGCAGGAGCCGCAGCTTTCGCTTCTTCATTTCTCGGTTCCTGAGGTCTTCTGTTATCGAATCTTCTGCGGTTCGGACGGCCGTTCGGATTGCCTTTCGGCTTTTCCGGTTCCTTGACCATCTCGCCCGGCAGGACTTCTCCGCGGCAGATCCAGACTTTGACACCGAGGATACCGTAAGTAGTCATAGCTTCTTCACAGGCATAGTCGATATCGCTTCTGAGTGTATGCAGCGGAACGACACCTTCGGAATAACCTTCGGATCTGGCGATATCAGCACCGCCTAATCTTCCGCCGATAGATGTCTTGATACCCTTGGCGCCGGCTCTCATCGTCTGCTGGATCGCTTTCTTCTGAGCTGTACGGAAAGACTGTCTTTCTTCCAGCATCTTGACGATCTTTAAGGCAACGAGTCTGGCATCCAGATCAGGGTTGCCGACTTCTACGATATTGATGTTGACATCTTTACCGTTTGTCGCTTTTGTTAATTTTGCTTTGAGGTCCGCGATCTTGGCACCGTCGCCGCCGATGAACATACCCGGACGGGCTGTTCTGACGATGAGGTTCACACGGTTTTTGCTTCTCTCGATCTCAACGCGGGATACGAGGCAGTCTTTGCATTCCTTGAAGATGAGTTCGCGGATCTTGACGTCTTCTAACAATAAATCACCGTACTCTTTGTCTGCATACCACCGGGATTCCCAATCACGGATGACACCGACTCTAAGACCGATTGGACTAACTTTCTGACCCATTGTTTTTCCTCCTATCTCTCATCGACCACGACCGTGATGTGGCTCGTTCTCTTCATGATCGGGGATGCGCTTCCTTTTGCTCTCGGCATCCATCTCTTGATCGTGATACCTTCATCAGCATAGCAAGCTTTAATATAAAGTTTTTCTTCATCTAAGCTGTGGTTGTTTGTGGCATTGGCCATTGCCGATTTGACTACCTTGCGGATAGCGTCAGCGGCATGGTTCGGAGTAAGCTCTAAGATACCCAGAGCTTCCTTGCAGTCCTTTCCGCGGACAAGATCCAGAACAAGTCTGATTTTACGTGCGGAGATCCTGACTGTCTTTGCTGTTGCTTTTACGTCCATATTCCCTCCTACGCTTTCTTGTCGTCACTTCCGTGACCGCCGAATTTTCTTGTCGGTACGAATTCACCTAACTTGTGTCCGACCATATCTTCCGTTACATATACCGGAACATGTTCCTTACCGTTGTATACGGCGAAGGTGTGTTCAACGAAAGCAGGGAAGATCGTCGATCTGCGAGACCAGGTCTTGATAACTTCTTTTTTGTTTGCCTCATTCAGTGCGAGAACTTTCTTCATCAGATGTTCATCACAGAATGGACCCTTCTTTAAACTACGACTCATTTCTATTCTTCCCCTTTCTACTTACCGTTTCTTCTTCTGATGATCAGCTCATTGGAAGCATTCTTGGACTTGCGGGTCTTGACACCCATAGCCTTCTTGCCCCAAGGAGTCATCGGGCTCTTACGGCCGATCGGAGATCTGCCTTCACCACCACCGTGAGGGTGATCTACCGGGTTCATAACGGAACCGCGGACTGTCGGACGGACACCGAGCCATCTCGTTCTACCGGCCTTGCCCCAGTTGATCAGGTTGTAGTCTTCGTTGCCTACGACACCGACTGTTGCACGGCAGTTTCCTAAGATCTTTCTCATTTCGCCCGAAGCAAGTCTGACTGTTACGTACTTGTCTTCGATACCCAGGATCTGAGCGCTGACACCGGCTGCTCTGCAGAGCTGGCCGCCTTTGCCAGGCTTGAGTTCCAGGTTGTGTACGATCGTACCTTCCGGCATGTTTCTCATCTCTAAGGCGTTGCCGACCTTGATATCGGTCTTGGCACCGGAGACGACCTGCATACCTACTTCCAAGCCCTTCGGAGCCAGGATGTATCTCTTTTCACCGTCTGCGTAATTGACCAGAGCGATGTTGGCATTTCTGTTCGGATCGTATTCGATCGCAGCGACTGTTGCCGGGATACCGTCTTTGTTTCTCTTGAAGTCGACGATACGGTATAACTGCTTGGAACCGCCGCCGTGATGTCTTGTAGTAATTCTTCCTGTGTTATTGCGTCCGCCAGTCTTCTTGATGGTCACAGTCAGGCTCTTTTCAGGAGTTGTCTTTGTGATCTCTTCAAATGTAAGACCGGTCATTCCGCGTCTTCCAGGAGTTGTCGGCTTATATGTTTTAATAGCCATGATGTTGATTATCCTCCTTATGCAAATTATCCGGAAATAGCATAATTCTTCCGATAGGTCTCAAGCTTACTTATCTGCTAAGACGTTGATGGAATAACCATCTTTAAGCTTGACATAGGCCTTCTTAACGGCCTTCGTCATACCGACATATCTGCCCATTCTCTTTTCTCTCGGCTTGACATTGACGATATTGACGCTTTCAACTTTAACGTTGAAGATCTCTTCGACTGCCTGTTTGACAGCGATCTTGTTTGTGTCCTTGCGAACTTCGAAGACGACTGTGTTCTGCGTCTCTTCCGTTTTGATGGACTTTTCTGTTACCAGAGGACGAACGATAATATCTCTAGCGTTACTCATTACCAAGTACCTCCCCTAATTTCGCAGCTGCAGCCTTTGTTAAGACCAGCTTGTTGGCATTCTGCAGATCGTAGATGTTCACGCCCTCAGCAGTGATCATCAGGCAGTTCGGCAGGTTGCTCATGCTCAGATAAGCATTGTCGAAGTCCTCTTCGAGATCGACGACGAATAAGACCTTTCTGTCAAATCCGAAGTCCTTCAGGACCTTGACCATGTTCTTTGTCTTGATCTCCGGCATAGCGATGGAATCAAGAACTGTGAGGTCACCGTTCTGAGCTTTCAGTGTCAGACCGGAACGGAGTGCCAGTCTTCTGACTTTTCTGTTCAGCTTGAACGTGTGGCTTCTCGGAGTAGGACCGAAGGCGACGCCGCCGTGTCTGTACTGAACAGCACGGGAGCTACCCTGTCTGGCTCTACCTGTACCCTTCTGACGGAACGGTTTCTTACCGCCGCCGGATACTTCGCTTCTGTTCTTTACTGCGTGAGTTCCCTGTCTCCAGGAGGACTGCTGTCTCAGTAAAGCATCGTAGATCGCCTGGTTGTTGACTTCGATAGCGAAGACGCTGTCAGCGAGTTCGACTTCGCCGACCTTCTTGGCTGATAAATCAAATACATCAAACTTTGCCATGGATTACGCCTCCTTCTTTTCTAAGAGAACCTTCGGCTCTACATGTTTGACTTTCTTCGTCGTAGTCTTTACGACGACGAAGCCTCTCTTCGGACCCGGTACGTTACCCTTGATCAGCATGTAGTTCTTATCTGCATCGACCTTGATAACTTCCAAATTCCTGTTCGTTGTCTTGTAGACACCATCGTGGCCCGGCATCGGTGTATTCTTTTCGATACGTCCGTTGTTTCTACCGGTAGTTGCCAGTGAACCGACATGTCTGTGGACAGGACCTACACCGTGCGTAGCCATAAGCTTGTGAGCGTTATAGCGGGCGATCGTTCCGGTGTAGCCTTTACCTTTTGAGATGCCGGTAACATCAACGATGTCACCAGCGGAAAAGATATCAACTTTAACTTCAGCACCTAATTCAGCGTCAACTTCGTCCATCTTGACTTCCTTGACGAATTTCTTAGGGCTTGTGCCAGCTTTCTTAGCGTGGCCGATTTCAGGCTTGGTCGCACGTGCTTCTTTCTTATCCTCAACACCGAGCTGAAGAGCTGCGTAACCGTCTGATTCAACTGTCTTTTTCTGCAGAACTACGTTCGGTTCTACTTCAACGACAGTGACAGGGATCAGTTCGCCTTCCTCAGTGAAGACTTGTGTCATACCAAGTTTTCTTCCAAGAATTCCTTTCATGATGTCACCTTTCTTCTTTTACAATTTGATTTCGATATCAACGCCACTCGGGAGTTCCAGACGGCTAAGGGCATCAATCGTCTTGGCACTCGGACCGATGATCTCAATGAGTCTCTTGTGGGTTCTGATCTCGAACTGTTCACGGGAGTCCTTATATTTGTGGACTGCACGTAATACTGTTACGACCTGCTTTTCAGTAGGCAGCGGGATAGGACCGATCACTTTCTTCACACCACCGTCTTCAGCAGCCTTGACGATCTTCTCGGTAGCTACATCCAGCGATCTGTGCTCGTAAGCTTTCAGTTTGATCCTTACGTTGTTTTTTGCCATGAAATTTTCCTCCTGTATTTCATTAATCACTCTCGTGATAACTCGCTCCTTGTGAGTTCCCTGGTTATCACACAGTCACACAGGTTTCAGTGTGCCAGCAATCTCCCATATCACCGCGAGCGCTCCTCTATCTTATAACGGAATTCTCCCCAATGCAATACCCAATCGAAAGAATTTTCACTTTATTTATAAAATACTTATATATAAAGGATTTCAGTACTTATCATACCTGTTTCTCCCCTGTCTTTTCCACACTTGTACACAGCTCTTTTCCCCTTCTTTCCACTCCGGTTTTTCCCTGTCTATGACCCTGATTTTTGGTTGAATTTCCAACTTTTTTCCGGATTTTTTTCGATTTTTGTCTCATTTTTCCTTATGAAACCCCTTCCATTCAGAAAAAAGAGACCTCTTCGGTCTCCGGTCTCTTCAAATATGTATTATCTCTTACCTCTTCAGTATCTTCTTTATATAGTCTTTGTAGAGACCTGCCTTGAGTCTGCTGCAGACATAGGCATTTTCCTTCTTTCCGGAGAATCGGTAGACATCCACCAGCAGAGATCCGTAGGATGGACCATCGGATGTATCGACCTCGCAGTAATACTTTTCACAGGCATCGATACACTCCGGATAGAGAGCTGCCGCCATCGCTGCCGGATCGGCCATATCCAGATAGTCGTCGCCGAAGCGTTCCCGGTTGAGTTCCAGGAGAGTGACATTGCAGTCCATGCAGAACTTCCCGAGTTCTCCGCTCTGTCTTATCTCTTCGATCTCTTCCCTGTTCAGCATCGCTTCTTCAAGACACGCATCCCAGCCGACGAAGATCAGGTCTTCAAGGCCTTCTTCCAGAACGATCTTACAGGCTTCTGCGTCCTGCCAGATATTGAATTCGGCAGCCGGAGTGACATTCCCCTTTCCGAGACCTGCCGATCCCATGACGACGATCTTACCTGCTTTATGGACGGCTTCCGGCTCCAGACGTATCGCTAAGGCTAAGTTGGTCAGAGGTCCCAGGGTGATGATATCGATCTCCCCGTCTTCGCTTTCTCTGAGTGCTTCCAGCATCTTCCATACCGCATGGCCTTCCGATATCCGCAATCTCTTCGGGACATATCCCCGATCTCCCATACCGTCGCTGCCGTGCGTATCGAGAGCTCCCGCCCAGTCTCTTACCAGCATCTTTCCGCATCCCTCATAGACAGGCGGATAATAAGTGCAGGTATATTCCAGAGTCGTCAGGACGTTCTTCGAAGCCTGATGCAGCGGCACATTCCCGGCTACCGTCGTGATCATGAGGACTTCATAGCGTTCATCTGACAGAGCCATCGCCAGTGCAACCGCATCATCCGAACCGCAGTCCGTATCGATGATGATCTTCTTTTTCATGACTGTTCCCTCCGGTAATTCTTCTTCGCATAACGGAAGAAATCCAGGAATCTCTCCTTGGCGATGAGGACTTCCGGATCCTTGTCTTCCATCATATCCTTCGCATGATAAAAGCCTTTATATACGTCGATATAAGCCTCTACAGAGGCCTTTTTCAGGTCTTCTATATACTTGACCGTCTCGCAGTAAAACGGCTCTATATCCCCTACAAACGTGTAGCACGGAGGCAGTCCGTGATAGTCTTTTCTCCTCGACGGAGAGGCATATTCCGGTATGTCTCCTTTTATTTTTCTCAGATAGAGTTTCCAGCCGAAATGATTCAAAGGCGTGTTCCAGACCTTCTCATGATTGTCTCTCGAAGACTCCGTATCATAGCAGTCCAGCATCGGATATAGAGGCATCTGACAGGCGATCTTCACTCCGTCATGATCGAGTTCATACATGCATAATGCTGCCGTCAGTCCTCCTCCGGCACTCTCTCCTCCGACCATGATCCGGCCGGGATCGACGCCCAGTTCTTCGCAGTGGTCTTTCAGATACACCAGCGCATGATGACAGTCCATAAGGCCTTCGGGATAAGGATGAAACACCGAAAGGGAATAGCCCGGACATACCAGAACGGCGCCTTCTTCCTCAAGATCGATGGCTCTCGACATATAGGCCATCTCTTTCATTCCCGTGAGATATCCTCCTCCATGTATCCATAAGACACCCGGAAGCTTCTCTTTCCTGTTCGAAGGACGGATGATCAATAGAGGGATATTCCTCTTCTCACCCGCTATTCTTATGACTTTCTTTTCTATGTTTTTCGGGGGCAGGAACTTCATGTCTCCATTATAAATAAAAAACCGGCCCCATTACAGGACCGGCTTCTCATTCAGAACACTTTATTATGTTTAGTTTTCTTTACCGAAAGTGTCTTTCAGTGTCTGTTTGACGCTCTCGACTGCTTCCTTGACCGGTTTCAGGATCCTGTCGGCATCATCCTTACCGAACTTGCCGTCATCACCTAACAGAGCCTTGCCTGCAGAAGATTCCTTGAAGGCTTCGCCATATCTTTCCAGATCGTCTTTTCCGAGCTTGCCGTCTTCACCGAGGATGGCTTTTCCGGCCGGAGTCACTTTTGCCTTGTCGTATAATTCGGCCGCTTTTTCCTTAGCGGCTTCATAGACTTCCGCACCTTTGACTTTTGCGGTCTCCAGAGCTTCCGCACCTTTGACCTTCGCAGCTTCCAGTGCTTCAGCACCCTTTTCCTTAGCTGCTTCCAGAGTCTCGTTTGCCTTCTCTTTGAGTTCAGCTGCTCTGTCCAGTTTCTCTTCTGCTTCCTTCTTTTCTTCGTCGAAAGTCAGAACGATCTTCTCTTCATCTCTCTTCATTTCTTCAGCGAGAGTCTGAGCTTCAGCAGCGATCTCATCCTTCTTGTCTTCGACAGCCTCTACGACTTCCTCGACCTTTTCTTCGACGGCGTCCTTAACTTCTTCCACTGTCTCTTCTACGTTCTCTAAAACGTCTTTTACTTCATTTTCCATTATGATAACCTCCGTTACTTCTTACTTAAATTATATTACATAAAGTCCTTGAATATGTGAATTCTTGATGAATTCCTGCATACAAAAACCCGTAATGATTACGGGTCTTACTAGTTTTTCTTAAATACGATGAATTTCGAGATGAAGTAGTTGGAAACGATGACGACGACCTGGCCGATCAGTTTGACATAGAGACCTTCGATATGGAAGACTTTGACACCGAGGTAGATGATGATCTCTTCCAATACGAAGGTGACGGCTCTTCCTCCTAAGAAGGAGATGAATTCCTTGAGGAGCTCTCCGTTTGAAGATGTCTTCTTTTCAAAGACGAAGAGTTTGTTGACGACGTAGGCAAACAGGATCGCGATGACATTGGACGGGATGTTGGCAGCAGTCTCCGGCATCTTCATCACGCTGTTGAAGAGCCAGAAGGTACCGACACCGACGACGAAAGTCAGACCTCCGAAGAAGAGGTAGGAGATCTGTTCCCTATACTTTATGAATATCTCTTTCAGTTTTTCCATAGGTTATACAGCTATATGCATCAGAACGACAGCGATGTTGAAGAAGATAAGGATACTGCAGGCATCGACGATCGTCGTGATCATCGGCGAAGCCATATAGGCAGGGTCCAGATTCAGTTTCTTTGCCAGCATCGGCAGGAAGCAGCCCAGGGATTTCGCCAGGCAGGCAGTCAGGATGATCGTGAGACCGACGACGATGGAAAGCGAGAACTTGTCCGCTCTGCCCGGATACATGATGCAGATACGGATCGCATTGACGACTGCCAGGGTAACACCGACCATCAGGGCGACACGGAGTTCCTTGAACCATACTTTCAGGATATCCTTGAGTTCGATCTCTTCGGTAGCGAGACCGCGGATGATCATCGTCGAAGCCTGAGCACCGCAGTTGCCGCCGGTATCCATGATCATCGGAATGAAGGATACGAGGATGGCTACATGGGCAAAGGCCTCTTCATAATGGGTGATGATGAGTCCGGTGAAGGTCGCCGACAGCATCAGGAACAGCAGCCAGACGATACGGTTCTTATACATCGTGAAGACGGACATCTTCATGTAGGATTCATCAGATGGTGCGATACCGGCCATGGCTTCGAAGTCTTCTTCGCTCTCTTCGCTTAAGACATCCATGGCATCGTCGACCGTGACGATACCGACCAGACGGTTTTCCTGATCGACGACCGGCATAGCCAGGAAGTCGTATTTATCGAACATACGGGCAACTTCTTCCTTGTCGTCGAAGGTATTGACCGTGATGACATTCTCTTCCATGAAATCGCCGATCTTGTCTTCATAGTCGTGCATCAGCATATCCTTGACCGTCGTGACACCGATCAGCTTCCGGGTATTATCCAGGACATAAGCGACATAGACCGTCTCTTTATGCAGACCGATCTTGCGGATCTTGTCAAAGGATTCCTTTACGGTATAGTTCTCTCTCAGATAAACATACTCGGTCGTCATGATGGATCCGGCAGAATCTTCCGGATACTTCAGGATCTCGTTGATCTTCTTGCGTTTCTCCGGTCCCGTCACTCTCAGGATACGGGTGACCAGATTGGCCGGCATCTCCGAAATGAGGTCTGCCGCATCATCGACGAAGAGTTCCGAGATGACTTCTCCGATTTCCTTATCCGACAGCAGATTGACCAGTCTTTCCTGATCGTCCGGCTCCATATAGGCAAAGATATCGGCCGCTTCATCTTTCGGCAGTAAGCGGAATACGATGGCCATATCTTCATCCGAAAGCTCGCTCAGACACTCCGAGATATCCGGATTCGAAGATTCTTCCAGAAGTTCCTTGAGGGCTTTGAAATTCTTTTCCGAAGTTAATTTAATGATCTCTTCTAACATTTTCTGTCTCCTCTCTATGATCGATTCAACAGACGAATACAGACACTACTGTGCCCGTCATCATCTGTACGCCTGTGGTTTTGTTCCGGCACTTCCATAGTGTCATCTCCTTTATTTCTTTTATTTTATAAAAAGTATCTCGTTTTTCCACCCCTCTTTTCTCATCTTTTCCCCAATCTTTTCTTCAAATTGATACATCTCAATAAAAATGTCTTAGCCGTTCTTCTCTGCGTTATAATTGAACTGGAAAGAGAGGTAATCATTATGTCCGATATCATCAGTGTCGATAAAGTAAAAGAACTGCTGGAAGGCGGTGTAAATCAGGCTCAGGAACTTCTGAAAGATACTTCCAAGGTCGATGATCTGCTGCAGCAGCTCGAAGGAAAACTCGCTCAGGTCCCGAATGTCGGATCTACGCTAGCGGATGTACCGCTCATGGTCTCCATGGTCAAGAGCTACATCACCAAAGAGTATACCGTCGTATCTCCGAAGGTCGTTGCCTTACTGGTATCTTCCTTCCTCTATCTGCTCAAAGGAAAGGACATCATCCCGGATAAGACGCCGCTCATCGGCCACCTGGATGACATTGCCCTGCTTACCGCAGCACTCAAACTCTCCGGTCCGGAACTTCAGGCCTACAAGGAATGGCGTGATGATCCGCTTCGTACACCTGCACCGGTAGAACCGGAATAAGAAAAAAGAAACATCCCTCAGGGATGTTTTCTTATGCATTCATACATGCTTCAATAAAAGATCTGAAGAGACGCCGGTGCCCTTCGGTCTCCACGAGATCTTCCGGATGCCACTGGACACCCAGTATGAATCTCTCGCCCGGTACTTCGACCGCTTCGATGACGTGATCATCTTCCGAATAGGCAGAGGCGATGAGACCTTCTCCCAGTCTTTCAACGGCCTGGTGATGGAAGGAATTGACTCTCCTCTCGTCCTGAAGGATCGAGGCTAAACAGGTGTTTTCCATAACTGTTATCCTGTGTCCGAAGTCGGAACGCTTCTCTCCATAGAGAGAATGGACGTTCTTTCCGGCTGCCGGAAGATCGATATAGAGCGTTCCTCCGAAGGCGACATTGAGGACCTGTTCGCCCCGGCAGATGCCGAATACCGGTTTCTTCGTAGAAGACAGGATGTATCTTAACAGGTCGAGTTCCGTCTGATCGCGTAAAAGAGAATAAGGACCGAGCAGTTCATTTGGTTCTTTCCCGTAGTAACGGGAACAGACATCAGCTCCTCCGGAAAACAGGAAACCGTCAATGTGTTCGCACAGAGACGGGATGTCTTCTTCAGAAAGACCGTTAGGAAGGAGGACGGGAATGCCTCCGTTTTCCAGAACAGCCTTGATATACGTGTTTTTCAGATTCTGAGATCCCTCAGATAGTATTTCCCGGGAATAATTATTCACTGCACTGCAGCTGATCCCGATCAATGGTTTCTTCATAGCAGCCTCCTAAACGTAAGGAGCGGTCTTTTTCATCTGTCATCACAGACCGAAAAGATGACCCAGAGTATAGATGATGAAGGCGCAGATCCAGGCGACTCCGCACTGCATAACGACACAGCCGATCGCCCATTTTCCTCCCAGTTCTCTGCGTATGGACGAGATCGCCGCTACACACGGTGTATAGAGGAGGCAGAATACCAGCAGGCTGGAGGCTGCCAGAGGGGTCAGGACGGATGTCAACGGAGTGCCGGCAAATAACAGCTGAAGAGTGGAAACGACGCTCTCCTTGGCCAGAAAGCCCGTTATCAGCGCGGTAGAGACGCGCCAGTCCCCGAAACCGAGCGGGATGAAGGCAGGCGTGATGAGTCCGGCGATCTCCGCCAGGATGCTTTCACTCGGATCGCTTGCCAGGAAGAGATAGCCGTTGAAGGTACGTAACAGCCAGACGATGATCGTTGCCAGGAAGATGACGGTGAAGGCTCTCTGCAGGAAGTCTTTCGCTTTGTCCCACATCAGTCTCAGAACGTTCTTCAGACCCGGCAGACGGTAGTTCGGCAGTTCCATGACGAATGGTACGGCCTCTCCCTGAAAGAGGGTCTTTTTGAATATCAGGGCAACGATGATTCCCACGATGATGCCGATGATATACAGCAGCAGCATCACGATCCAGGCGTATTTCGGGAAGAAGGCATTCGCAAAGAATCCGTAGATCGGCAGTTTCGCCGAACAGCTGATGAACGGCGTCAGCAGGATCGTCATCTTGCGGTCTCTCTCCGACGGAAGTGTACGGCTGGCCATGACACCCGGTACGGTACATCCGAGTCCTACCAGCATCGGTACGATACTTCTTCCGGAAAGACCGATCTTTCTCAGAAGCTTATCCATGACAAAGGCCACTCTGGCCATATATCCCGAATCTTCCAGCATCGACAGGAAGAAAAACAGAACGACGATGATCGGAATGAAACTGAGTACACTTCCCACTCCTCCGAAGATCCCTTCCGTGACTAATGAGGAAAGGACCGGATTGACATTGACCCTGGCGAGGAATTCTGCCGTAGCAGCTCCTAAGGCATCGATCCCTGCCGCCAGAAGATTCTGCAGACCGGCTCCGATCACATAGAAAGTCAGCCAGAAGACCAGTCCCATGATGGCAATAAAGGCCGGTATCGCCGTATACTTGCCGGTCAGAAACTCATCCGCTTTCTCCGAACGCTTCCGTTCGATGCTTTCAGACGGATGAAGGACACAGGATCTGCTGAGTCTCTCGATGAAACTGTAGCGCATATCGGCGATAGCTGCCGGTGCATCCAGTCCTCTCTCTTCTTCCATCTGCGCGATGATATGCTGAAGCATCTCTTTCTCATTCTCTTCAAGATGCAGGGCTTCCAGTACTCTCTTATCCCCTTCTACGACTTTTGTTGCCGCAAAACGCACCGGGATATCCGCTTTCTGGGCATGGTCTTCGATCAGATGCATGATGCCGTGCAGACAGCGGTGGACTGCACCGTTATGATCTTCCTTATCGCAGAAATCGAGTCTTGAAGGCTTCTCCTGATATTTCGCGACATGCAGCGCATGACGTACGAGCTCGTCGATGCCTTCTCCTTTGGAAGCTGAGATCGGTACGACCGGGATCCCGAGCATCTCCTCCATCTCATTGATGTGGACTGCTCCGCCGTTGTTTCGTACTTCATCCATCATATTCAGGGCAAGCACCATCGGCTTACCCAGTTCGATCAGCTGCAGGGTCAGATAGAGATTCCGTTCGATATTGGTCGCATCGACGATATTGATGATCGCATGCGGATGTTCATTGATGATAAACTGACGGGAGATAACTTCCTCGGCACTGTACGGGGAAAGAGAATAGATGCCCGGAAGGTCCGTCACTTCCGTATTCGGATGATTCCGTATCGCTCCGCTCTTCCGGTCTACCGTGACGCCCGGGAAGTTCCCTACGTGCTGATTGGCACCCGTCAGCTGATTGAATAATGTCGTCTTGCCGCTGTTCTGATTGCCTGCCAGCGCAAAAGAAAGAACAGTATCCTCGCTCAGCGCATGTTCGGTCTTGGAGTCATGGAATCTTCCTCCTTCTCCCAGACCCGGGTGTTCCGCTTCCCTGAGGAAATCTTCTTTCTGTATATCTTCTTCTTTATCTGTAACTTCTTCCACTTCGATACGTCCTGCTTCTTCCAGACGAAGAGTCAGTTCATATCCGTGTATCTTGCACTCGATCGGATCTCCGAACGGTGCGTATTTTACCACTTTGATGACTGCGGAAGGAATGACGCCCATATCCAGAAAATGCTGGTGAAGGGCTCCCTCTCCTCCTACCGAGAGGATCCTGCCGCTTTTTCCTACTTCCAGTTCACTCAGTTTCATATTGTCCTACCCTATTCCTTAATCATATCGTTCAAAAGTAGGACTGTAAACCGATTCAAATCAATAAAGTATATGAAAATAGACCTTTCGGTCTATTTCTTTCGTACTGCAGATTCTATAAAACAGATCTTATCCGGATGATGCCGGGACTGCGTATATTCGAACATCACGCCTTTGGAGTTGAATACCTGTCCGGTCGTGACCAATACATAATCGCATCCCTTATTCAGTTTCAGATATTTCTTATCTTCTTCAGTCGCCCTTTCCGCCGTGACTCTTCTCCGGCTGGTCGTGATCACCATACCCAGTTCTTCCTCCAGATAGCGGTAGATGGAAGAAGATGCGGTCTCTTTCGTGATCGTACCTACCTCCGACTTCAGAAAGAGGTTATAGTCATTGATCAGCGGTTCATTGTTGATATAACGGAGTCTTTTGATGCAGATGAGTTCCGTTCCGACATTGAAACCGGAAGCGATGGAGATATCGTCATCCGCAACGATCTCCTGCACCGAGAGGACCTTGGTCCTCACTTTCTTATTGTTGCGGTCCGTAGCCTCCGAAAGGCTCTCGATCCCCCCGATCGAAAAGAGACTCTGCGTCTCGCGCGGCTCATAGATGACCTGTGCTCCGATACCGTGACGGGAAAGCAGATACCCTTCCTCATTCAGCATCGCGATCGCTCTGCGCACTGTATTGCGTACACAGCCGTATTCGGCGATCAGCTGATTCTCGCTGGGAAGATAGGATCCGGACGGGTATTTTCCGCTCTCGATCTGCGCTTTGAGATTCTTATAGATCTTTTCGTACTTTGAATTTGCCATATCTACATTATCATTATAACCATATCGGGTACGATTTCAGCATTTTTTTCTTGACATGTTTAAACAAGTTTCCTATAGTGAAGTTAGAAGTTGTTTAAACAAGTTAAGGGGGAAACAATAATGAGCAAATTTACTGCAGATGCCGAGAAGCTTCTGGAGCTCGTCGGAGGCAAAGGCAACATTAACGCCGTAACCCACTGTGTCACAAGAATGAGATTCGTTCTTGCGGATCCGGGAAAAGCCGACGTCAAGAAGATCGAAGAACTGAGCAGCGTCAAGGGTACCTTTACCCAGGCCGGACAGTTCCAGGTCATCATCGGCAACGAAGTCGCTGAATTCTACAAGGATTTCGTAGAAGTATCCGGTATCGAAGGCGTCTCCAAAGATGCCCTGAAGACGGCTGCTAAAGACAATCAGACACCGCTTCAGAAAGCTATGTCCAACATCGCCGAGATCTTCGCACCGCTGATCCCGGCCATCATCGTCGGAGGTCTCATTCTCGGCTTCCGCAACATCCTTGAAGCTACTCCGGCTATCAACAATCCGTTCATGGCCGGTCTCGATCACTTCCTGTGGCTGATCGGTGAAGCTGTATTCCATACCGGTATCCCGGTAGGTATCTGCTGGTCCATCATGAGAAAAATGGGCGGTACACCGATGCTGGGTATCGTCTTAGGTCTTACCCTGATCTCCGGACAGCTCGTCAATGCGTACGGCGTCGCCGGTATCACGGACTGGGCAAGCCATTCCTGGAACTTCGGATTCGTATCCTTCCGTATGATCGGTTACCAGGCACAGGTCATTCCGGCCATCTTAGCCGGCTTCACTCTGGTCTATCTCGAAAGATTCTTCAAGAAGGTCATTCCGCAAGTCGTACAGATGATCTTCGTACCGTTCTTCTCCATCCTGCTGGCTGTCATGGCTGCCCACTTCGTTCTGGGTCCTATCGGCTGGAAGATCGGTGAATACGTCTCCGCCTTTGTCATGGCCGGTATCTCCGGAAACTTCCGTTTCCTGTTTGCGGCTCTCTTCGGTTTCTTCTATGCACCGTTAGTCATCACCGGTCTTCATCATATGTCCAATGCGATCGACTCTCAGCTGGTCGCTTCCACCGGCGGCACGATGCTGTGGCCGATGATCGCTCTGTCCAATATCGCACAGGGTTCTGCTGTAGCCGGTATGTCCTATCTCCAGAAAAAGAATGCGAAAGCACAGGAAGTCAACATTCCTTCAATGATTTCCTGCTGGCTCGGTGTTACGGAACCGGCTATGTTCGGTGTCAATCTGAAATATCAGTTCCCGTTCTACTGCGCTATGATCGGTTCCTGTCTGGCAGCTCTCATCTCCGTCGGTTCCGGTGTCACAGCCGCAGCGATCGGTGTCGGCGGTCTTCCGGGCATCATCTCCATCTTCCCGAAATACATGCTGATGTTTGCACTGGCTATGCTGGTAGCCCTCGTCGTACCGTTCGTTCTGACCGTCCTCATGGGCAGAAAGAAGATCGATCCGAATACCGGCGATCTGAGAACGAATGATGCAGAAACAGTCTCTCAGCCTGTCAATACAGCAGAAAAGATGATCGCTCCTGTCTCCGGTGAACTGATCGACCTCAGCAAGGTCCAGGATGAAGTATTCTCTTCCAAAATGATGGGTGACGGCTTCGCGATCGACCCAACTGAAGGAAAAGTATTTGCACCGTATTCCGGTGAGATCACTGTCGCCTTCCCTACCGGCCATGCTTACGGTCTCAAGGCAAACAACGGAAAAGAAGTACTGATCCACATCGGTATGGATACTGTCGAACTTGGCGGCAAGGGTTTCAAGCCTCATGTCAAACAGGGCGATAAAGTAAAACAGGGCGACCTGCTCTGCGAAGTAGATCTTGATTATCTCCGCTCTCAGGGCAAACCGGTCGTCACTCCGGTCATCTTCACGGACGGTACAGCCGTTACGATCAAAAAGACCGGAAAAGTGCGCGCAAAAGACGATTCTATCGTAGAATTACAGTAAATAAAGGAAACAGGAAAGATGAGATTTAAGGATAAGGTCGTATATCAGGTCTATCCGAAGTCTTTCCAGGACTCCGACGGCGATGGATGGGGCGACATCCGCGGCATCATCTCCCGGCTCGATTATCTGAAAGAACTGGGGATCGATGTCATCTGGTTCAACCCTATGTGCATATCGCCGCAGCGGGATAACGGGTATGATGTTGCGGATTACCGGAAGATCGACAGCCGCTACGGAACGATGGAAGATTTCGAGAATCTAAGTAAGGAATGCAGGGAAAGAAACATCCTGATCATGTTTGATATGGTCTTCAATCATACCTCTACCGAACACGAATGGTTTCAGAAGGCCATTGCCGGCGATAAGAAATACAGGAACTATTACATCTGGCGCAAAGGGAAGAACGGTTCTTACCCGACGAACTGGCAGTCCAAATTCGGCGGTCCTGCCTGGGAATACTGTCCGCAGCTGGATGAGTATTATCTCCATCTCTTTGACAGGACACAGGCAGATCTCAACTGGGACAATCCGGAAGTACGGAAAGAATGCGCCGATATCGTCAACTACTGGATCGATAAAGGAGTGAGCTGCTTCCGTTTCGATGTCGTCAACCTGATCTCCAAGGCAACAGTCGATGAAGACGATCCGAACCTCTTTGACGGCAGACAGTTCTATACTGACGGTCCGAGAGTCCATGAATACCTTCAGGAGCTCAACAGAAACAGTTTCGGCAAAGTCGAATCGATCACAGTCGGAGAAATGAGTTCTACGACTCTGGATAACTGCGCCAAATATGCGAATGAAGACGGAAAAGAACTCAGTATGGTGTTTACCTTCCATCACCTGAAGGTAGACTACCGGAACATGAAGAAATGGGAACTGCAGCCGGTCGATTTCGCTCAGTTCAAGAAACTTCTGTTCTCCTGGCAGACCGGGATGGAAGAAAGGCATGCCTGGCCTTCTCTCTTCCTGAACAACCATGATCAGCCGAGAGCTCTCTCCCGTTTCGGAGATGATAAGAACTATCCGGAAGAGAGCGCCAAGATGCTGGCAGCACTGACACACCTCATGAGAGGTACTCCTTATATCTATCAGGGAGAAGAAATCGGCATGACCAACGCCTACTTCACGGATATCTCCCAGTATGTCGATGTAGAGAGCACGAACATCTATAAACTCCTGCTTGAGGAAGGCAAGAGTGAAGAAGAAGTCCTGCACATCCTGCAGGAGAGAAGCAGAGACAACTCCCGCACTCCGATGCAGTGGGATGATACCGCAAATGCCGGTTTCACTCAAGGCACTCCATGGCTTCAGGTACAGAAGAACTACCGGAAGGTCAATGTAAAGAATGCCCTTGAGAAGAAAGATTCTGTCTATTACTTCTACAAAGAACTGATCCGTCTGCGGAAAGAGTATAAGGTAATACAGGATGGTTCCTCCCGGCCTCTTTATGAAGAAGACGATCAGATCTTCGCCTTTGAAAGAAAGACAGATGAAGAATCGCTGATCACGGTCTGCAATTTCTATGGAAGAGACAAGGGATTCGATATGGATAGCGAAGGATATGAACTTCTCCTCTCCAATTATCCGGATAGCGTGAAGGATCATCTTCGTCCATACGAGACTCTCGTTTTCTACAAGAAACTTCATTAATCACAAAACAGGCTCTGTGAGCCTGTTTTCTTATGCATAGAAAAAGAGTACCGGGAAACGGTACTCTTCTGTGTGTTTTATTGTATTACGATCAAGGCTGTTTGCCGATGTAAGCTAAAATACCTCCGTCAACATACAGGATGTGTCCGTTGACGAAGTTGGAAGCATCGGATGCCAGGAAGACACATGGTCCCATGAGATCCTCTACTTCGCCCCATCTCTCAGCCGGAGTCTTGGCAATGATGAACTGATCGAACGGATGTCTTGATCCGTCTGCCTGTCTCTCACGTAACGGAGCCGTCTGCTTCGTTGCGATATAGCCAGGTCCGATACCGTTGCACTGGATATTGGCATTGCCGTATTCCGAACAGATGTTTCTTGTCAGCATCTTGAGTCCGCCCTTAGCTGCTGCATAGGCAGAGACAGTCTCTCTTCCCAGTTCAGACATCATCGAGCAGATGTTGATGATCTTGCCGTGACCCTTCTCGATCATACCCGGAAGTACTGCTTTCGCACAGAGATACGGAGCCGTAAGGTCTGTATCGACGACTTTACGGAAGTCCTCTGCACTCATATCCAGCATCGGGATCCTCTTGATGATACCGGCGTTGTTGACGAGGATATCGATCGTTCCGAGATCTTTTTCGATCTCTTTGACCATAGCCTTTACGGCTTCTTCATCAGTGACATCGCATACGTATCCGTGTGCTTCGACACCGTTTGCCTTGTAGCGTTCTACAGCTGCTGCGATCTTCTCCTGATTTCTGCCGTTGAAGGCGATCTTCGCTCCGGCATATGCCAGACCGCAGGCCATCCCGAAACCGATACCGTCACTGGCGCCGGTAACGAGGGCTACTTTTCCATCAAGACGAAAATCGTTCATGCTGAATCCCATGATCTTACCTCTGTACTCTTCCGGATGCATCGCCGCCGGCTAATGCCAGGACTTCTGCTTCGGATACCAGGTTGAAGTCTGTCGGGATAGTGTGTTTCAGAGCGCTTGCGGCAACGGCGAATTCCAGAGCTTCGCCCTGAGTCTTCATCGTCATTAAACCATGGATGACGCCGCCGGAGAAGGAATCGCCGCCGCCGACTCTGTCAATAATCGGGAAGATATCGTAGTGCTTGGATTCATAGAATTCTTCACCGTTGTAGATGAGGGCCTTCCAGCCGTTATGAGTAGCACTGTAGGATTCTCTTAATGTAGAGATGACATACTTGAAATCGAATTCTTCAGCCATCTGCTTGAAGATCTCTTTGTAGCCTTCTGCATCTGTCTTACCTGCTGTGACATCGGATTTCGGTTTGAAGCCTAAGCAGAGTTCTGCATCTTCTTCGTTGCCGATACAGACATCGACATACTTCATCAGCGGTCTCATGATGGAGATAGCCTTTTCGGAGCTCCAAAGTTTCTTACGGAAGTTGAGGTCGCAGGAAACGGTAGCGCCTGCCTTCTTCGCAGCGATCAGAGCCAGTTCAAGGTTCTTAGCGGATGCGTCGGAGATAGCCGGAGTAATGCCGGACCAGTGGAACCAGTCAGCACCTTCGAAGATCTTATCGAAATCGAAATCATCCGGTGTAGCTTCTGCAACAGCGGCATGAGCTCTATCGTAGATGACCTTGGAAGGTCTCATGCTGGCGCCGGTCTCTAAGTAGTAAATGCCCAGTCTGTCGCCGCCTCTGGCAACGTAATCTGTATGGACTCCGTATCTTCTGAGTGCATTGACTGCACACTGTCCGATCTCATGTGCCGGAACTTTGGATACAAAGTATGCTTCATGACCATAGTTAGCGAGAGATACGGCAACGTTGGCTTCACCGCCGCCATAGCATGCATCGAAAGTATCCGTCTGCACGAAACGAGTGTTTCCCGGAGTGGATAATCTCAGCATGATCTCGCCCATTGTTACAACTTTCATGATTCTGTTTTTCCTCCCAAATTACAGTGTGAGATGGATCGCAAATCCACCGATCTCTTCTTTGCAGTAGACGAACTTCAGGTTGCCCTTATCATCATACTGAGCAGTGCTTTCATCGAAGTGATAGCCTCTTGCTTCGAAATATCTTCTGGCACGGTCGACATTGTTGACCTGAACAGCGATATGGCCGTAAGTGCCTTTCTTCTTTGCTTCGTTCATGACTTCGACATACTCGGAACCGAACCAGCCCTTGGATGTCTCACGGACATTGCCGTTGAAGAACTTCGCAAATTCCTGAGCTAATGCCAGACCGTTTCCGTTTTCTTCATTGACACCGATGTGTTTGATACGGATGTTCAGCATCGTTTCAACAGCACCTCTCGTCAGTGCTTCGATCTTATCGAAATCACCGGCAGCGATCGCTTTCTTATCGATCATCCAGGTACCGCCGCAGGCTAAGATCACCGGATCGTTCAGGTAATCGTTGACGTTCGTCTCCTTGATACCGCCTGTAGGCATGAATTTCAGTTTATTATATGGAGCAGAAAGGGCCTTGATCATCTTCAGACCGCCTAAAGGTTCTGCCGGGAAGAACTTAACGACTTCAAGACCGTACGCACATGCGATCTCAAGGTCAGCAGGGTTTGCAGTACCCGGTAAGATCGGTACTCCCTTTTCCTGACAGTAAGCGATCGTATCCGGATTCGTACCCGGGGAAACGATGAATTCTGCGCCTGCATCGAGGGCGGAATCGACCTGTTCTCTGTTCAGAACGGTACCTGCACCAATGATCATATCCGGGCAGGCCTTTCTCATTTCGATCATCGCATCATGTGCGGCAGCAGTTCTGTACGTCACTTCAGCGACCGGCAGACCGCCATTGCACAGAGCTCTCGCTAACGGTGCAGCGTCTTCTACACGGTCCAGGGCAATGACCGGTACGATACCGATGTCATGGATCTTCTTACAAATGTCATTCATATCATTTCTCCTCCTGTATTTTCTTTTTTTGATATAAACCAGGTCTTCCTCTGTGACCTGTTTCATCCAGTCTACTCTATCGACAGGGCCTTCATTCTCATTGCGGATCTCCTTGAATTCGCAGGTGACTCTCGCATGAGTCTTGTCCCAGTCGTGATAACCTCCTTTGCGGATATGATCTCCGATCTTCGAATCGATGATCATACACTTCGCATAGTCTCTCCAAGGTCTGGCGAGATATACGGAATCTTTCATTCCTTCTTCACTGCGGAAATCGCAGTGATCGAACAGGAATCCGTACTTTTCCGTCTCCGGAGTACTTGGAGCAGCGACATAACCGTTGATCTCTCTATGGATATCCCGGGAGATGATCGTGCAGCCTTCAAAGAGAGCTTCCCCTCCTCCGAAGATGAAATCGATGGAGCCTTCGATCGTGCAGCGATCGAATCGGGAATGGCTCATTCTCCTTTCCCGATCCTGCAGCGGACCTGTGAAACCTCTCTTCTCGTATTCCTGTTCGGGCAGCGGCCCCAGAAACAGAGTATCCTGATAGGATGTGATCGTGCAGTCCTCTGCTTCGAAGCCGTCTCCTGCGACCATCAGAGCGATCGCCTGACCGCAGTTCGGACCCGCTTCATTCTTTACCGTCACATTCTCCAATTTTACCCGGTCTGCGTCGATAAAGAGCGTATACGTACGGAACGTGCCGCGTTTATACCCGTCGGGCAGTATCTCGTAGGCACCGAGATCTCCGATGAAGGTCCCGTTTCTCAGGGTCAGGTCATCTTTATCGATGACATACTGACCGCAGAAGGTCCTTCCTCCCAGATCGATCTCAGCCGGTCCCGTCAGGGAATCGAGAAGTTCTTTGAGATCTTTTTCTTCTCCCGGAGAGATCTTAGTCATTAAAACCTAAGTAACGTACTGCGTTGTTGTAGGAGATGTCTTCGACGATCTCTTTCAGTACTTTTTCATCATTCGGATATTCTCCGTTTTCAACCAGAGTTCCGATGAAATCACATAAGATACGGCGGAAGTATTCATGTCTCGTATAGGACAGGAAGCTTCTGGAGTCTGTCAGCATACCGATAAAGTTTGCCAGCATACCGTCGTTGGCCAGTGTCTCCATCTGATCCAGCATGCCTCTCTTATGATCGTTGAACCACCATGCAGAACCGTGCTGCAGCTTGCCTCTGATGCCGTCGCCCTGGAAGCAGTTCATCGTCGTAACGATCGCTGCGTTGTCGTTCGGGTTCAGGGAGTAGATGATCGTTCTCGGCAGGTTGCCTTCTTCATTCAGACAGTTGAGGAAGTCCGCCATTTCGGAGCTCGGTGCATAGTTGTTGATGGTATCGAAACCGGTATCCGGTCCGAGTTTATTGAACATAGCCTTGTTGTTGTCGCGCTTGCAGCCGTAGTGCAGCTGCATAGCCCAGCCCTTCTTCGTATATACGGAAGCCAGGTGTCTCATGAAGGATGTCTTGAATGTGAGTTCTTCTTTCCGGGTGACCATCTCGCCGGACAGTCTCTTCGCAAAGATCCTTTCGATCTCAGCATCATCAGCCGGATCATACATGACATATTCTAAGGCATGGTCGCTGGCTCTGCAGCCCATGGAATCAAAGAATTCGATACGTCCGTCGATGACATCGCAGAGATCCTTGAAGGTCCTGATCTCTTTACCGGAAACTGTCTCCAGTCTCTTTACGTAATCGAGATAGTCGACTTTTTCGATATTGTTGGCCTTATCCGGTCTGAAGCACGGAACGACCTTTGTGTGTAATGTTTCATCAGCGGCGATCAGCTTATGGTAAGCCAGATCATCGCACGGATCATCTGTCGTACAGACGATATTGACATTGGACTGTTCGAGGATCTTGCGGACCGTTAATGTCTTCAGTACTTCGTTGCACTTGTTGAAGATCTCTTCCGCATTGTCTTCTGTCAGAGGTTCATAGATACCGAAATATCTCTGCAGTTCCAGATGAGACCAGTGATACAGAGGATTCCCGATGAGGTGAGACAGTGTCTTTGCCCACGCCTTGAACTTCTCCAGATCAGTAGAATCACCAGTGATGTATTTCTCATCGATACCGTTGGCTCTCATCTGTCTCCACTTATAGTGGTCGCCTCCGAGCCATACTTCCGTGATCGTATTGAACTGCTTGTTCTCGTAGATCTCCTTCTGGGAGATGTGGCAGTGATAATCGATGATCGGCATTTTTTCCGCATAGTCGTGATAAAGATGTTTCGCTGTATCATTGCTCAGCAGAAAATCTTTTCCCATAAATTCTTTCATAACCTTCTCCTATCTCTGAACGGCTGCGTTGCCGTTTGTCTTCATAAATTCTACTACTTCCTCTTCGGATAATACAGAGGCATCACCATATAATGTATGTTTCAGTACGGATGTAGCCAGACCGAATTTCAGGGCATACTTCGGATTGTTGAAATCCTTCAGCAGGCCGTGGATGATACCGCTGGAGAACGCATCTCCTCCGCCGATACGGTCATAGATACTGAAACGGATCGGTCCTTCCCGGAATGCTACACCGTCCTTGCGGATGCAGTAGCTGGAAAGGGAGTTGTCTGTAGCAGTGTGGACGGTACGGTCGGTACCGAAGATGTAGTGGATATGTGTCTGATCCATCAGTTTCTTGGCGACGTTGAGTCTCTTTTCTTCTTCTGTTTCGAGATCTTCATCGACCGGTATCTCCAGCATCGTATGGATGTCGAAGTAGTTCGCAAACAGGACATCGACATAATTGATGACTTTCTGGAAATGCGGTTTCGCTTCTTCGATGGTCCAGAGCTTGGAACGGTAGTTGAAATCGAAGGATACTTTTACACCGTATTTTTCGCAGGCTTCGAGACACTTGTAGGCGACATTGCGGCACTTCTCATGGATCGCCAGAGTGATGCCGGAAAGATGGAACCATTCCGCATCACTGAAGATCTCATCATAGTCGAGCTCATCTTCGGCAATACGGGTGATGGCACTGTGTGCACGGTTGTAGAGGACCTTGCTCGGTCTTCCGCCGAAACCGGTCTCGACGAAATACATACCCAGGTTGGAAGAACCTCTCAGGATATGTTCGGTACCGACTCCGTGTCTCTTCAGATGCATGATCGCTGAAGAACCTAACTGATTATCCGGTACTCGGGAGATAAAATCGGTCTGATTCCCGAGATGAGATAATGATACGAGGACGTTTGCTTCTGCTCCCCCGTAATTCGCAATGAAACTTTTTGCTTCCGAGATCGTCGTATAATCCGGAGGTGTCAACCTCAGCATGATCTCACCGAATGCAACTACTTTTCCCATATATTTTCCTTTCCGGATCAGGCTTCCTTATGGAAGATCTTATTCATAATGAAGTCTCTCCCTTTGATACAAAGCACATCGAGAGCAGTATAGACGATACCGAAGAGGATCGGTTCTACATTCGCTCCGATAAGACGATAGACATTGATCGTCAGAAACAGCAGAACATACGCATAGAAGATATTGGCTACGAAAGTCCAGTACTTCCGGGAAGAGAACATCATATACGGATAGTATTCCTTATCGGAAGAAGAGAGAAAACGAAGGACGTTGTTCGTAAGGATATCGGTGACGATACCCAGTCCCAGGCCGAATATCAGCATCTGATCGAGCCAGCTGCTCAGATAGATCGAGAGTCCCCAGTAAAAGAAAAAACAAATCGCTCCCGCAAACCAGAATTTAATGAACAGGGCCTTCACCCATACCGGGATCAGATCCAGTTTCGAACTCTTATATTTGTTTAATTCTTTATCAGAGACCTTTTTGACTTTGCCTTCATGGGCATCTTTCAAACGGTCTACCGCATCGGTCTTTAACTTATAATAGTCCTGTTCAATCTGAGGGATCTCTTTGTTTTTCTTTTTTGCCATAAATGTTGAATGTTAGTTTTCGCTGCGCTTGCCGCCGGAACGTGCGCTTTCTGCATCGTTCTCATCTGTCAGTTCGATATCGACATCATCGTTGTCTGCCAGAGCGACAGAAGTATCGATCTTGTTCAGAGCTTTGCCGATGACCGGGATCAGAGCGATCAGAACGATCGAGATGATGACGAGCACCATATGCACTGTCAGCATAGACTGGCACTGCGGGATGAACATCCTGGATGCATTGATCTGGATCGTCTGAAGGCCTTCCTGGATCCTCTGGAGATAGAGGAAGTCAGCACCGAGAACGATGACTTCAATGACATATAACAGAATGACCATCGGCATGATCGGTTTCTTTCTCTTCGGATATGCATTCAGGAAAGTAACGAAACCTAAGATCGATAACAGCATGATCACGAATTCGCACAGACCCATCAGCGATTTGTTGATGACGGCTGTCGTGTTCGAGACTTTTGTTAAGTTGAAGGAATAGACGACGAAGGCGATCGCCATCATGCATAACGGAATGTTGTGCGGTCTTTTCTTGAGTGAAACAATAAATTTACGACGGGTCTCTTTGAAGCCCTTCTGATTCTTTTCTGCCATTGTATTGTTCCTCCTATAAAATCGCTTCCGTTGTCTCTGCATCGAAGAGATGAATCTTCTCTTCGTCGAAAGATACTTTTACTTTATCTCCGGCTTTGAATCTCTGCCAGTCTCTGAACTTCGCACAGGACGTCTTTCCGAAGAGTTTTCCGTGAGTCAGGGTGAAGTGTCCGGTGTTCTCATTTAAGTTGACATCGAGGACGAAATCGCCTCCTAAACGGATATCTTCAGGACGGATTCCTAAGACGAAGTCTGTCTTGTCGGACTTGAGAGCTGCATTTGCGATCCTGTCCGGAAGTTTTGCTTCTGTGCCTTCTACATAGAACTTGCCGTTTTCTTTCTTCAGGTTGAAGAGGTTCATTGGCGGTAAGCCGATAAAGGATGCTACGAAGAGGTTCTTCGGATGATCATAGAGCTCTAACGGTGTACCGATCTGCTGGACATGTCCCATGGACATACAGACGATACGGTCAGCCAGTGTCAGGGCTTCTGTCTGGTCGTGTGTGACGTAGATCATCGTCGTACCGAGTCTCTTATGAAGGAGCTTGATCTCTCTTCTGGTAGATCCTCTCAGTTTGGCATCGAGGTTGGATAACGGTTCGTCGAATAAGAATACCTTCGGATTACGGACGATCGCACGGCCCATAGCCACACGCTGTCTCTGTCCGCCGGATAACTGATTCGGCTTCTTGTTCAGCTGCTGAGTAAGACCGAGGATCTCGGCAGCAGCCATGACCTTTTCGTGGATGACATATTTGTCTTCTTTCGCCAGCATCAGGGAGAAAGCCATGTTTTCATAGATCGTCATATGTCCGTACAGGGCATAGTTCTGGAATACCATGGCGATATCTCTGTCTTTTGCAGGAAGCTGTGTGCAGTCCTTGTCGTCGATGAAGAGTTTACCGTTGGAGATATCTTCCAGACCGGCAACCATTCTCAGCGTCGTAGATTTACCGCATCCGGAAGGTCCGACTAATACGATGAATTCACCATCTTCGATCTCCATGTTGAAGTCATAGACGGCCTGGACATTATTGTCATATATCTTATCGATATGCTGTAATGAAAGTCTTGCCATAATACCCCCTAGTTCTTCTCAATGGAATTCAGATAGTTCTGTAATGTTCTGGAGTTGCGGATGCTCATCAGTCCGCCGACAACGTTCAGCGCTGCAGCGGCACAGAGATAGACGAGCGCTCTCGTGAACTGTCCGCCGGTCATGACGGCAGCAGCTTTTGCCTGCATCGGATAGATGAAGATACGGACGATCTGAGCTAAGCCAAGGACGATCATCATGTAGCCGAACTTGCCGTGATAGCTCTTGACTTCGATGGAAGCCCAGAAACCGAACAGCATGAACAGCAGGTTCACGATGACGGATACACCGATCAGGGAATTGTAGAAGAAATCGTGATTGATCTTGTATACTAAAACGAAGTAAAGAATATCAAAGACGACGGCGAGAATCGCAAATGTAGATGGCATCGAGTCTTTGACATAACGCATCCTATCAAGCTTCAATTTCTCTTTATCCATTGTTTGCTTCTCCTTTCAGAATTGCGTCTTCTTGTTTTACCAGTTTATTTTTCCAATTTAAGTTATATACAGCAGCGGCGGCACCTGCGATCAGCAGGACAGCCAGAATGATCCCTGCATCAAAGAAGAATGTGGACTCACTGTATACAAAACCCATTGTCTCTGCGAACGCTTTATATGTCGAAAAGTCAACGGTCGTCTTGAACTGTGTCCTGAATTTGATGCAGTTGATGATCAGATATACAGCGGCGCCCACAAATGCAACTGCCTGTACATATGTAGAGACCGTGTTCCCTGTATAGTATTTTCTTCTCTTGTTGGAAGCGAAGATAAACGGTAATGTACTCACCAGGATCAGCCCAATGGAGATCAGAACCATATAGTGGTTGAACGGCTGCATATCATAGAAGATCTGCGATCCCGGAACACCGCCCAATGCCTGAGTCTGATAGAGACCGTACATATCGGTCATGATACCAAGGGAATACACGAAAGATACTCCCGATAAGATCATCAGAACGAGGAACAGGATTTTTTGAAATTTCATTTGTGGTTTAAACATAGCGTATCACCTCTCAGGTATATCCCCGGTGCTGTAAAGTACAGCACCGGGGATCTTTCATATTCAGATAGACTACTTTTACTTAATAGTATCGTAGTAAGCTTTCAGCTGAGTCCACTGAGCCTGCTTGATCATCAGATAAGCAGCACCGGACCAGTTGGTCTTAACGTTTTCTGCATAAGCAGCAGCGTTTCCGTCAACACCGGCCATCGTTCCGTAACCGCCTACGAGGATATCGTAGAAGACGGATACGCCGCCCTTAGACTGCTGGAAGTTGTTAACGAGGTCAGCATAGCTGGATAACGTATTTGCCTGTTCAGCACTTGTCGGAAGAACAGTCGGGATGGAAGTGTACCACATGTTGTCTGTGTTGACAGCGAGTAACGGATGCTTCAGGACACCCTTTTCGATAGCTGCGGATAAGATAGCAGCACCCTTCTTACCTACGGCAGAAGTCATCTGGTATTCAAACGCCTGAGATTTCGGGAAACCATTGAGCGTAGAACCTAAGTACTGTCTGGCGTAGTTCGTGTAGTTACCACTTGTCAGTTTCTGGCATTCTGCGAATGTAGCATCAGCTACGACCGGCATCTGAACACCGTTGAAGTTGAATGTTTCATACTTCTTAGCGACATCTTCCCAAGTCTTGACTTCAACAGAAGCATCTTTGACTTTGATGAAGGCATCCGGTCCGTAGGACATCGTGATCTGACCCTGTACGGAGAATGCGTAGTCGATGAGTTTCAGAGCAGCATTGAGCTTGTTCGTATCAGCACCTGCACCTGCAGCTGTGATAGCCCAACCATCAGTCTTAACAGATCTCCAGGATTCAGCGAATCTCATATACTTATCGCCTGTTCCATCGTTCCACTTAGCGACCGGAACCATGATGACGGTGTATTCTTCACCGGCAGCTGTATCCAGAACGCCTGTGTCGTTCATGATCGTCTGAGTCTGGTTGTAGTCATAGGACATTAAACCTGCATCGAGTTCAAGATAGTTCTTGGACTGCTGTTCACCTGTAACAGCGATGAGGCCTTCCTGAACCAACTGGTTCAGTCTTTCAACTGCTAAGTAAGCAGCTTCTTCCTGTCTGGCATCATGTAAGTTGCCATCCTTGTCGAAGTATAAGTAATCCTGTCTGGATTCCATACCACGGACACCGAAGAGATGACCTGCGAAACGAGTGAGGTCGATTTCTCTCTGGAGGTTGGAAGTTTCACGAGAGAACAGACCAACGACCGGATCACCGTTGTTGTTGTCTAAGGAAGCAACAGCACATCTTAATAATGCGACCATTTCATCAGCATCCCAAGCAGCATCGTAACCTAAGAAGAGGTCGGATCTGTTTGCGTAGACACCTGCATAAGTTTCATCGATGTAAGCACGGAACATAGCGACTGCTTCATCACCTGTTAACGGCTGAGCATTCATTCTGGCGATGATGTTCTTGTCGCCGCCGACAGCCTTCGTGATCGTCTGAGTGCCTGTGCCATCAGCTGTTAAGGATTCAACAGAATAGTCTTCTGTCATATAAGGCTGATAGACATAAGCTGCTAACGGTCTGTTTGCACCGTGGTAAGCATCTGTACCATCAAGTAAAGTCTTGACGAAGTCAGCTCTTACGAGCGGCATTCTTTCGATATCGTCGTTACCATCGAAGTAAGGGGAGAAGTAGATTGCACCATTCTCTGTGTTACCTGTGATGGACAGACGAGCGATCTGGTTCTGAGCTAAGTATGCCTTGAAGTTCGGCATCTGATCTAAGTGTTCAGCTAAGTTGACGAGTTTGCCTTCAGCACCGGCTGCGTTCAGAGCGGATGCAGTACCGGCAACGATGTCGACCTGGTCGAGCTGGTTTTCCCAAACCGGGAATTCCTTAGAAGTGGACTGACCGGAATACTTATCAACGAACGTGATCTGTAACAGTTCGGATAAATACTGCCAAGTCGGCTTGAAATCGCCTGTCTGGTAAGTTTTACCATCAGCGAGAGTAATACCGTCTTTTGTAACATCGGCATTTGTGTAGCTGATACCGGTCTTATCACTGTTGTAACCGGCAGCTACTCTGAGTTCGGTACCCGGTTCGTAGACCAGATCACCGGCAGGAGTTTCGTCGCCTCCGGACGGAGTGTTACCACCGCCGCCGCCGCATCCTACTAATGCAAGTAAGAGGGTGAGAAGAACGACAAGTACTTTTAAAGCTTTTTTCATTTTCTCTTCCTTTCTGAAAAAATCTATTTATTCCTTAACACCGCCCATATTTACGCCTTTAGCGAAATATTTCTGAATGAAAGGATAAATAATGAGGATCGGGATGATCGCAACGATGATGAGCGCATAGATCGCCGAGTTCGGAGAGTACGGCTTCGTCCAGGAAGCCAGTGTCTCGAGGTTCGTGTAGTCTTCCAGTAAGAGTCGGATGAAGACCTGCAGAGGCTGTTCATTCGGAGAACCGGAAGCTGCGATCATCTGTCTTGCCCAGAAGTAACCGTTCCAACGGGAGATACCGAAGAACAGGGCTACTGTTGCGATCGTGGACTGAGACATCGGGATGTATACCTTTGTCAGGACCTGGAATTCCGTAGCACCATCGACGATCGCTGCTTCTTCGATCTCGCTGGAGACACCTTCGAAGGCGTTTCTCAGTAAGATGATGTTCATGGCAGCCATACCCATGGCGATGACGATCAGCCACTTGACATCGGTGATACCGACAGCCGCGAATACTTTCTGCGTCTTTAAGTAGTTCAGGTACTGCGGAACGATACCGGCAGAGAACCACATCGTGAAGACCAGGAAGAAGTTGAAACCGGAACGGAACAGAAGTCTCTTCTTAGAGAGGGCATAACCGCCTAAGATGGAGACACCCAGAGCCCAGATCGTACCATAGACCGTTAAGAATAAAGTATTCGTGTAGGCGTTCCAGAACTGGTTGTTGTGGAAGATCGAGGAGAAGGCATCGAACTGGATGTCCTTCGGGAACAGGATGACTTCGTTGTAGTCGACCGCATGTGCTCCGGAAATGGAGGAACTTACGGCATATACGAACGGATACAGACAAGCTAAAGAGAATAAAGTCAGGAAGGTGTAACTGATGATCTTAAAGATCAGTTCACTCGTTTCAAGTTTACGCTTCATATTCTATCCTCCTAGTACAGGGATACATCGGATGCTTTTCTCGCAATGGAGTTCGCACCGATGACCAGGATCATACCTGTGATATTGTTGATCATTTCGGCAGCTGAAGCTACAGCCTGTGAACCGCCTTCGAGACCCATTCGATAAGCGAACGTGGAGACGACATCAGCAGTAACGAAGGTGTTTGCCTTATACAACAGCATGACTTTTTCATAGCCGATGGATAACAGCGAACCGATTCGGTTGATCAGCATGATGACGACGGTGGATAAGATACACGGGATGACGACATAACGCATCTGTGCCAGCTTACCGGCACCATCGATCTGAGCAGCTTCATATGATGTTGGAGATACGGCAATGATGGCAGCGAAGTATACGATGGAGTCATAACCTGCACCTTCCCAGATACCGGAGATCTGATAGATGGACCGGAAGAAATCCGGGTTATTCAGAAGACCGGCATCAGCAGCCTCCTTGGAGATAAGGCCGAGCTTTGCCAGAGCGAGAGATACGATACCGGTTCCGGATACGAGGTCTCCCTGCTTCAGTAACATCGTGACTAACGTCGTCATGACGACAGTAGACATGAACTTCGGCAGATAAGTCAATACCTGATAGATACTTCTCAGGATATCGGACTTGATCTCATTGAAGAACAGAGCCAGGATGATCGGCATCGGGAATCCGAATAACAGACCATAGAAACTCAGTAAGAACGTGTTGCGGAATGCACGCCAGAACGTAGCTGTCTGCGTCGTAGCACCGAACATCAGCAGCTTGAAGTTCGCAAAGCCGCACCATTTCATGTCGGCAACCGCCTTACCTACTTCGGTGATCTTGAAGCATCCTAAGAGTTCATACATCGGCAGGTAACGCCAGAAGAGGAACACGAGGATCATCGGGATCAGCATCACGTAAAGTCTCCAGTCCTTTACGATCGCCAGCCAATTCAGTTTCCAGCGGTTCTTTTCGACATCGTCGCGGACCTTCTGCTCCGCATCAAGTTCATAACGCTGCAATTCTTCGTTATAAACCAGATATTCATCATTCATCTTGCCATCCTCCATCTTTTTCCTTTTGAGAATCGAGTCTAAGTAAATAGTGCTTCTGATCTTCAAACAGTCCGTCCTGTTTCCGGATGACGATGATCACCAGGATACCGAATACCAGTGACAGCATATCCGACATGATGAACTGCAAGAGGATCCGGACATCGCTTCTCGTGAACACCATGGAAGCGAGTCCCCGGAACAGTTCCATAAGCAGGAATCCAACGGCCAGATAGGCCACAGATCCCATGAAACTGTTTCTTATTCTTTCTTTTCCGATCTTCTTCACATAGAACAGGGTAAGCATGAAACCCAGGTTCCCGATGATATAGATCAGATATTGCGATGCACTGCCCTTCTGATACAGGACGAAGAGCACGGCATACAGGACTGCATGGATCACTGCATACTCGCTCCAGCGCATCATCACGATCAGCAGCAGCGGCAGCATGATCGATATGGAATACGGTTCATCGAACCAGACAGTAGCTGCTTTGATGACCAGGAATTCACATAAGGCATACATGCCGAGAAACAGCAGCAGATCGATCAAACGATACTGTTTGAAGCTCATAAACTACTTCTCTTCAAATACTTTTTCCGTCTCCTTGTCAAACAGATAGACCTTTTCATACGGGAGATAGAAATCGAATTCTGCATCCATCTTCGGTGCATCATGCGGATCTACCTTCAGGATCACGGTATCCTGATCCATCTCGATATAGACGTTGGTCGAATCGCCCAGCATCTCGGTCAGGGTAGCTACCGCATGGATCTTATATCCGTTCTCGATCGGTCTCATAGAGACATTTTCCGGACGGAAGCCGAAGTATACTTCGCCGTCTTTCAGTTTGTATCTCGTCTTGGAACCGTCGAAACAGTTATTATTCTTATCAAATGTGATCTTGTTTCCATCGATCTTTCCGGTGATGAAATTCATCGGAGGTTCACCGATGAATCCGCCGACGAAGAGATTGCACGGATTGAAGTAGAGTTCTTCCGGCGAACCGATCTGCTGGACATAACCGTCTTTCATGACGACGATACGGTCAGCCATGGTCATAGCTTCCGTCTGGTCGTGCGTGACGTAGATAGTCGTCGCATGAGTGGAACGGTGGATCTGCGTGATCTCGGAACGCATCGTAACTCTCTGCTTGGCATCCAGGTTGGATAACGGCTCGTCCATCAGGAAGACATCGACCTGACGGATGATCGCTCTACCTACTGCAACTCTCTGTCTCTGGCCACCGGAGAGGGCTTTCGGTTTTCTGTCAAGATAGTCGGTAAGACCTAAGATCGCTGCGATACGCTGGACCTTCTCTTCGATAACATCTTCATCGACACCTTCCAGTGTCAGACCGAATGCGAGGTTATCATAGACGGTCAGGTGCGGATAGAGCGCGTAAGACTGGAAGACCATCGCGATCCCTCTCTCTACCGGAGATTTCTCATTCGCTCTTACTCCGTTGATCAGGAAGTCACCTTTGGAGATCTCTTCCAGACCTGCGATCATACGCAGTGTCGTGGACTTGCCGCATCCGGAAGGTCCTACGAAGACGATGAATTCTCCGTCTTTGATCTCAAGGTTGAAATTATGGACCGCATGAAATCCATTCGGATATATTTTGTTTATATCTCTTAGTACTAAATTTGACATGATTTTTCCTCTCTATCTTGCCAGAATTATGAAAGCAAAAAATTGGAAACGCTTTCTTGCTAACTTATATTATACAGGCTGAATACCCATTTTCAAATGAAAGTAACTTTCATAAAGAATTTCAGTTATTTACTTGGAAACTGCCGACGCTTTTTCCCTCGATCCGGACGTTCTCCACTTCCACTTCATCTACGTTATAGAAGCAGAACGATGCGTTGTTCAACTTCTCGCAGTTGTGGATCATGGCCGGTTCTACATAGTCCTTGAAATCGTGGTCAAAAGTGACTTCGATATCCTTCAGCGTGATCTTCTCGATCCGGCTCTCCGGTAATCCGTAGAAGTATCCGGCACAGGCTCTCGTATTGAGACACTTCATATTCTCAAAGACGAAGGATCCTACATGCGGAGTCATCTCCGAGACCGGACGGTATTCCTTGCTGTCGGCATAATCGTCATAGGAATCGTGGGAAAGGTAGTAATACATATTTACTACGAGGCAGGCCAGTACTCCGTCCATCAGAATATTGTCGAAATGGACGTTCTCGATGACGGCTTTGTTGCCTCTTCCTCTCTTGGTCTTGATGCGCAGGCCTCTGTCGGTCTTGTTGAAGATGCAGCGGCTGACTTCGACATTGCGGATGCCGCAGCTCGATTCGGAACCGAATACGACACCTCCGTGACCATCTCCCATGAAACAGTTGCGGATCGTGATGTTCTCGCATGGTCTGTAATATTTATCGGCCATGATCTTCTTGCCGGACTTGATGGCGACACAGTCGTCTCCGACAAAGATCCTGGTACCTAATAAACGTACGTTGCGGCAGCTCTCCGGATCGAAACCGTCGGTATTCGGGGACGAATAGACCGATCTCAGTTCCAGATCGATGAAATCCAGATCATCAGAATAGAACGGATGCAGGTTCCAGCTCGGGGAATTGATGATATGCAGACCGACGAAGGATACGTTCCTGCAGCGGTTCGTGAAGACGTTGTTTCCTCTCCAGGCACCTCTTCTGGTACGGTGATCGACCCACCAGTCTGCCTTATCGGCATTGCCGTTCAATGTTCCTTCACCGACAACCATGATGTTCTCGGAATCGAAGGAAGTGATCAGAGAACGGAAGGAATCGTTCGGTTCTCCTTCCCAGGAGGCATTGACAGCGCTCTTGTCTTCGTTATAGGCGAGGATGATCGGATAATCCTTGCGGTCATTGCTGCCGATGAGAGCAGCTCCCTTTTCCAGATAGAGACAGGTATTGGAACGCACGAGAAGCGGACCGGTATAGTAGTCTCCCTCCGGTACGACGATGAGATCGCCGTCCGAGTTATCGAGCAGTCTCTGCAGCACTTCCGTGTTGAGGGTCTTTCCATCCGGAACGGCACCCTCTTCCAGGACATTGACGATCCTGTTTACTTTCAGGGTCCTTGCCTTCAGGACCTCTCCGTCGATAGTGAACGTATATTCCGTATCCGGTGTCAGTCCGAATACCGTGAATACATTTCTCTCTTCTGTTTTATAGAACCGATCGTTTACATATACCTCATAAGCTTTGGAACTGTAGTAGGGAGTGTCTTCCCCCCGCTCAAAACTGATGCTTACAGGGGATATGTGAATGATCTCAAACATAGAAAAACTCCTTTGCATAATCTCTTTCTTTTACGGCATTCAGGAAAGTATCCCGTACCATACGGGCACCCTTCAGCCTCAGATGGGTATTGTCGTCCATGCCTTCCGGATAATTCTCATAGACATCGGCCGGGAAGTTCATGAAGAATTCCTTCGAAGCTTCATCACCTGTCTCAATGAGTTTGTCTCTGGTCAGGACCGTCATATCGATGACGTCGGCACCTGTCTCTTCAGCTACCTTCAGCATCGCTTCCCGGTATCCCTGATGGCAGGTCATATCCATCACACCATCCTCTTTGAACCATCTGCGGTAGATCGGTGTCAGCAGCAGGACTCTCGCCCCTCTCTTCTTGCATTCACCGACCATGAAGAGGAGGTTGTCCCGGTATTCATAGTCCGGTCTCGTGAAACGTTCCGGATCCTGAGTGTGTCCGTCGTTATGACCGAACTGTATGAGGACCAAGGTGTTCTCATCGACCTCTTTGATCGCTTCATCAAAGTGGCCGCAGTCCCGGAACGTACGGGTGCTTCTGCCGTTTTTGGCATAGTTGAGCAGCTGGACACCCTGTCTGATCAGTCCGTCGACGATCAGCGACTGAGGCCAGCCTACCTGAGGATACGTCGATGCGTCGTTATACTGCATCGTCGAATCGCCCATACATAATACTTTCATTAATATACCTCGCTGTAGGCCATGATGAACGGCGCTACGCCCTTTACTTCATTTGTGGAGATATTCTCCGACATATAATACTCGAAAGAACCGTCTCTCTTATAGTTATCGAGTCCGCCTACCTGGCAGATATTGTAGAGGTTTCTTCCGTCAAACTGTTTCTCCAATACGGTATCGAAGACTTTGTGGCCTAAGGAATCATCTTCCAGCATGCCCAGTCTCTTTCCTTTGAAGATCGCATAAGCCATCATAACGGAACCGGATGTTTCCAGATAGTTATGATCTCTGCGGATATCGACGAGCTGATACAGCATGCCGTCTTCCAGATACGGTGTGAGACCTTCGATCTCCAGATCCAGGATCTCCTTGCAGATATCGAGTCCGAGTTCTTCATAGATATCTACAGCAGCCATCATGACCCAGCCGCAGGCTCTGGCCCAGACATTCGGAGATTTGCCGGTCTGTCTGTCGGCCCACTGCATCACCTTTGCCTCATCATACGCATGGACAAAGAGCTTCCGGTCCGCATCGTAGAGTCTCTTAACGAGCGTATGGAGCTGATGATCGACATCCTTCTTCGTCTCTTCGACATTGAACTGCTTCGCATACATCGCGACATAGAGGACACCCATATAGATACCGTCCATCCATACCTGGTTCGGATAGATCTGCTTGTGCCAGAAAGATCCTTCCTGTGTACGCGGATGATGCTGCATCTGTCCGTACATCGTATCCAGCGCCTTCTTAAATCTCTCTTCCGGTGTATCCCGGTAGAGTTTCATCAGACCGATACCCGGACATACATCATCGATCGAATACTTCTCCGGTTCGTAGTTCTTGATCGTTCCGTCAGCTTCGATCATGGAATCGTAGAACTTATAGACGAAATCGTAGTATTTCTTCTCTCCCGAGACCTTGTACATATCGTAGATCGCGGTCATCAGAATACCGTCTTCGTAGCACCATACACCTTTCTTATAAGGTGTAAAGAGTTCCATATACCTGTCGATGTACTTATTGATCTTCTGATCCATTTTCTAACCCCCTTATGTATTCAATGGATGTTCCGATATCTTCTCCGGTCACTCCTTCCAGGATGGCCACCGCTTCCGGTGTCTCCTTCAGGATACGCGGAATATAATACTTCCAGTTCATGATGCCCTGACCGATCCCGCACTGCACGAGTTTTCCGTCTGCGACATTGAAATCCTTGAGATGGAAGACGCGGATCTTGTCTTTGAAGAGATCCATGCAGGTATCGAAGATACGATCAGCCTCTTTATAGTTGTCGATATTCAGGTAATTGTAGATATCGACCGTCACATCTTCGAGATCCGTCTCTTTGATGAGTCTGTTCAGCAGTTCCGGTTCATAGACCGTATGCGCATAGGCTCCTTCGATGATCGGCTTCGTATGGAAATTGCGGCCGTAGAACTTCAGTCCCCCTACCGTTTCCCGTACTCTCTCATATGCTTCTTCGGTGTGGTTGTATTCATGGTAGGTCCATTTATCCCCGTTGGCAGAACCGGTCTCGGAACCTACCAGCCTGCAGTCGAAGACCGGTGCGGTCTCCAGACACTGCTTGAAGAATTCGATCCCGTCTTCCCTCTTCTGTTCATCCGGATGGATCATATTGAAATAGGCGCCGACCATGGCCACACGGATACCATTCTCCTTCAATTTGGAAGAGAGGTCAAGAAGAAAGAGCGGATCCATCTCAAAACCCTTGAAGGCTTTCTTGTAGACGAGCTGAAGATAGTCCAGATCGAACTGTTTGAATGCTTTCACGAAATCATCGGCACTCGTGAACGGTGCTCCGGGCAGGTCATGCCCGCGTATCCCAAGTTTGATTCTCATACACACCCCATCACTTTCAATATATAGATAACGATTATTAAACTGACCATGGAAAAGGCCGTCGAATAGATGACGATCTCATTTGCCAGATCGCTGTCTCCGCCCATCTCAGTCGCCATGACTGCGGAAGCTACGGCTGTTGGCGAGGCAAAGATGGAGACCAGGATCGCATATTCGACATTGGTCGCAACTTTTAAAAGATAAGCTGTGCTCAATACCAGAGCCGGGAAGATCAGATTTCTCAAGGCGACAACGGAAACGAGTTTCCGGACATTCGCGACGCTGTGCCGGAAATCGAGACTCGCTCCGACCAGCAGGAAAGCGAACGGCGTCGATACCTGAGTCAGGTAGGACAGCGCTTTATACGCAAAAGGAAGCTGATCGCGGATAAAGAAAACGGAAGATGGTACAGCTCCCCTTATCAGTAAAACGATGATACCACAGACGACAGAGATGATACAGGGATTCTTCAGGATCCCCATGACTGATCTTTTCACGAGACTTGCATCATCTCTATTGTCCCCGTAGCGGGTCAGAGTAAGCACCGAGAATACATTGTAGAGCGAGATCACGAAAACAGTCGTCAGAGAGAGTTCGGATGTCGTCTGCTGAATGAGGACCGGATCCGTAAAGAAGGCTCCGGCCAGAGGAATGCCTAAATAGGCAAAGTTGCTGCGGACCGAACCCTGTACGATGACGCCGATCTCATTGCGTTTTGAAGCGATCTTGCGGGCGATAAAGTCTGACGCAAAGAACTCTGCCAGTATTCCGATCACCACCAGCAGGATAAACTTATACGGAAGTTCTTTCAGCGTGGAATCGTAGATGTTTTTAAACAGAGAACAGGAAAGAAAGACATAGAAACAAAGTCTCTTCCCGATACGCAGAAAATGATCGTCTATCATTCCGATCTGTTTAAAGAGATAACCTATGGCCAATAATATGGCCATAGGCATCACGATGTTTATTGCGAATAAGAGATCGCTCATCCCTTATCTCAGGTCTGTCATGGCGACACCGTCCATGTCGTCGAAGTCCTGATTCTCGCCGCACATACCCCAGATGAACGTATAGTTCCTCGTTGCGCTGGCGCTGTGGATGGACCAGGACGGAGAGATGACGGCTTCTTCATTATGCATGACGATGTGTCTGGTCTCTGTAGGTTCTCCCATTAAGTGGAAGACGACATCATTCGGACCTAATTCAAAATACAGATAGACTTCCATTCTTCTGTCGTGGGTGTGGCAAGGCATCGTATTCCAGACGCTTCCCTCTTCGAGAGTCGTCATACCCATGACCAGCTGGCAGGATTCGACCTGACCCGGCAGGATATACTTGCGGATCTTGCGGTGATTGCAGGTAGCCAGAGAACCAAGTTCCTGGAATACACAGTCTTCCGGATGGATCAGAACGGTCGGATACTCTTTGTGAGCCGGACAGGAATTGAAGTAGAAGTGGGACGGATTGTTCGGATCATCGGATTCCAGAGAGATCTCCTTGGAGCCTCTGCCGATATAGAGTCCGTCTTTGCAGTTCATCGGATAGACGGTTCCGTCTACCGTGACTTTACCGGATCCGCCGATATTGATGATGCCCATCTCTCTTCTCTGCAGGAAGTATTCGGCTCTGAGTTCATCACCGGCTTCGATCTTCATGACTTCGTTTACCGGGATCGTTCCGCCGACGATGATGCGGTCGATATGAGAATAGACATATTTGACTTTATTGACCTGGAAGAGATCCTGGATCAGGAATTCTTCTCTAAGTCTCTGTGTATCGTAATGTTTTGCGTCTTTCGGGTTGCTGGCAGTACGTAATTCCATATTTTCCTCCGTTATTACAGGGTGACTCCCTGCTTGAAGATCGCCAGGTCATGGTAACCTTCTTCTTCTGCTTTGACGAGTTTTCCGGATGCCGTAGCGATCACCAGGTCATAGAGCTTATGGCCGATGAGATCAAGACTCATATCGTCGTTATCGACGAGTTCTCCGGCATTGAAATCGATCCAGTTCTTCTTATGTTCGTATAAACGGGTATTCGAAGAGATCTTGACTGTCGGTACCGGGCTGGCAAAAGGTGTTCCTCTGCCGGTCGTAAAGAGAACGATCTGAGCTCCGGCAGCTGCTAAAGCCGTAGAAGCGACGAGGTCATTGCCCGGGGCGCTCAGCAGATTGAGACCCTTCTTCGTTACGGTATTTCCGTATTCCAGGACATCGCGTACGCGGCAGGAACCGGATTTCTGGACACAGCCGTTGGACTTGTCTTCCAGTGTCGAGATACCGCCCTTCTTGTTTCCCGGAGAAGGATTTTCATAGATCGTCTGATGATTGGAACGGAAGTAGTTCTTGAAGTTGTTGATGAGGGAAACGGTCTTATCGAAGACTTCTTCATCGATCGCCCGGTTCATCAGCAGCTGTTCGGCACCGAACATCTCCGGTACTTCCGTCAGGATCGTCGTTCCGCCATGTCCGATCAGGATATCGGAGAAACGTCCGACTGTCGGATTGGCCGTGATGCCGCTGAGGCCGTCGGAACCGCCGCACTTGAGACCGACGATGAGTTTCCCGGTCGAGATCTTTTCTCTCTGGAAGGTCTTGGCATAGTCGCTGAGTTCTTTCAGGACTTCCAGTCCGTATTCGACTTCATCTTCGTGCTCCTGACAGATCATGAAACGGACTCTCTCCGGATCATATTCGCCAAGATGTTTCTTGATCTCATCGATATTGGAGTTCTCGCATCCCAGACCTACTACCAGAACGGCACCGGCATTCGGATGACGGATGAGGTCGGCCAATACTTCTCTCGTATTCTCCTGATCATCTCCCATCTGGCTGCAGCCGTACGGATGATTGAACGCAACGATGTCTTCCAGACTTCCCGATACGTATTTCTTAGCTTCGGATTCCATCTTCTTGACGATGGAATTGACACAGCCTACGGTCGGGATGATCCAGATCTCATTGCGCACACCGGCTTTTCCGTCTTTGCGCCGGAAACCCATGAAATAGTCTTCTACAGGTTCCGGATCGACGGTATCGACCGGTGTATAGGTATATTCGTCATCAGCACCTAATGAAGTGCGGATATTGTGTGTATGGACATGTTCGCCTCTCTTGATGTCTTTGGAGGCATAGCCGATAAGATTGTCGTATTTGATGATCGCTCCGCCTTCCGGAATATCCTGAAGGGCGATCTTGTGACCCAGATCGATATCTTCCTTGAGTACCGTTCCATCGCTCAGTTCAAAACCGGCTTTCAGAGGAACGAGAGCTACGACGACGTTGTCGCGGTCGTTGATCCGGATATATTGTTTCATTTCAGGTTCTCCATGGCTTTGCGGGCACCGAGCGTACGGATCGCATCGAGGTCTTTCGCAACGGCATCGACGAGTCCTTCGACCTTCGTCAGATCCTGACCGTGGAATGTCTCATTGGAGAGATACTTCTCGACGAGTTCTTTTGCCGGGAGATCGGAATTGTCCCGGAAGAATTCCAGAACATCCGGATCATCCATGATGTGGTATACTTCACCGTTGCGGTCACCTAATAAAGCACCGTTCTCGATCGTCTTTCCTTTATAGAAAGCAATGAGGGCTGCGATGGAGAATGTCAGGTTCTTCGGCAGCTTGCCATACTTATCGACGTAGCCGAGTAAGGAAGGCATACATCTCGCTCTCCACTTGGATACGGAGTTCAGGGAGATGGACAGTAAAGCGTGCTTGATGAACGGGTTGTTGAAACGGTCAACGACAGCAGCTGCGAAAGCTTCCAGATCTTCCTTCGGAAGAGTCAGTGTCGGAATGACTTCATCATAGATCGTCTCGTTCATGAAATCGCGGACGAGTTCATCATCCATGGATTCCTTGACGGTATCGTGGCCCATCAGATAGCTGGCCAGAACGAAGGAAGTATGAGCACCGTTCAGGATACGTACTTTTCTCTGCTTGTACGGTTTCTGGTTGTCGGTGAAGATGATGTTCATGTTGACTTTGCCTTCCAGAGCTTTGTCGAGAGGCAGTTCCTTGGAGATGTCCTTCGGAGATTCGATGACCCATAAAGCGAATGGTTCTGCAGTATCCAGAAGATCATCGTTGTAGCCTAAGCTCTCGCAGATCGCATCTTTTTCGTCTCTCGGATATCCCGGAACGATACGGTCTACTAAGGTACTGGTGAAGATACAGGAATCATTGACCCAGTTCTTGAATCCTTCATCCAGTTTCCACATATCGATATACTGATTTACATATTTCTTCAATACGATACCGTTGTCGTCGATGAGTTCGACCGGCAGCATGATCAGACCCTTGTTCGGATCCCCGTTGAAATACGTATATCTCTCATAGAGGAACTGAGTGAGTTTTGCCGGATAAGTCACATGGAACTTATCTTCGAACTTGTCGTTCTCATGGAAGACGATACCGGCTTCCGTCGTGTTGGATACGAAGAAACGGAGTTCTTCTTCATGAGCCAGTGCCATGTATTCTTCAAAATCGAAGAAGACCGTTACGGCTTTTGCTAAGGATGTGATGACTCTCGTCTCCACATACTTTTCCCCGTTGACGTTTCCTCTCAGCTGGAGAGTGTACTGGCAGTCCTGATGTTTAAAACGATCGACATTACTGTTGTCGAGAGACTCTACGATCGCGATACTGCCGTTGAAGAGGCCCTTTTCATTTGCGAGATCAAAGAAGTAATCTACGAAGGCCCTTAAAAAATTACCGCCGCCGTACTGTACGACTTTGATCGGACGTTTTACGGCTTTTGTCATTTCAGCATTAATATTATTCATATCATTTCTCCTCGCATACATTATAACGGTAAATTTCCTTCCCGTCCTCTTATTTACGCAATTCTTTCCGGATCTTTGTTGCATAATATAGATGTGGAATTCCTGTCCGAAACTTATGATCAATATCACTACGCTCTGAAACGAGGCAAGAAGAGCGTCCACGAAAGAAGAAAACAGGGTCTCAGCATCCATCCGGAAGTACTTGACGATATCGTCAATCTCTATGACTGCTCCATAGAGAGACTGGGGGAGATCGATGTACCTGCAATGCTGATAGTCGGCACTCAGACCGGAGCACGGACTCAGTCTTTTTCCTATGACTTCATGCCTCTTCTGAAAGACAAGAGCGAATTTGCGGCCAAATGGAGAGCTGTCTGCGCCTACCACCTGTCGGATACCGGCATCGTAGAAGCACCTACCGCCTATGAGTATCTCGGAAAATTCTACATCATCGAAGGAAATAAACGGGTATCGGTGCTGAAGTCCTACGGTGCCGTCTTCATCACGCTGGATGTCGTTCGTCTGCTGCCGAAGAAGTCCTCCAAACCGGCCGTCAAGCGCTATTACCGCTTCCTGGATTTCTATAGATTGTCGAAGCTCTATACCCTGCAATTCAGCAGGATCGAATACTATTCCCGCATACAAAGCCTTCTGGGATTTGAAGAAGACCATGTTTGGACGAGGATGGAGAGGATCCATATCGTCGGTTTCTATGGAAGACTGGTGACTCATCTGAAGAGATACGGGATCGAATCTCATTTCCCGGACTGTTTGTTTGCGATGCTGGAGATGTACGGTTTCGACGAGGTGTACAATATGAAAGATGCGGCCCTCGATAAAGCGATATCCGACAATAAGACGAGACTGTCCTATGGAAGAGGCTTCTACAGGATCATGTGCATGGCTGATGAAGAAGATCTCGCTCTCTACTCCGAATATGCCAAGACGGAACTCAAAGGGATCGACTTCATGATCTCCTGCGGAGATCTTCAGTCGGAATATCTGGAGTTCCTCGTCACCATGGCCAACAAGCCGCTCTTCTATGTCCACGGCAATCACGACGACCGCTACGACCGGGTCGAACCGCAGGGCTGCACCTGCATCGATGATGATCTCGTCATCTATCAGGGAATACGGATACTGGGCCTGGGCGGATCCTTCCGCTACTCCGAAGCGAAATATCAGTATACGGAGAAAGAGATGGAGAAAAGGATACGCAAGCTCCGCCACAAGATCCGCAAAGCCAAAGGTGTCGATATCGTCGTCACTCACGCTCCGATCAAAGGATACGGAGATCTTCCGGATTATGCGCACCAGGGATTTGCCTGTTTTGAAAAACTGCTTCATGAGCTTCATCCGAAGTTCTGGCTCTACGGACACGTTCACCTGAGATACGATCACCGTCTCAAAAGAACGATAGAGGAAAAGGAGACGAAAATAGTAAACTGTTATGACAAGACCGAGATCCGCTACTAAAGACATCACTGTTGCCTATATCGGCGGAGGTTCCCGAGGCTGGGCCTGGACCTTCATGACCGATCTTTCCCTGGAAAAAGAATTATCCGGAACGATACGCCTTTACGACATCGACCACAGGGCCTCCAAGGCAAACGAAAAGATCGGCAACGAACTGAAGAACGATGAACGCTGCCTATCCAAATTCACTTATAAATCGGTAAAAACTTTAAAACAGGCACTGACCGGCTGCGACTTCGTCGTCATTTCCGTACTGCCGGGAACTTTCGATGAGATGGGTTCCGATATCCACACACCGGAAAAATACGGAGTATGGCAGTCTGTAGGCGATACGGCCGGTCCGGGAGGATATATAAGAGGATTACGTACGGTCCCGATCTTCGTCGAGATCGCCAAAGCCGTAAAGGAATACTGTCCGGATGCCTGGGTCATCAACTATACCAACCCGATGTCTCTCTGCATCAAGACCCTCTATGAGACATATCCTGAGATCAAGGCCTTCGGCTGCTGCCATGAAGTATTCAATACTCAGAGTCTCTTAGCCGATATCCTCAAAAAGGAACTCGGTGTAGAGAATATCACCCGCAAGGACATCACGACGAACGTCATCGGCATCAACCATTTCACCTGGTTCACCAGAGCCTCCTATAAAGATGTCGATATCTTCCCGATCTACCGGAAATACGTCAAGAAATATGCGAAGAAGGGCTATCCGTATACCAGCAATCCGTCTGCGGATCCGCACTTCATCTGCAATCACCGGGTAAAATTCGACCTCTTCCGGAACTACGGCGCCATCGCCGCAGCCGGAGACCGTCACCTGGCGGAATTCATGCCGGGAGATCTCTATCTCAAGGATCCGGATACCGTAAAGGAATGGGGCTTTGTCCTGACACCGGTATCCTACCGCAAAGACGACCTGAAGAAGAGACTGGCCCGTTCCGAAAGATTATATAAGGGAGAGGAACATATCGATCTCAAGTCTACCGGAGAAGAAGGCGTCCAGCTGATCAAAGCCCTCTGCGGACTGAAAAATATGGTCTCCAATGTCAATCTGCCGAATTATGCCGGACAGATCCCGAATCTTCCAAAGGATGCGATCGTCGAGACGAACGCTCTGTTCAGCAGAGATGATGTCTCTCCGGTCTATGCCGGAGCCATCCCGGAAGAAATAAAGAAACTCACCCTGCCGCATATCCGGAACCACGAACGCATCTATCAGGCTGCCGTCAATAAAGACCGGGAGCTCGTATACAAGGCATTTGAAACAGACCCGAACATCCACAGACGTCTGACAAAGAAACAGATCAGAGAACTTGTGGATGAGATGATCAAGAACACAGAGAAATACTGTGAACTGTAAGGAGGTACCTCATGGCACTACATGTAATGGATGAAGCGAACCGCTGCCTGCAATGCAAGAATCCGCGCTGCCGTACCGGCTGCCCGATCAACACCGACATTCCTCAGGCAATCCGTCTTCTCAAAGAAAACAAACTCAATGAAGCGGGGAAGATGCTGTTTCTGAACAATCCGCTCACGACTGTCTGCTCGATCGTCTGCAACCACGAGCGTCAGTGTGAAGGACACTGTGTCCTGGGGATCAAGGGAAGCCCGGTCCACTTCTCCGTTATCGAGAACTATATCTCCGAGACCTATGCCAACCAGATGACTGAAGGCCCGAAACCTTCCAACGGTATCAAGGTAGGCATCGTCGGATCCGGCCCGGCAGGACTGACGATCGCTGTCATCCTAGCCCGTTACGGATACGATGTGACGATCTTCGAGATCCGCGATAAGATCGGAGGCGTTCTCCGCTACGGCATCCCGGAATTCCGTCTGCCGAAAAGTATCATCGACGACTTCGAGTACCGTCATTTGCGCCTCAAAGGTATCAAGGTGCGTCCGAATACCACGATCGGAACATCCATCACGATCGATGATCTGTTCCGCGACGGCTATAAGGCCATCTTCGTCGGTACCGGTACCTGGAGACCGAAGACTCTGGGCATCAAGGGCGAATCCCTGGGCAATGTCCACTTCGGTATCGACTATCTCTGTTATCCGGAAGCCTACCACTTAGGCGACAACGTCACCGTCATCGGTGTCGGCAATGCGGCAATGGATGTCGCCCGTACCGCTATCCGCAGAGGTTCCCGCAACGTCACCTGCTTCGCAAGACACGATGAAGTCAATGCTTCCCAGTATGAATATTCCTATGCACAGCTTGAAGGCGTACACTTCGAATTCCGCAAGACTCCGGTCGAGATCACCGATGAAGGTGTCATCTTCCAGGAAAGCGAAAAGGATGAGAACGGAAACTATCATCTGGTCGAAGGAAGCGAGAAACTCTATCCTTCCGATTCCGTCATCATCTCCATCTCCCAGGGAGCCATGAACCGTATCGTCTCGACGACCACCGGACTGGAAGTCAACGATAAAGGACTCCTGGTAGCTGATGAGAACGGCCACACGACCCGCAAAGGCGTCTTCACATCGGGAGATGTCGTCTCCGGTGCCAAGACTGTTGTCGAAGCAGTCGCTGCCTCCAAGAAGACGGCAGAAGCGATGCACGAGTATCTGCAGTCTCTCAAAGACTGATAATAGAAAACAAGAAATAGACCGTGTGCTTCAAACCACACGGTCTTTTCGATACTTACAAGATCAGAGAAAGCATCATGATCTCAAAATCAGGTCTTTCTGATCTATGCATTTTCATCGGCTGAATATGTTCTAATAAGCGATTCTGAAATGATCTGACTCAGCCGATCATTTTTTTATATATCTCTGATTGCGGCTGTTCGGTTTCTCCGGCAAAGTCATTTCTACTAATCCCAGTTTGATCGCCGGATCCAGATAATTCTTACGCAGAGTTTCCTTAGACTTTAAGTTAAGTCTGCCCATTATTTCGTTAGCGGTATACGGAATATCGAATTCCATACAGTTAAGGAGTTTTTTGACATACTGAGAAATGTCTGCGCTGTTTGTGCCCTGTTCCATGATATCGTCGAGGATCCCGTTTATCGTTTCCAGAATGAATTCGATAAATGTATTGGAATCTCCATTCACATGACATTTTTCAATGGAGCCGTAGTATTCCTGCTGGTATTTTTCTATTTGACTTTCCAGAGGAATATATTCAAACTCTTTTCTCCATTTGCTTAATATCACTGTATGCCACAGCCTCGCCATTCTGCCATTTCCATCCGCAAACGGATGTATAAATACAAATTGATAATGGAATACTGCCCCCATTATCAGAGGATGAACGATGCTGCTGCTCTGCTTCATCCAAGTGAAGAGATCATCAATCAGTTCCGGTACGAACTGCGGAGGCGGAGCAATAAATATACACTTGTCTCCGGAAAAAACTCCTTCATTTCCTTTTCTGAACACTCCGGATTCGTCAATGATCCCCTGTGTCATGATTCCATGGAGTTTTTTCAGATCTGTGACACTAAACGGGTCGATCTCAGGGATCGATTCATATGCAGCGAATGCATTTTTCACTTCCTGTATCTCTTTAAGGTCTCCGACAACCAGATGTCCGTTCAGTACATCTCTCACCTCTGAAAGAGAAAGAGAATTCGCTTCTATCTTCAGAGAAGAGTGGATGGAACGGATCCTGTTGTTTCTTCTCAAATGAACTTCGGACATTTTTCCGCTGCGAACACTCATCATACCTATCTTCTCCGAGATCTCGGAAATCAGCCCGAGCATTCTTTCTGTTATGGAATATGGCGGTGTGTACTTATCCATGTGACCCTCAACTTACTTATTATCTTACTTATTATCTTACTTATTCTCGTATTATTCAACAAAAAAGAGGTCTTATGACCCCTAATCATTCTATGGTGGAGCATACGGGACTCGAACCCGTGACCTCATCGCTGCCAGCGATACGCGCTCCCAGCTGCGCTAATGCCCCAGTACTCTTATTATACATAAGATTTACAGAAAGTACACAAAAAGAAAGGCAGTTCCCGAAGGAACTGCCTGTATCTCTTATTCTTACTTAACGGTATTTTCAACGACTTCCTGAATATGTTCAGCAGACATGCCGTATTTCTTCAGAACGTCTTTCATCTTTCCGGATTCACCGAAGACATCATTGACAGCGACCGGTACGATCGGAGTCGTGATCGTCGTTCTTGCCTTGACATCAGCTACTGCGGAGTAGAGACCGCCGATAACGGAATGCTCTTCAAGAGTGAAGGCATAGTCGTGTTTCTCAAGGAGTTTCTTAACACCTTCTTCATCGAGCGGCTTCAGGCAGGTAACGTTGACGACTGTCACATTGAGACCCTTCTCTTCCAGAGCCTTGGCAGCCTTCAGAGCTTCCGAAGTCATCAGACCGGTAGCGAAGAGGACGGCCTTTTCGCCTTCTCTCAATACGTTGACTTTCGTGAAATCAAACTTGGTATCCGGAGTGAAGATATCATCTACCTTGCCTCTTCCCATACGTACGTAGCACGGACCCTGGACTTTGGCAACATAGTCGATGACGGCTTCTGTCTCATACTGATCCGCCGGTACGAATACCTTCATGTTCGGGATCGCTCTCATGATGGCGATATCTTCGATCGCCTGATGAGAAGCACCGTCTTCACCGACACAGAGACCGGCGTGAGTAGCACAGACCTTAACGTTGAGGTTCGGATAGCAGATCGAGTTGCGGATGATCTCGAAGGCTCTTCCTGCCGCAAAGATCGCAAAGCTGGACGCAAATACCGTCTTTCCGGAAGCAGCCATGCCGGCTGCCATGCCCATCATATTGGCTTCGGCGATACCCGCATTGAAATGTCTTTCCGGGCAGGCTTTCTGAGCTTCTGCCGTCTTGGTGGATTTCGTGAGGTCCGCATCGAATACGACGATGTCCGGATTCTCAACGATCATCTTCGCCAGTTTTCTTCCATACGCGTTTCTTGTCTCTTCAGCCATTGTTATGCGACCTCCTTTAGATCTTCCATAGCGACCTTGTATTCATCGGCATTCGGTGCCTTACCGTGCCATGCATAGTTGTTTTCCATGTAGGAGACGCCTTTACCCTTAGTCGTATGAGCTACGATGCAGGTAGGCATGCCCTTTGTCTCTCTGGCTTCCTTGAAGGCTTTTTCCAGATCATTGAAATCATTGCCGTTGATCTCGATCACATGGAGATTGAACGCTTCTGCCTTCTTCGCTAAAGAGAGCGGATTCATGACCTTTGTGATCTCACCGTCGATCTGCAGACCGTTCTGGTCAAAGATGACGACTAAGTTATCCAGCTTGTAGTGACCGGCAGCCATCAGAGCTTCCCATACGAGACCTTCCTGAGATTCACCGTCGCCCAATAACGTATAGACGCGGTGGTCATTGCCGTCGAGCTTATTGGCTAAAGCCATACCTACTGCTACAGATACGCCCTGTCCTAAAGAACCTGTGGACATATCGACCGCTGCGATCTTATCCATATTCGGATGGCCCTGCAGATTGGAACCTAACTGACGGAATGTGTGGATATCTTCATCGATCAGTCCTGCTTCATGAAGCGTTGCGTAGAGAGCCGGGGAATTGTGGCCCTTGGAGAGAACGAAACGGTCTCTGTCACGGGAATCCATGTTGTCTTTGTTGACATCCATCTCTTTAAAGTAGAGATACGTCATGATGTCGGCAGCACCCAGGGAGCCTCCCGGATGACCGCTCTGTGCAGCATAAACCATCTCTACGATCTTCTGTCTTACGTGTAACGCATGTCTTTCTAAATTATCCATAAGAGATACCTCCGGCTTCATTTTACCATAGATAATTTTTACTTTATAATGAAAAGGTATTATGACAATCAAATTGTGTATTTTCGATATGGACGGTACTCTGATGGACTCCGAGAACTGGTTCGTCAGTGCTGCCACACTTCTACTGGAAAATGAGAAAATGCCCTACGGAAGGGACTTTTTGACTTCATTCATCGGACTCCATGCCTCTGAACAGCAGGAAGTATTCGACCGCTATCACGTCCCTGATGAACATATCCGGATCTTCTATGAGAAGCTTCCCGCATACAACGATCTCTACCGGAAGGACCACCCGATCCGCACCAAGGAAGGTGTCTATGAGCTCTTCGAATATCTGGATAAAGAAAGCATCATCAAGGCTATGGCAACTACTTCTCTCAGGTCTCTTGTCGACTACCGCATGCAGGATGAAGACATACGTCCCTACATGGCCGATATCGTATTCGGCGATGATATCGTTCATCCCAAACCGGCTCCGGACTGTTTCGAGATCCTGCTGAAGAGATTCTCGATCTCTCCGGAAGAAGCTCTCGTATTCGAAGATTCTACCTACGGCATCCTCGCCGCCAAAGCTGCCGGCATTCCGACTGTATACATTCCCGATGTTGCGAATGTCAAAGAAGAGGTACGTGCCCAGGCGGACTATATCCTGTCGTCCCTGAAAGATGCGATCCCGCTGATCGACAAACTGAATAAGAAATAGAATGAGAGAACCATTGGCTTTCCGTCTCCGTCCGGAGACTTTGGATGACATCATCGGCCAGAAACATCTGGTCGGCGAGAATGGCGTCATCCGTAAATGCATACAGCAGAATACGATCTTTTCGATCGTCTTTTTCGGTCCGCCGGGCGTCGGAAAGACAACGCTGGCCAAAGTCATCGCAAAGGAACTGAAGAGACCTTACCGGCAGTTCAACGCCGTCACCGGCAATAAGAAAGACCTGGATATGATCTTTGCGGAAGCAAATCTTTCCGGTCAGCTCATTCTCATCTGCGATGAAGTTCACCGTCTCAATAAAGACAAACAGGATCTTCTCCTGCCTCATGTCGAAGACGGTTCCATCATCCTGCTGGGTGCTACGACAGCCAACCCGTATCATTCCATCAATCCGGCCATCCGTTCCCGCTGTCACCTCTTCGAACTCAAGGCCTTATCTCATGAAGACATCAAAGAAGCCCTGCGGAAAGCGATCGATTCTCCAAACGGCTTAGACGGTAAAGTCAGCATCGATGATGATGCGATGGATATCATCTGCGACTGCGTCAACGGCGATATCCGCTTTGCGCTGAATATCCTCGAGATCTCGGCGATCATCGCACCGGACGGACACATCACCAAGGAGATCGTACAGGAACACACGAAACTCTCCAACCGGAGATCCTTTTCGGGTGATGACGGTCACTATGACCTCCTATCTGCTTTTCAGAAATCCATCCGGGGTTCCGATCCGAATGCAGCCTTATATTATTTCACCCTCCTGATCGAATCCGGTGATCTGGAAGCGATCAGCCGGAGACTGCTGGTCATCGCTTATGAAGATATCGGTTTAGCCAATCCGGCCTTATGCGCCAGAACGATCTCTGCCGTAGAGACAGCTGAACGCATCGGTTTCCCGGAAGCAGCCATCCCGTTAGGCCTCCACATCATCGACCTCTGTCTCTCGCCGAAATCGAAAACAGCGGAAGATGCCCTGGGGCTTGCCTGGAAAGCTGCGGCACAGGGAGCCTATGAGATGCCTGCCTACCTCAAATACACACCGACCATCCCTAAGGATGAACAGTACTCTTATGAACGCTACGATGCCTTCCATAAGATACAGTATCTGCCGGACGAACTGAAAGACGCCGACTTCCTTCCTCACTTCAATTCCAACCGTTACGAACAGCAGTTAAAAGCCATCTACGAAGAACTGAAGAAGACGAAGAGAAGCAACGACCTCAAAGAACTATACAAAAAGTGATGGGACTCCCATCACTTTTTATTCTTCATAATCTTCTTCCGGTTCTGTGAGATAGATCTCCAGTCTCTCCGGACAATAGTCTTCTATTAATATACCCTTTTTATAATGCTGAAATCTTCCGATATGTCCTTCTACTTCTCCATAACTGTATTCAAAGATCTCTTCGATCTTTTCTGCATCCAGAGAATTGCATAAGACTTCCACTTCAAACCCTTCCGCTTTCTTCTGCATAGAGGCATCTGTGAACTGTTCTCCATAGCGGTACGCTTCCTCGAATCCATCAGGAATATTTGCATTCACCGGATACTCCTTTATCTGATGATCGAGGGAATAGAGACACTTCCCTTCAAAGACGATAAAGTGATCCTCTTTCGTTCCTCCCCTATCCAGGATCGTGATATGATCGCTCTTCGGCATGGAACCCATGAATGCGACACAGGCTTTCTCTTCCCCTTTTACGATGACTTTATACAGACAGGCAGTGATCATGTTGTATTTTCTTCCTTTTTCATAAAGAATTATAATGAATTCTTGGCAAATCCCGATAAAAATGATATATTATTTAAGCACGGACACTTAGCTCAGTTGGGAGAGCACATCCTTGACGTGGATGGGGTCAGGGGTTCGAGTCCCTTAGTGTCCACCAGTAGACTAAGTAAAATGCCCTATTTTAGGGCATTTTCTTTAATATTCGTGGAATTCGTGGAAAATTCTTTTATTTTTTGAACTTTCGATTTTTCGTTGTTTCCAGCAGATCTTCCTTTCCGGCAGTCGCATACGAATTTAAGGACATATCCTCGTTTTTGTGACCCATCAGCTGCAACGATCGCGTTGATAGTCAGTATCCCCAGAGTAGGTGAACAGTCGATCAGGATATAGTCATAATCATTTTTGATCGGTTCTATACCATTACTCAGTATCTTCTCTCTCATGAATACTCCGGCAAGTCTCGGTTCATACTCCGAAAGACTGATATTGGAGGGGACAAGATCAACACCCTCATCGTGATGAAGGACGATATCATCGAATTTCACAGGCTCCTTACGGATCGAGGATTCGATGACGTCTGAGATCGTATGATCCAATGCATCTACATTCTGCCATCCTAAGCAGGCAGTAAGATTTGCCTGAGGATCCAAATCGATCAAGAGCACTTTCTTACCGGCTTTCGCCAAGCCGATACCTAAGTGCTCTGTAGTTGTGATCTTGCCGACGCCGCCTTTCTGATTGGCTACGGCAATGACCTAACATTTCTGCATAAATAAAAACTCCTTTCCACATGGCCTTATGGCTATGTAAGAAAGGAGTCTGTTACAGGTTATAAGTCAGCGATAAACTGGAATTTGTTTTACTGATTGGATTTTTCATAGCTTATAACTACTAAATCCATTATTTCCTGATCGGTCAAAGAGTCATCCATGATCACAACGATCCAATGCCTGTTCTGTTTTTTGTAAGGGTGGTATATTCCCTTCCCATGATACAGATCCGCATCCTGCTTGAAATTGAGATTCAGATACTCCACTTTCTCCTGCGAATCACCTGTTACATTCAGTCTCTTTTTATACATCACCAGGCCGATCCACTTTTTCGATACAGGATTGCGGAACACACCATTGGTGCCGAAGCCGTCTTTGTTTCTCTCCGGTTCGATTCCATACTTTTCCCTGATGAGGGCAGCGATCCGATTCGTTTGAGCAAAATAGAAATACTCTTCCCTGAAACACTTGTCTCTTATATCAAGAAGGATATCTTCGCATTCTTCTTTCAGTTCTGCCACGAAACTGCCGGCAGACTCTCTGTTGATCGCCGTGTATTCTTCATCTAATTCCAGTTCGATCAGCCTTGCATCGATCTTCTTATCCTTTATCTTTATCTGAAGATCAAATTCGTCATTATGAATCATCCGACTGAAAAAATAGGAATCACCGTCTTTATGGAATCCATAAGGCAATAATGATTCTTCTATCACAGTATATTTCTTAAATAATTCATCAATCAGTTTCATGCGCAATCCTCGTACGGAATCGGTGACTCAACAAACAAGAATTTAGCGGGGTTTTATCAGCATCAGACTTTTGTATAGTACACTTGTTTGGGTCCGAAATCCCTTCGCAGAGTAGCAGGGCTTTTGAATCTGAAAAGAAACAACCCGATGCCGTAAAGATCGCCGACGCAGCCTGATATATGCAGTGCAAGCAGAAGCAAGAGCATTGCCCTTGAGAAGGGCTCGTTGATAATGAAAAACAGTAAAACAAATACGATACTGTAAACCGTAAGCGGGGCGAATAATGACAACAGTGACGTGATCCTGTAGGTATAAACGTCCGGGACGCCGCAGTACGCAGACGGCGGCTCGAATCCGAACGTAAGTTTCTTCCTGGTCAAAAGCTTATAAACCAAACCATGAGTCAACTCGTGCAAAATGATATACAGAGGATAAGCGAGCACAAAGCCAATGCATTTGATTATTGTAAAGCCGGCAGCAATTTCACCGAGCCTCGGCAGCGCATATATAAAGAAAAAACGTTGATCAACGCAGCAACGGTTATGATTACGGCAACTTGCAATCTCATACCTTGCTTTTTGTCATTTGCATCGATTGCAAACGCTTCTGAATAACCTGCAGGAAGCTTTTCCTCATAATATCGATTCATTCTGCTTACCTCCACAAATTCCGATTTATCTATCTCTTTCTATTCTTTTATAACAACACCGGAAACAGACTGCCTTTTTGGCCTGTTCCTTCTTTGTACATATCTATTATACAGTGGTAAGCAATATACTTTTTACTGCGATCTATAGTTAAGTAAATGGATCCTCTTTAACAGATATGATGAATTCGTGGAAAATTCGTGGAAAAATCTGTCAAATAATACACATTCAAATGCCAAATATACCTTCAAATTCATCAATATACATCAAAGAAACATAATATACATGATGTATCAATGTATTAGTGTCCACCATTTGAAAAACGAAAGCCTTTGCATGGTCTTTTTAAAAGAGGACTACTGTCCTCCCTGTACGATGATATTCAGTTCTTCATTTTCTGCCTGGTTCATCTCTTCTTCGCTGATGTATTTATTCCGCACCATCGTCGACAATACCCAGCTCTGTCTCTCTTTCGCCAGTTCATAACCTGTCGACAGCTGATATATCGCAGGCGCATTCGGGATACCTGCCAGGATCGCTGCCTCTGCCAAAGTCAGATCGGAAGCAGAGTGATCGAAGTAGCCTTTCGCGGCATCTCTGAGCCCCCAGAAACCATCTCCGTAATAATTCATATTCGCATATAACGCAAAGAGTTCTTCTTTGGAATAAGTATTCTCCAGATCGAAACTCAGATATACTTCCGCGATCTTTTCTTCGATCCTGGTGATCTGCCAGTCCAGGAAGAGATTCTTGGCGATCTGCTGAGTGATGGTCGACCCTCCTTCAATGAACTTCCCTGCCCGTATATTCGCATACAGTGCCCGTACCAGGGCGATGAAGTCGAATCCTTTCCGGGTAAAGAAACGCTTGTCTTCTACCGATACGACCGCATGGACGAAGTCTTCATCGATCTCCTCATACGGAAGATAGCCTTCCTTTTCGGTATAGGCACTCACGCTCTTCTCGATCGAACTCGCATCGACTTCCTGCCGGTACAGCAGAAAACCATGCAGTCCCAGTATTCCCGTCAGCAGAATAAACAGGACGATCAAGGACAGAAAGATCTTAAGAAAGAGATGTTTTTTCGGTTTGTTTGTACCCTTCTCCATACTTTCAGTATAACCAATCCATTATGAATTATGACGAAATAGTCCCTTAAGATCTGATGAAAAGGATACCTTCCGGTATCCCCTTCGATTTCATTTGTTTTGTTCTCCGATATCCCAGATATCCCAGAGACTGTAGGAATCTTTCCGATAGTACAGATCTTCATTGACTCTTAAGATCCCATACCGTTCAAAAAGATCCATGATCTCGGTATCATTCTGATAAAGTTTCATCCCAAAAAGGACATCTCCAGCTGCGGGAGAATCTTCTCCTTCCGTATACAGGATCATCTGTTCTGTGATCTCTAATGTTTTATCGATATCTTCGGGATCCGTCAGAACATGGTCGAACGTCACCGGATTATATTTGGAATCGTAGGTGTATGCCGTAATGACGATCTTATCCGGTATGATCTCAATGAGTTCCCGAAGACGGAGGAAGTCTTTTTCCTTTCCTTTCAGGATCTCGTATTCATCGATCTGATCCGGACTGGTTGCCAAATACTTCAGGCATATCACATTCCCGACAGAGATACTATGGACACCTTCACTGTGAAAGACTCTTTCTTCATCATATCCTTCTACTGTGACCGTCTTTTCTGTTTCATCGACATCAATGACTGTACCGGTATAATAGTAATTCTGACGAGGATGACGATGCGGAGGATAGGATACCGGTTCTTCCTCTTCGTAGTAGTGTTCGAGAGAAGTGATGAGATAACATTCTTCTTTCTTTCCCTCGTTCCCTATCTTATACTTCAGCAGGACCGGATTTCCTTCCTTCTCCTGATAGGATACTGCTGCTTCGAGACCCTCTTCATACTGGTAGACTTTCTCATCGTCTTTCAGTTTCAGAGTACGGTTCTCATGGTCCACATTCTCGATCGTTCCGATGATCTCCTTCTCTTCATCAGAGTAACGGACCGGATCATTCTTCGTCCCGCAGGATACAAGAAGAATAACCAAAGTCAGTAATAATAATCGTTTCATTTTGTTCATCTCCAAGAGCCTAAATAGAATAAGAAATATCCGAAAACCGTAGAAGTTGACCAGTAAAGTGTTTTTGTCTGTGGAGTTTGATACCATGGATCCACGACAATCGCATAGTCTGCGCTGTATTGATGTGAATAGCCTTTCATTGCTGTTGCATGATTTGAAGATTGTCCTCCAGAGCCATACCAAACAATTATCAGAGGACAATTATTATCTATTTCTTCAGCCGCAGTCTCAAAATAGGTATCCGGCTGAAAATCGTATTCGCTAGTCCAAAAACTTCTTCCACAACAATTATTCGAAAACGAACTGATGGCAGATACAACTCTGCCGGAAGTCGAATACCCTAAATCATAATCCACCATTCTAGGAAGCAAGTAATTATATATGCTCTGTGTTGAGGAATAACTGCTGGATGCTCCAATTTGTCCAGTTGCATCCAAATAATGCAAGCACATAGATGCCGATGCAGGAATACAGCCATACTCATCCGGCTGTTGTGTCTGAGTTGTGAACAGGCTCAAATTATCAAGATAAAATGCCCCGTATGTATTTAACGACTGAACTCCGTTTTCTGATCTTCTCTGTAACTGAACATAATGTTTATTATTCGTTACATCAATTTCATTTCCGTTCCTTAGATCATAGAAAACGGCTGGATCTTTTCTGAATATTTCGGATGGGCTATTAGAAGTTTCTGTGAACAGATACGATAACGGCCCACCATAAACCGAGAGAGCCCCTTTAGGTTTCTCATTATATGGAGATTCTCCTTCTGCACAGAATTCACTTACAATATATTCTCCGTCTATATTTAGGACTATTGCATAGCCACGTTCCTTTTCATGAACATTCAAGTCAAAGCACGAACCAAAAGGAATCAAATCAACATCATATATCGTCTCACACGTTTCTATTGATATTCTCTCCTGTTCGCCACATTCATTAAGATAATTCTGCAGACAGTCAAAAGCTTTCTCCTCATCACATTATTTATCATTGTTCTTAAGTGATTCAGCAGCAAGAGTTTCTGAGTGAATACCAGATCCTTCCGGCATATCAGCGTTGATAATAGTAGAGTTTGTAAAAGTTAGAATTGCAAGCAAACAAATAATAATCTTTTTCATTTTTCCTCCTTCTAATTATTCTTATTTGCATGTTAGAGAAATTATGATATCTTCTGCGCAGGTATTTCAATAGAGTCAACCTCCTTTCTTACGACAAATATGTTTTCCGTTTCATATATAGCCTGCGTTCGCTGCTTTTTTCAACTCAATTATAAAACGAATGCCCGTAACGACGATGTGACAGTTTAGTCACATTCTGTCACATCCGCGTGACAAAAATGTCACATCAATTGTCACATCGTTTTTATGAAAAATCTGTTATAATATGTGTTTCCAAGGTGAGGATTGATACGCCGGGAATTGTAAGACATACTACCAATCCATTCAGTATCTTCTTTTTC
>JAZPYW010000013.1:0-18197 GCA_045544415.1 Erysipelotrichaceae bacterium
TCGACCCGCATCCGCATCCTCTTCCTGCTTCTGGAAGGAGAAAAGAGCGTCAATGATATCGCCGAGGCTCTGAATATGACGCTTTCCGCCATCTCTCATCAGCTGCGCATCCTCAAAGGTTCCGACCTCATAAAAAACAGACGTTCCGGTAAGAACGTCTACTATACCCTGGCAGATGATCATGTTTACAACATCCTCGCTCAGGGCATCGAACATGTAGAAGAAGAATAAAGATAAGGGGCATCATCCGATGTCCCTTTTATTTATCTATCTGTTTTTCTCCAGCCACTGATACAGGTCTTCATAGACCTTTTCTTTATCCAGTTCATTTAGGATCTCATGACGGTCCCCCGGATAGAACTTCACTTCGACGTTCTTCATTCCGGCATCCAGGAAGGTCTGTGCCGCAACTTTTACTCCCTTGGTGTATTCCCCTACCGGATCATCTTCACCCGATACGAACAATACCGGAAGATCCTTATCCATCCTGGCGAGGGATGCCTTATCATGAAGCGATTCGATACAGCTGAACATACCGACGAAACCGTTGGCCGTAAAGAGATAATTGTCTCTTTCATCGTTCAGATACTTATCGACGATCTCATGGTCCTTGGTCAGCCAGTCGACTCTCGTCCGGTTTTCGAACTTCTTATTGTAGGAACCGAAAGCCGTGGACGTGATCAGCGGAGAACGATAGAGATCGCCCTTGAATCTCCGTACCATGGAAGCCATCATCTTGCCGGATTTCACCAGAGCCAACGGCTGATGACCGGTACCCATGATGATCGCACCATCCAGTTCCTTCGGATAGGTGAAGAGATATCTTCTCGCAAAGAAGGAACCCATCGAATGACCTAAGAGGAAGTACGGTACATCCGGATAGAGCTTCTTCGTCATATCCGTCAGCGTATGGATATCGTTCAGGACATGGACATCTCCGTCTTTCGGCGCAAAGTAGCCGAAATGATTCTTGTCGATGATGGAATAGCCGTGTCCCAGATGATCGTTGCCGGTGACGACGTAGCCCTTTTCGCAAAGCCATCTCATAAAGAGATCGTAGCGGCCGATGAATTCCTGCATACCGTGAGCGATCTGAAGAACACCTCTGATCTCACCTTCCGGCACATAGCGGATCGCATAGATATCGCAGACATCGGATGACGAACGGAATTTGAATTCTTCTATTTTCATGATATATAGACCTCTGTTACCTCTAGTATACACCCATGCGGATACCGGTACCCATACAAAAAGCCCTTGCGGGCTTAATGCATCAATATTTCTTTCCGAATCTCTCCAGAAGGCGCTTCATCGCTTCTTCTTCGTTGATCGGTTCTTCTTTCTTCACCTGTTTTTCCGGTCTGTTCTTGGCTTTCTTGCGGTTCTTCCATTCCTTCTTGGAGGCATCTCTCTTTGCGAGTTCCTCTAACGGAAGCAGAGAAAGAGATACTCTACCCTTGGCTTCATCGATATCGTAGACGTAAACTTTGACGATGTCGTTGACGGCCAGCACTTCGCTTGGATGAGCGATACGTTTCATGGACATACGGGAGATATGGACAAGACCGTCTTCATGGAGACCAATATCGACGAAGGCACCGAAGTCTACGACGTTCCGAACGGTACCGGAGAGTTCATCTCCTACCTTCAGATCGGATAATTCCAGGACATTGGATTTGAGGATGGCTCCTTCAAACTGATCACGGTAGTCTCTTAACGGCATGCGGATCGCATCTTCGATATCTTTCAGGGTATACGGATCGATCTCGAGCTTCTTGATCTCTTCGTCATTGAAGACCGTATCCTTATCTCCGAGTTTCCGGATATCGGATACCTTCATGATGGCTTTTGCAGCCTCATAGCTCTCCGGATGGATACTTGTGGCATCCAGCGGTTCATCTCCGTCGATGATCCTCAGGAATCCGGCGCACTGCGTGAAGGCCTTCTCGCCGAGTTTCTTGACTTTGAGGAGCTGTTTTCGGTTGGTGAACTTGCCGTTCTCATTACGGTAATTGATGATCTCGGCAGCGATGCCTTTATTGAGACCGGAGATATGGGTCAGCAGTTCGGCAGATGCGGTGTTGACATCGGCGCCTACTCGGTTGACGACTTTATCCGTCGCTTCCGACAGACGTTCGTTTAAAGCTTTCTCCGGCAGATCGTGCTGATACTGTCCGACACCGATGGACTTCGGATCGATCTTGATGAGTTCGGACAGCGGATCTAATAGTCTTCTTCCGATCGAGACAGCCGATCTTTCTTCTACGGCCATATCCGGGAATTCCTTACGGGCATCTTCCTGTGCCGACCATACCGAAGCACCGGCCTCCGATACGATCGCATACGTGACATCGAGATTGTTGTTTTTGATGAGTTCAGCGACAAGTTTCTCGCTTTCTCTCGAAGCAGTACCGTTTCCGATAGCGATCGTCTTGACTTTATAGTCTCTGATGAGTTTCAGCAGTTTGTTGGCGGAACGGTCTCCGTCTCCGTCCTTGCGGAACGGGAAGATCTTGTCGACTGTCAGCATCTTTCCTGTTTCGGACAGTACGGCTAGCTTGCATCCGTTATAGAAGCCCGGGTCGAAACCTAAGACGACTCTGCCCTTCAGCGGCGGCTGAGATAAGAGTTTCTCCAGATTCATAGAGAATACTTCGATGGAAGTATTGTGCGCTCTTTCCGATAAGTCGGAACGGATCTCATTCTCGATGGACGGCAGCAATAAACGGTCAAGACCGTCTGCGACAGCGTTCCGGATCAGGTCTTCCGCTACGGTCTTCTGTCCTTTCAGATAGAGATCGGATGCCTTCTCCTTGAGATGATCGCGGTCATAGACGAAGGATACGGTGATGACCTTCTCTTTCTCGGCTCTGTCGATCGCCATGACTCTGTGGTCGGCCATAGCCGATACCTTCTCCGAGAAGTCATAGTACATCTCATAGACTTTCTTTTCATCGACGGCATTCTTCTTGAGTTTCGTCTCGATGACGCCGGATTTGACGATGAGGTCCTTGAAATCCCAGCGGACCTTCGCATTGTCCGATACGTTCTCGGCGATGATATCCGAAGCGCCCTGCAGGGCATCTTTCGCACTCTTGACTTCCTCGTTGAGATACTTGGAAGCTTCTGCTTCCAGGTCTCCCATCTCCGGAAGAGAGAGGATATAGTCGGCCAGAGGCTGCAGTCCTTTGCGGATAGCTTCCGCAGCTCTCGTCTTCTTTTTCTGCTTGTACGGCTTGTATAAGTCTTCTACCTGAGAGAGCTTGTCGCAGGCCATGACGGCATTGCGGATCTCGTCGGTCAGTTTTCCCTGCTGGTCGATGAGATTCAGGACTGCTTCCTTTCTCTCAGCCAGAGATACCTCATACTTGTATTGTTTCTCGATGTAGAGGATCGCCTCTTCATCAAGTCCCCCGGTCACCTCTTTACGGTAACGGGCGATAAAAGGAACAGTATTTCCTTCTTCGAGAAGTCCCAGGGTCGCTTCGACTTTCGAAGTATTGACCTTGAGCTCTTCGGCTACTTTTTTAATAATATCTGCATTCATTTTTGAACCTCTTTTTACTGCTCATTCCATTATAGCCAAAAAGAAAGAAAAGTGTTAGGTTTCCACCTGACACTTTATCGGTCTTTATTGATGTTCTGAATGAAGGTCTTGGTCCTCTCTTCTTTTGGATCTTCAAAGAAGGACTTCGAATCATTCTGTTCGACGATGACACCGTTCTCCATGAAGATGACCTTATTGGAGACATTGCGGGCAAAGTTCATCTCGTGCGTCACAACCAGCATCGTCATTCCTTCCTGAGCCAGTTCTCTCATGACCGAGAGGACTTCGCCGATCAGTTCCGGATCGAGGGCAGAGGTCGGTTCATCGAACATGATGACTTCCGGATTGGAAGCGATGGCCCGGGCGATCGCGACACGCTGCTGCTGGCCGCCGGAAAGCTGGGAAGGATAATAGTTGTAGCGATCGGAGAGTCCTACCTTGTCCAGACATTCCTTTCCGATCTTCTCGGCATCCGCCTTCTTCATCTTACGGGCGATGATCAGACCTTCGGTGACATTCTCCAAAGCGGTCTTATTGGCGAAGAGATTGTAGTTCTGGAAGACGAATCCGGTCCTTCTGCGTACCGAAGCGATCTCCCTGCGGGTCGCACTGTGAAGATCGAAGGTATCATCATCGAATACCATCGTACCGGCATCAGCTCTCTCCAGGAAATTGATGCATCTTAACAGGGTCGTCTTTCCCGAACCGGAAGGTCCCAGGATGGCGATGACATCGCCTTTATTGACGGTGATATCGACTCCCTTGAGGACTTCGACATCATCGAATCTCTTATAGATCTGTTTTACTTCCAGCATACTCATTACCTCTTTTCATCCAGTTTCTTCTCGATGCGTCTCTGCGATACCTGAAGGATCGTACAGAAGATGAGATAGATGAAGGCTGCCTCGATATAGAGCCAGAAATAGTCATAGGTACGCGAAGCGATACGCTGGGCCGTAGCCATGATCTCGACCGTGGCGATACTGTAGGCCAGCGAAGTATCCTTTACAAGTCCGATCAGGGAATTGGATAAAGGCGGGAAAGCCGTACGCAGAGCCTGAGGAATGATGATGCGGCGCATCGTCTGCCAGTAGTTCATTCCGACGCAATAGCCTGCCTCGAGCTGTCCGACCGGGATCGATTCGATCGCTGCCCGGACCGTCTCGGAACAGTAGGCGCCGACGCTGATCGAAAAGACCAGGATGGCACTGGTGTAGGAATTCAGGATGATCCCGATCGACGGCAAGCCGAAGTAGACGACGAAGAGCTGTACCATCATCGGGGTCCCGCGGATGATCCACACATAAAAACGCGCCAGTCTGCGTAAGATCGGTATCTTTGCGGTCTGGACCAGAGCTGTAAATAAGGCGATGACGAGTCCGATGGAAAATGAAACGACTGTCAGCGGAAGAGTGACCCTCAGTCCGGCTGACAGCAGTTTTCCAAACGAATCGATGAGAATCTCAATGATCCTTGAAGGCATTAGGATCCTTTCGTCACATCTGTCTCAAAGTATTTCTCGGAGATCGCAGCCAGTTCTCCGCTCTCTCTGGCTTTATTGAGAGCGTCGTTGATCGCTTCGATCAGATCTTCGTTGCCTTTTAAAGCAGGAATATAGGAAGTAGGTCTGCCGTCATTGTTGATATAGGCGATCTTGACCGGTGCATCCGGATTCTTCTTCATATATGCCGAAAGAGATGTGACATAGTTCAGTGTGCAATCTGCACGTCCGTTGACGACTTCCGAGATGGACTGAGCCATAGCACTTACCGCATCCAGGCTTGCGCCGTACTGCAGAGCGAGCTCGCCTAATAAGGAAGTAGCTTCATTAGCAGCAACTTTTCCTTCGAGATCTTCCATGGAATTGATGTCCGTATTGTCGTTTCTCGTCAGGATCGCACTCGGTACATACGTGTACGGTTCCGTAAATGCGTATTTCTGAGCTCTTTCTTCGTTGTAGCCGCATTCGTTGACGATGATATCGATCTTGCCGGAATCAAGAGCAGTGAAGATGGAAGCCCATTCTGTCTCCAGATACTGTACCTCGACACCGAGATACTTGGCAATGAGGGCCGCTACTTCTACGTCGAAACCGACGAGTTCATCTTTTTCATTGTGATAGCTGTTCGGGAAATAAGTTCCCTCTGTACCGACGATGATGTAGCCTCTCTCCTTGATCTGTTCAAGAAGTGTCTTTTCTGTCTGAGGCTCATCTCCTCCTTCCGGTTTCGTATCACTGTTGGAGCAGCCGAACAGGCATGCCAGAAGCATTACTGATAATAAAACTGTGAACAATTTACGCATTGGTGCTTTCTCCTTTCCGGTAATAACCAATCACACCTTTTTTCAGACGGCGCATTCCCTCTTCGATCCTGCTGAAGCAGGTCGCGGTATTCAGTCTCAGGAATGCTTTTCCGTTTTCTCCATATTCTTCCCCTTCGCTCAGAAGCAGTCCGCACTCTTTTTCCAGATAATCCTTGAGCAGCGTCGCATCTTCGCATATACGGGAACAGTCGATCCATAACAGATAGGTCGCATTCGAATCGATGACTTTCAGCATCGGCAGATGTTCGCGGATATATCCGCGAACATAGTCCTTATTCTTCTTCAGATAGACTCTGAGCTCCTCCAGCCATTCCTCTCCTTCGTTGAAGGCAGCGACCGGAGCGATGGCCGCAAAGACATTCGGCTCGGCGATATCGTCGGAATTGACTCCCTTGACCACCCGGTTCCTCAGTCCTTCGTTCGGTGTGAAGATGCAGGCAGTCTGCAGTCCGGCGATGTTGAAGGCCTTCGTCGGAGAGACGCAGGTAACGCTGATCTCCCGGCAGGTATCGCTTGCGGAAGCGAACGGCACATACTCATATCCCGGATCGCAGAGATCGCAGTGGATCTCATCGCTGATGACCGTCACATAGTGTTTCTTTGCCAGCTCGCCGATCTTCGCGAGTTCTTCCTTCGTCCAGATCTTTCCGACCGGATTGTGCGGATTGCAGAGGATCATCAGGGTCGTCTGCGGGTCAGCCAGTTTCCTCTCCAGATCTTCGAAATCGATCTCGTACTTCTCTCCGTCATACTTCAGAGGACTCTCCAGGATCCTGGCGCCGTGATTGAAGATGCAGTTGAAGAAGATATTGTAGACCGGAGTCATGATGACGACATTCTCATAAGGATGCGTCAGTCTGCGGACTAATGAAGACAGAGCCGGAACGATCCCGTCTACGAAGGTCATCCATTCCTTTCGGATCTCGAAATGATGTCTTCTCTTCCACCAGCCGATGTAGGCCTGATACCACTCCTCATCGATGACCGTGTATCCGAATACACCGTTCTCCATCCGTTTCTTGAATACCTTTTGGATCTCGGGGGCGCATTTGAAATCCATATCGGCGACCCACATTGGAAGTACATCTTCTCCGACGTCCCATTTCATGGAATGAGTGCCTCTTCTGTCTACTGTTTCATCAAAGTTATATTTCAAGTTTTTCCCCCTTTCATCGGAAAAATTATATTCTTTCTTCCGTGATCAGACAACTGATATGCCTATTATAATATGCACCGCTCATTTCCGTTCTGCGCAGACTGTTTCCTTTTCGTCTTTTATTTTCTCCGTTTTTTCTGTTTTTCCGGAAATTTATTTTTGAGGTAAACGCTTACATTCAAATGTTAAGCGCTTACAATCGAGGAATTCACAAATGTGTACTTTAAGCAGTTTTTGCGTTTGATAAAATAGTTATATAGGAATTATTTTTATTTCTATATAATTTGTTTCAAAAAGTTAAGACGATTATATGGGAATGGGAATAATTTTTTTGTTCTTAGAACAGGAACAGGAAAGAGAGGATTTATGTCGATACTGATCTTGCTGGCAATCGCTGTAGCAGTCGCTTTAGGTTTCGCCGTATTCAACTATTCCTTCGTCCGGAAACTGGAAGAAGGTACTCCTCTTATGCAGAAGATCGCAGCTGCGATACGTCTGGGCGCCGATACGTTCATGAAGTATGAGCTGCGCATCCTGCTTACAGTCGTTCTCGTCGTCGCTGTTCTCATCTGGCTGGCTCTGGAATGGTATGTCGCCTTAGCTCTGCTGCTGGGTGCTTTCCTTTCGGCCATGGCCGGTCAGGCCGGCATGAAGATCGCTACTCTGGCCAACGTACGGGTGACGAACGAAGCGCGCAGAACTTCCAATCTCGGTCAGACATTGAAAGTAGCCTTCCGGGGAGGTTCCGTCATGGGACTCTGTGTCGGAGGCTTTGCCCTGGCAGGACTGCTTCTGCTCTACTGTATCTTCGGACTCGGACTGGGATGGCTGTCCGATACGGTGCCGGGACAGACCTGGCTGACTCATATCGAGATCGTCCGTTTCCCGAACCTCCTTTCCGGTTATTCCTTAGGATGTTCCCTCGTCGCCATGTTCAACCGTGTCGGCGGCGGTATCTATACAAAAGCGGCAGATATGGGTGCGGACCTCGTCGGCAAGACGGAAGCTCATATTCCGGAAGACGATCCGCGTAACCCGGCAACGATCGCCGATAACGTCGGCGACAATGTCGGCGATACGGCAGGCCTCGGTTCCGACCTCCTGGAATCCTATGTCGCTTCCATCACTTCCACGATCATCCTCGCCTACAACCTCGTTCTGGCCGGAACGGGGATCAGCGGCGAATTACTGGAGAAGCTCTACACCTTCCCTCTCGCCTTAGCAGCTATTGGCCTTCTCGCCTGCTGCGCCGGCATCTTCTGGCTCCTGGCAAGAGACCTCTCCCAGTCCAAAGATCCGCACAATGAACTTAACGGTGCCACCTGGGTATCGGCAGGACTCACGATCGCCGGTGCCTTCGTACTGGCCCGTCTCCTCTTCAGCGGAACAGACCTGAACGGCTCCGGTTTCCGGCTCGGATATATCTCCCCGTGGCTCTCCATCAGTATCGGCGTCATCGCCGGTGTCATCATCGGCATGATCTCGGAATACTACACGAGTGCTGAATACAAACCGACGAAAATACTGGCTGAAGCATCGAAAGACGGTCCGGCCCTCACGGTTACGAGCGGCCTGGCTCTGGGCATGAAGTCCTGCCTCGCTCCGGCCATCGTGCTTACCGCCGGCATCATCATCGCCTACTATACTTCCGGACTCTACGGTGTCGCACTCTCAGCATTGGGCATGCTGTCGTTCGTCACTGCGACGGTCGCGGTAGATACCTACGGTCCGATCTCCGATAACGCCGGAGGCATCGCCGAGATGTCCGAACTCGATCACCACGTCCGCGAGATCACCGATACCCTCGATTCCGTCGGCAACACTACTGCTGCCATCGGTAAAGGTTTTGCGATCGGCTCCGGTGCACTGGCTGCCTTATCGCTGATGATCTCCTACATGTATTCCTACAATTCGACATTGCAGTCCGATTTCATTCCGGTCCTCAATATCATCTCTCCTCTCACCCTCTCCGGTGCCATTGTCGGCGGAGCCCTGCCATTCCTGTTCTCCGGCATCCTCATCGAAGCAGTCGCCCGGGTCGCCGAGAAAATGGTCGAAGAAGTGAGAAGACAGTTCCGCGAGATCCCGGGCATCCTTGAAGGTACGGTCGATCCGGATTATGAATCCTGTATCGGCATCTCTTCCAAAGGCGCGATCGCCGAGATGAAATTCCCGGCCATCCTCGCCGTCATCGTTCCGGTCGTCTGCGGTTTCCTCTTCGGTCCGGAATTCGTCGGAGGTGTCCTGATCGGTTCTACCGTCTGTTCCATCATGATCGCCATCTTTACCGGCAATGCCGGAGGCGCCTGGGACAACGGCAAGAAATTCATTGAGAAAGGCGGTGTGGAAGGAGCGTCCAAAGGTTCTCCTGCCCATGATGCAGCCGTCGTCGGCGATACGGTCGGCGATCCGCTCAAAGATACCGTTGGACCATGCATGGACATCTTCATCAAGATCATGTCTACGGTCTCTCTGGTAGCCGTGTCCGTCTTTGCGAAATACAATCTCTGGTCGTTCATCGTCGAAAAGCTTCTGAAGTGATAAGGTACGGATCCCGTACCTTTCGTTTGCCTGCCGGCCTTTGATTCTTTTACAATATAGGCATGGACAAGGATCTATTCCGCCGGGAAATGAACTTCCGGGAACTTGGAGGCTATATCACAGAAGACGGACGCCGTATCCCTTACGGTCTCTTTTACCGTTCTGCCGGTCTGCCCTATCTGACCGAAGATGAAAAGAAGAGATTTGAAACACTGAATATCCGTTTCATTCTCGATCTGAGAACGAGCCGGGAGAGCATCCGGGATCCCGATCCCGTCTTTCCGGGTGTTACCTATCTGAATCACAGCGGCATCCAGTCTGCCGGAGGCGATGAGATCGACTTCTCTCCTGCAGGAATGAGAAAGATCGGAAACGACGGAGAAGAACAGCTGCAGAAACTTACCGAATACTACCGCAAGATGCCCTTCCAAAACGAAGCTTTCCATGTCCTGATCGAGAACGTCCGGATGCACAATGTTCCTCTGCTGTTTCACTGTGCTGCCGGCAAAGACCGTACCGGGATCGCTTCTGCACTGCTGCTCCTTCTCCTGGGTACTGATGAAGAAACGGCCGTACAGGATTATCTTCTCAGCAACGAATACCGGAAGGAACTCATCGAAGAAGAAAAAGAGATCAGCAGAGAACTCATAGCGAAGGATCCTGCCCGGAAAAGGCTCATCCTGATGCTTCAGGGAGTCGATGAGAGGATCATCCGGGAAGTCCTGTCCTCCATCAAGGAGCGCTATGGAAACTATGAAGAATACTTCCGTATTGAACACGGCATCGATGAAGAAGCCTTAAATGATATAAGAGACTTTTATCTTATAAACTGATCAATTCTGCAGACATTCCCGGGAATGTCTGTTTTATTTTTGAAATTTTCACTTGGATAATACAGGTTTTTCAGTATAATGGTGGTGTGTTGTTGCCAACACAAAGAAAGGGAGAAAAAATGAAAAAATTACTCACAATCTTATTAGCTGTGCTGATGATCTTCGGTCTCGCAGGCTGCGGAAGCAAGCCGGCTGATGAACCGGTCGCTGATGACAAGACGATCGACACTCTGACGATCTCCTTTGTCCCGAGTAAGGACGCTGACGTCATCCTGACTGCTGCTGAACCTTTAAAGGATATCCTGAAGGCTAAATTAGCTGAAAAGGGATACACAGTTAACAACGTCGATATCTCTGTCGGTACAGATTATTCTGCAACTGGTGAAGGTATGATCTCCGGTTCTATCGATATCGGATTCATCCCTGCTTCCACTTATGTCTTATATCATCCGGATGGCGTTGAACTCTTAGTTGAAGCTCTGCGTTACGGTGTCGGCGATGCTGACCACAAAGTCATCAACCCGGCTGACGGTATCACTCCTTGGAATGCCGGTATCACTACTGATGCTGACGGCATGGCTACAGGTTATGCTTCTCTGATCTATGTCAACATCGCTACTGAAAAGGGTGCTGACCTCTATGCTAAGGCTCAGGCCGGAACTCTGACTTGGGATGATGTCAACAGCGCATCCTGGTATGTCTGCTCTTCCACTTCTTCTGCAGGTTACGTTTATCCGTCCCTCTGGCTCAACCAGAACTTCGGTGAAGGTGCCGGACAGACAAAGAAGACGGTCGCTGACCTCGCTAACGTTATCCCGGATGGCTCTTATGCCAACATGATGAACTCCTTATTAACAGGTCAGGTCGACGTAACTGTCGGTTATGCTGACGTTCGTAAGGATGCTGCTTCCACAGAAAACTTCGAAGCTGCTTATGCTGATGAGATCGCTGCAGGCACTTATGCCAATGTTTGGGATGTCGTAAAAGTCATCGCTGTTTCCGATTACATCATGAACGATACGATCTGTGTAGCTTCTCAGGAAAAGGATCCGAAGATGACTCCGGAATTCGTCAAAGCTTTACAGGAAGCATTCGTAGAGATCGGTCAGACACCGGAAGGTCTTGCTTGTGTTGAACCTTATGCTCATAAGGGTTACCAGGTAGGTCAGGATTCCGACTACGACGGCACTCGTGCTGCTAACGCTTTATTCCAGTAATCACAGTCTTGAAAAAGGGCGTATTTTTACGCCCTTTTCTTTTAAATCAGAAGGGAAGAAAATATGATCAAATTCGACCACGTAAGCAAAGTCTATCCAAACGGGACCAAAGGTTTGGATGATGTCTCCCTGGAGATCGAACAGGGAGAATTCGTAGCGGTCATCGGTCTGTCCGGTGCTGGCAAATCCACGCTCATCCGCACAGTCAACAAGATGATCGATATCACCGACGGAGAACTCACCGTTGACGGAGTCAATGTATCCAAATTAAAAGGCAAAGAACTCCGTGACTTCCGCAGAAGGATCGGTATGGTCTTCCAGTCCTTCAACCTCGTCAATAAGACGACGGTCATCAACAACGTTCTTTCGGCAAAGGTTGCCGATATGTCCTTCATCAGAACGCTTTTAGGTCTTTACTCCAAAGAGGACAAGATCTCTGCCCTGGAATCCCTGGATAAAGTCGGGATCCTGGACAAGGCCTACTCCCGTGCGGACCAGCTGTCCGGCGGTCAGGCGCAGCGTGTCGCTTTAGCGAGAACGCTGACACAGAATCCGGAGATCATCCTCGCAGATGAACCGGTCGCTTCTCTGGACCCGATCATGGCCGATGTCGTCATGGAAGACTTCCAGAGGATCAATAAGGATATGAACATCACAGTCATCATCAACATCCACCATGTTGACCTGGCTTTACAATACGCGAGCCGTGTCGTCGGCATCCGCGCCGGCAAGATCGTCTATGACGGTCCGGTCGAAAATGTCAATAAAGACGTCCTGCGTCAGATCTATGGCAGAGATCTGAACGACGACGAAGTCATGAAGGAGAAGGTCGATGCTTGACGACCTCCTTCACATCTTCTATCCGCGGACATATACTTTGAGCAACGGCAAAGTGGTCAAGGAGAAATTCAACTGGGCTCCTTATATCACGATCGCCGTGATCATCTTTACGGTGATCTGCATGAATATCTGCAAAGTCAACATGTCGTACTTTGCGAGCCGTTTCGGCGAATTCACCGCCATGCTGAAAGCAATGTTCCCGCCGTCCTGGTCTTTCTGGGACAATATGAAGAAACCGATGTTCGATACGATCATCATGTCCTTCTTAGGAACCTTCTTCGGTATCATCATCGCTCTTCCGGTAAGTTTCTATCTTTCTGCCAACTTCAAACTGAACAACACTTATCTGGCTGCTCACAGAGGTATCCTGAGCGTTCTCAGGACCCTCCCTACTCTCGTCTATGCCAGACTGATCTCGATCGTCATCGGCACCGGTACTTTAGCCGGTACGATCTCCATCGCGATCTTCACGTATACGATCGCTGTCAAGATGCTGTATGAACAGATCGAAACGATCGATATGGGACCGTACGAAGCACTCGAGTCTACCGGTGCAACCAGAGTCAAATGTATGATCAAGGCAGCCTACCCGCAGGTAAGAGGCTATTTCTGGTCCACAGTACTCTACTGTTTTGAAACGAACGTACGTAGTGCCGCGATCCTCGGTTACGTCGGTGCCGGCGGTATCGGTGTTCAGATCAATGAACAGCTCAAATGGCGTGCCTACGGCAATACCGGTCTGATGGTCCTCGTTCTGGTCATCACCGTCGTCGTCATCGAAACGATTTCCCGCGAATTGCGGAAGAAGATCATGCAGGGGTGAGTTATGAGCGAAAAAACACGTGTCAATGAACAGTTAAACAAATACCCTCCGGTATGGCCTCGTTTTGTGATCGCTGCTGTAACGGTCGCCGTCGTCGTCTTCTTATCCCGTTATTCCATAGACCTGAAAGGCATCAACTCCAAGGGCCTTCTGATCGCCAAAGCTGCGCTGCAGGGTCTCATATCTCCGAACTGGTCCATGGTCATCGATCTGAGCACAGCAGGTCTTCTGTACATGCTGATGGAGACGCTGGCGATCGGTTTCCTGGGAACGCTCTTCGGACTCGTCCTGGCGCTGCCATTAGCCTTCCTGGCCAGCCGCAACATCTGTCCGCGCTGGGTCAACTTCATCTGTCTGACGATCATCGCGATCATCCGTGCCTTCCCGGCCTTCATGTACGGCATCATGTTCGTCAAAGCAGTCGGTCCGGGCGCCTTTGCCGGTGTCCTGTCCATGACGATCAGCTCGGTCGGTATGCTGGCAAAACTTCTGGTCGAAGCGATCGAAGATCTCAATCCGGGTATCGTCGAAGCGCTGGATGCGGCCGGCTGTACGACTTTTGAAAAGATCCGCTACGGCATCATCCCGCAGCTGTCCTCCAATATCGTCTCCATCGTCATCTACCGTCTGGATATCAACGTCAAGAACGCTTCCATCCTCGGTGTCGTCGGTGCCGGCGGTATCGGTGCTCCACTGATCTTCTCGATCGCCAAACAGTCCTGGCACGATGTATCTGCCATGCTGTTCGGTCTGATCGTCCTCGTTCTCATCCTTGAGTATTTCTCGACGAAACTGAGAAGAAAACTCTCGACAGGAGAATAAATGAAATTCCGTTTATTGGTAAGCAGCGACGTTCACGGAACCGTCATGCCCTATCGATATTCTGACTTAAAGCCATGTGACCATGGCTTTTTGAAAGTTAAGGCCACGATGAAAAAATATATCGATGAGAATACGTTCATCATCGATAACGGGGATATCCTGGAGGGATCTCCTCTGCTCTCCTATCACTATCACTATGAAAAAGAAGAAGTGAATCCGATGCTGAAATGCACGGAAAACTTCGTCGATTATTTCAATATCGGCAATCATGATTTTAATAACGGACCGGATGTCCTCTTCGACTACATCCATAAGAACACCGGTACCTGCATCTGCGGAAACATCCGCTATCATGATGTCCCGATCGGAAAAGAATACGTCATCCATACGCTGAAAGACGGCACCCGTCTCGCCTTCATCGGTGCCTGCACGCAATACATCCCCAACTGGGAAAAACCCGAAAACATCGAAGGATTCACTTTTGAAGATGCTTATGGATACTTCAGGAGGATGTGCCGGAAGGTAAAGGAAGAAGAGAGACCGGATGTCCTCATCGCCGTCTATCACGGCGGTTATGAGAAAGATGCCGAGGGAAGAGAACTCGTTCCGGATACCGGAGAGAATGAAGCCTACCGCATCGCCGAAGAGATCCCGGAAATCGATATCCTCGTGACCGGACATCTCCATCTTTCCCTTGCCGGGAAGATCTTCGGAAAACCTACATCACAGACGAGACCCAACGGTGTGGAATTTGCCCTGATCGACTACGATACCGAGAATAAGGACGGTGAAGTACGCCTGATCCCTTCTACCGAAGAAGCCGATCCGAGAGAACTCGATTCCTACCGGGATCTCGAAGAAAGAGTCTCGAAATGGCTCGATTCCCCTATGGGAAGAGTAAAAGGCATCGATCTGCGCATCTATGATGAGGAAGATGCCCGTCTTCACAAGCATCCGCTCGTCTCCTTTCTCAATCAGATCGAAAGAGATGTGACCGGTGCCGAGCTCGCATCCACCGCGCTTTTCTCCGGAGCGATCGGTTTCCCTTCCGAGATCACGATGCGAGATATCGTCTCCACTTATGTCTATCCGAATACCCTCGTCGTTCTCGAGATCGACGGAAAGATCCTGAAAGAATACCTGGAACGCTGTGCCGAATATTTTACGGAAGACCACGGAAAGATCGTTCCTTCCGGGAAACTGGAAGATTTCAACTACGACATGATCGACGGGATCGAGTATACAATAAAAGCAGGAAACAGACCGGGGGAAAAGATCGTATCTCTGACTTATCAGGAAAAAGAGATCCATGATGACGACCGTTTCTCTCTCGCTGTCAATAACTACCGGGCAGGAGGAGGCGGAAACTTCCTGATGCTGAAAAAAGGAAAGATCCTCAAAGAAGTCAATACGGATATGGTGACCATCCTTTCCGAATATCTTCTTGCCCATCCGGACATCCATGTCGAACATCAGGACAATATCCGCGTGATCCTGTGAAAGGAGACTTATGAAAGCAGAAAAGATACTGGAAAACAGAAAAGAAGAGATCTATGCGCTGGGTGATCTGCTCTTCCGGACACCGGAACTCGGATACAAGGAATTTAAAACGAAAGAGATCATCACCGAGGCCTTGAGAAAAGAAGGACTGGAGATCAAGGAACTGGGTTATGAGACGGCCTTCAGCGTGACGATCGGCGAAGGAAAGCCGCATATCGGACTCATTGCCGAACTCGATGCTCTGCCTACTCTGGGTCATCCTTATGCGAATAAAGCAGACAATAACGCAGCGCACAGCTGCGGACATTCCACGCAGTGTACGATCATGACTGCTGCCATTTCCGCTTTGAAACAGACCATCAAAAAAGGATCTGTCACCCTCTTCTTCACTCCGGGAGAAGAATTCACCGATATCCCCTACCGTAAAAAGCTCATCAGAGAAGGAAAGATAAAATACATCGGCGGCAAGATCAACATGCTGACAGGCGGATGTTTCGATGATGTCGACATGCTGATACACCTCCATACGATGGGTCAGGGAAACTACCATTTCTCCCTGAATACGGCTTTAGGAGGCTTCCTCTATAAAGAGATCACCTTCAAAGGAAAGGCCGCTCATGCTGCGGTACTGCCGCATAAAGGGATCAATGCTCTCAACGCCTTCGTGCTCTTCGACAATGCCTTAAACATGCTGAGAGAGACCTTTGAAGAAAAGGATGCCGTACGTATCCACGGTATGATCCGGGAAGGAGGACAGACCGTCAACTCCATTCCGGAAAGAGTCGTATATGAATGTTACGTACGTTCTCTCGATATGGATGCCCTGTTCAGGACTGCTGAAAAAGTGGATAATGCCGCAAAATATTCTGCGAAAGCCATCGGAGCTTCCGCATCGATCATGACTACCCCGGGCTATCTGCCGATGCATCAGTGTCATCCGATCAATGACATCATCCGGAAATATATGCTGAAGTACTGCACGATCGATGAGATCCACGACAATGAAGTATCCATGGCCGCCGGAGATATTGGCGATATCAGTATCTTCAAACCGGCCGTACAGTTCGGATACAGCGGTTTTACGGGGAATTGTCACGGGAAGGACTTATGCATCGCCGATAAAAAAAGAGCGTATCTGGAGCCCGCTCAGGTCGTTGTGAACACCGTTGAATATCTCCTGGCGCACGAAGAAATATGCAATGAGATCACTTCCTCATTCAAGCCGTATATGTCAAAAGAAGAATACCTCGCTTATCTTAAATAGCGAGGTATTCTTTTATTTTCGGCATCAGTGCGATCGTATCGTCATAGCCCAGACGATAGAGATCTTCCAGTACTTCCAGGTCATCTTCCATCCTGCCGATGGTGACCGGCTTGCTTGGAGCGATACGGAAGATCTCGCCCATCTCCACCAGTTCATCGATGAGGTCGCAGTCGCTGTTGTATAACGCATTGGCCCTCTTCAGAGAACGGACGAAGGCCGGATATTTCGCATATACGATCTTCTCCATCTGATACTCCGGAGCGACTTCCTTGCGGCGGTATTCCTTGTCTCTCGTCGCTACGAAGATGATCTTTTCAAAACCCTGACGCAGCGCAAAGCGCACCGGCAGTTTCGTACTGCAGCCTCCATCGAGATAGAGTCCGTCTCCGATCTTTACCGGAGTCGATACCAGAGGCATGGAAGCAGAAGCGGCGATCGCTTTAAATAAGGTCTCCTTATCGGAATTATCGAAGGCTACCGGTCTGCCGGTCTCCAGGTTCGTAGCGATGACATAGAACTTCCGTTCGCTGTGGAAGAGCCGTTCTTCATTGATCGGCACTTCCTTATCATAGTTCTCGAAAACGTAGTTGAAGTTGACGACAGAGCCGCTCTTCAGGATATTGCGCATCGAGACATAGTCTTTGTTATGTCTCTGATTGACACTTAAAAACGCTGCTCTTCCGATATCTCCGGAAACATAGCACATACCGTTGAGACCTCCGGCAGAGATCCCTACCGTAGTAGAAAGATTGATGTCGTTCTCCATGAGAGCGTCGATGACACCGGATGTATAGACACCGCGGAATGCACCGCCTTCGAGCGCCAGACATCCTTCGATCATATTGTCTTTCGCATGAGTGATATTGATATCCATAAACTCCTCTTTTCCACTACCATTATACAAAAGAAAAACGGCTCTGTGAGCCGTTCTCATCCATTTTGAAGAGCCTTTTCCAAAGCCAAGGCAAATTGATCGGCACAGGAAGTTCCCCTGCCCCTGCAGTCATTTCCCTTCAGGATCTGAATGATCTTTTCAGGGCTCTGTCCTTCTACGAGCTTGGCGATCGCCTGCAGATTCCCATGGCATCCTCCGGTAAAACGAACATCATAGATCTGATCGTTGTCGACATCGAAATCGATCTTTGTCGAGCAGACCATGTGCGGTGTATACGTGTAATGCATTATAAGAGCTCCTGTACTTTGGACTCCAGTTTTTCCGGAGTAACGGTCGGGGCAAAGCGGTCTACGACATTGCCGTCTCTGTCTACGAGGAACTTCGTGAAGTTCCATTTGATCTTGGCAGAGAGGAAAGTCGGAGGCCAAGCGGTC
>JAZPYW010000014.1:0-7846 GCA_045544415.1 Erysipelotrichaceae bacterium
ACCCGGATACGATCGAAAAAGAAAAAGGAGAAAATGAAATGTTAAGCAAAGCAGACAAGCAGGCGATCATCAAAGAGTACCAGCGCTTCGAAGGCGATACAGGCTCTGTTGAAGTACAGGTCGCAGTCCTCACGGAACAGATCAACAGACTGACGGTCCACATGAAGGACCACAAGAAAGACTTCCATTCCAACAGAGGTCTGATGATGATGGTCGGTAAGAGAAGAAACTTCCTCGAGTATCTGAAGAGAACAGATATCAACAGATACAGAGATCTCATCACGAAGTTAGGCTTAAGAAAGTAATGAAAAAGGTGATCATGACGATCACCTTTTTTCATGGAAAGACGGATCATCGATGATGATGATCAAATTGTGGAAAACTATTTCAGGATCGGCAAGCAGGGAAAAGAGATGGAAAACGAGCGAAAAACACATCGCCGAACATCTTGACCTGTTTTTCAAAAAGCCTTTATTCATCGATGTTTTTGAATGATATCTTAATTAGTAAATAGCTGTTTACTTTTATGTATGCTTCTTATATAATTAGGGTAGAAACGAGGTGGAAGTATGGCACAGGTTTTAAAGGACAGCGTACGTAATGATATCGTTCAGGCAGCGAAGGAAGAGTTCCTGAAATACGGATATAAGGATGCTTCGATGCGGAGGATCGCCTCCAAGGCAGGCATGACAGTAGGGAATCTCTACCGCTACTTCAAAAGCAAGGAAGATATCAACTTTCAGATCGTCGCTCCGACCATCAAGAAGATCAACGATGTCGTCAAGAAGGTCACGGCCAACAATCTGTCTCTGGAAGCCAGAGTGTTCAATGTCTCTTTCTCTTTGAAAGACCTCAGAGGAAAACTGGACGTGATGGCGGAAGATCTCGTGCAGATCTATCTGGAGAATCCTACGGAATTCAAGATCCTGCTGCTGCACTCCCAGCTCAATAAACGTCTGTCCAACTGGTTCGGCGGTGTCATCAAGACGATGATCATGCAGAACTATCCGATCGCCACCTATGAAAAGGAACTGGAGATCCTCTCGCACAGCTATGCGGTCTCCATCTTTGCGGGTATGTCGGAGATGTTCACGGCCAAGGAGATCGAACCGGATCTGCTGAAACAGCTGATCAAAGTCTATTTACGTACTTATATCTATATGCTGGATACGGATATCCGGAGGTTTATCGATTAGATGAGTTTTATTGAATTTAAAGATGTCCGCAAGATCTACCGGATGGGAGAAGTTGAGATCAGGGCTCTGGATGGAGTCTCCTTTACGATTGAAAAAGGGGAATTCGTCGTCGTCCTGGGTGCTTCCGGTGCCGGTAAGACCACGATCCTGAATATTCTGGGAGGTATGGATACCTGTACATCCGGAAGTATCCTGGTCAACGGAGAAGATATCGCCAACGCGGACGATAAAAGGCTATGCGACTACCGCAGGTACGATATCGGCTTCGTCTTCCAGTTCTACAACCTCGTACAGAATCTTACAGCCAAAGAGAATGTCGAACTGGCTCTGCAGATATGCCGGGATCCGCTGGATCCGGTCTTCGTGCTCAAGATGGTAGGACTTGAAGACCGCATGAACAACTTCCCGTCCCAGTTATCGGGTGGCGAACAGCAGAGAGTGGCTATCGCCCGGGCAGTTGCCAAGAACCCGCAGCTTTTATTATGCGATGAACCGACCGGCGCTCTGGACTATCAGACCGGCAAACAGGTCCTGAAAGTCCTGCAGGAGATGTGCTACAAGCACGGCATCACGGTCGTCATGATCACTCATAACTCCGCTCTGGCTGCCATGGGGCAGAAGATCGTCCGCGTGAAATCCGGAAAAGTCGTATCCATCACAAAGAATGATCCGGTAGATGTAGAGGAAATCGAGTACTGATGTTCGAGCTCGACACTTTGCGCTTAATAAAGAATACCTTGAAGAGATTCCTGTCTCTCACGCTCATCGTGATGATCGGAGTCGGTTTTATGATGGGTCTGATGTCTACGTCCATCATCATGCGCAACAGTGTCGACCGCTATGCCGACGACATGGATCTTCACGATCTGCAGATCTATTCTTCCTATGGATTCTGCGATGAAGATATCGAAGCATTGCAGAAACTGGATGTCGTAGAAGGACTGCTGGCGTCCCGTTTCGTGGATACCTATATAAGAAATGATGACCGGGAACTGGTCGCCCGTTTTGAAGAGCTATACCGCCATGTCGATCAGTTCGAACTGGTCGAGGGACGTCTGCCGCAGAAGGCCGATGAAGCGGCGATGCTGGTAGATGATGACGGAATGAGCTTCAACGCAAGCATCGGCGATACGGTCGAAGTCATCGATAAGAGCGCCGCTCTCATACATAAGAAATACACCATCACCGGTTTCGTCGTGACGCCGGCTTATATGACTAAAGTCATGGATACTTCGACCTGCGACAATCAGCCGCTGAATACGGTCCTTTTCGTCTCAAATTCCAACTTCAAGGCCGATTATTATTCTACGGTCTATCTGGATCTGAAGGGTGCCGACGAAAAGATGTCCTTTACGCAGCCTTATGATGACTATGTAGCGGAAAAAAGCGAGGAGATCTCCTATCTGGCATCCGATCAGGAGAATTATCTGAAAGAAAAGCTCCTCGATGAATACGAGAAGAAACTCGAAGACAGCGAGAAGGAATTCAATGAAAAGAAGGCGGAAGGGGAGAAAGAACTGCAGGAAGCCAAGCAGCAGCTCGATGATGCCTACCTGCAGATCCTGATCGCCAAGTCTCAGCTGGATACCTCAAAGGCGACGCTGGAGACTTCCAAAAGGGAAGTTGAAGCCAACGAGAGACTGCTGAACGAGAATGAACAGAGACTGAATGATGCCGTGAAACAGGCAGAAGAGAAGAGCGGTCAGCCGTTCGATACCCTCTATGCTGAAGTATCGGCTGCCTATACGACCTATATCACCCTGGAATCCCAGAAGACATCGACCTCTTCCTATACGCAGGAGACGATCGCCCGTATGGAGAAGGAAAAGAGCGACAATCTGCAGAAGATCTCCGAACTGCAGGCTCAGATCGATTCCCTGGATCAGAGTGCGGAAGACTACGCTCAGAGACTATCGGAACTCACGGCGCAGATCACGGAATACGAAGTCCGCAATCAGGTCCTGGATACCAGTATCAATGCCCTGAAGGATCTCACGGAAAGCGAGAATATCGATGCCATCCTGAAACAGATGGATGAAGCGATGAACGGTTCGGTGAAGCAGACCTACACGGATCTGCAGCTGATCGTCGAAGGAAGAAGACAGCTGGAGAGCGGCCGGACCCAATTAGAGAGCGCCAAAGCGCAGATCGCCGCCGGAGAAGAAGCGATCCGGCAGGGACAGAATCAGATCTATAAAGGAGAAAGAGATTACGAGAAGGGACTGAAAGACTACAATGAAGGTCTTCTCGAATTCAACGACCAGATCGAGAAAGCAGAGAATGAACTGGCCAAGGCCAGACAGGAACTGGAAGAACTTCCGAATGCGAACTGGATCCTTTTAAATAGAGATTCCCATTATTCAAGCTATATGTACCGGGCGACCATCAAGCAGATGGGGGCCATCGGCTATGCGCTGCCGCTGATTTTCTTCCTGGTAGCGGCTTTAGTATGTCTGACGACAATGACCCGTCTCATCGATGAACAGCGCTCCCAGATCGGTATCTTCCGGGCTCTGGGCTTCTCCAACAACCGCATCGCATGGAAATACGTTTCCTATGCTTTGTTTGCGACATTGCTGGGAAGCGTTATCGGCATCTTCCTGGGTCAGGCCTTATTCCCTACAGTCATCTATAAGACCTGGAGACTCATGTATGCCTTGCCGGATATCCGCATGTCTTTCCCGATCGTGCCGCTTCTCGTCAGCATCCTGTCTTTCTCGGCACTGATGATGGGCGTGACCTACATCGTCATACGCAGATCTTTGAAAGAGATGCCTTCTCAGCTCATGAGACCGAAGGCTCCGAAGAGCGTCAAGGAGATCTTCTTGGAAAAGATCACCTTTATCTGGAAGAGACTCTCCTTCACCTCCAAGATCACTGCCCGCAATCTCATCCGCTACAAGTCCCGTTTCTTCATGACGGTCATCGGTGTAGCCGGCTGTACGGCTTTACTGGTCGTAGGTTTCGGCATCAAGGATTCCATCTCCCAGATCGTCAATATCCAGTACGGGCAGATCTTCAATTACGACTACAACATCTCTCTGGAGAATGATCATCATCTGAACGAGAATCTCGAGATTCTGAAGAACGATCTCGCCAATGAGGCAGTCGTTCCGTTCCTTTCCTATACGACGAGAGCCTATCTCTCCGGAGGAGATGATGCGACACTCATCGTCGATGTCGTCGATCCGAGAGAAGGAAACGATGTCTTCTCCTTCCATAAGACCGACAAGAAGACACCGATCCGTTTCTCCAACGGCGGAGTCATACTTTCCCAGAAATTCGCCATCAACAACAACCTCAAGGAAGGGGATCATATCACGATCGAATCGGCAGACGGTCTCAAGGCAGAGGTGGAGATCGCCGATATCTGCGAATTCTACTTCCAGCATTACATCTTCATGTCCGACAGCTATTACAAGTCGGTCTTCAATGAGAATGTCCATCCGACGACGATCGCCGTACGGACAAGCGATGCGAATGCCCTGAATAAAGATACGGAAAAGCTCCAGGACTTCGTCTCCTCACTTGATTTCTCTCATCTGATCTCCCAGTTTGAGACGATGATCGAGGCATTGGACTTCATCATCCTCGTCATCATCATCACCGCCGGATCTCTGGCTTTCGTGGTCCTCATCAACCTCATCGAAGTAAACATCTCCGAAAGGACCAGAGAGATCGCGACCCTCAAAGTCCTCGGTTTCCGCAACAGTGAAGTCAACAGCTATCTCTTCAAGGAGATCATCATGCTGACGATCATCGGCGGATTATTGGGTCTCCCGTTAGGAGTCGTAGAACACCATTTCATCATGAATGTCATCAATATGGAGATGATGATGTTCGGAATGACGATCTCTCTGTTCTCCTTTTCGATGTCCTTTGCGATCACCCTGATCTTTACGGTCATCGTCCTCTTCTTCACCAGAAGACATCTGAAGAATATAAAGATGGTCGAATCCCTGAAATCGGTAGAATAGATCAGAGCCCGGAGAGATCCGGGCTTTTATATTGGAGTGTATATGGGTATAAAAGTTCTTTTTCCGGTCATGAACAGGATCCTGTACAGGGTTTTCTATGCCTGCAGTCTTTTTCTTTTTGTTTTCGGGAAGGTTTATGGTAGAATAGTACAGGTTATTATAAAGAAAGTGAGAAAAGATGAAAGAAGTATTCACCATGGACTTCTACGGTCGTAAGTTGAGTGTCGAGACCGGTGAAGTTGCTAAACAGGCTGGGGGGTCTGTTCTGGTACGCTACGATGATACGGTAACGTTATCCACCGCATGCGCCAGCAGTGTCGCAAAAGACACGGATTTCTTTCCTTTGACAGTATCCTTTGAAGAGAAACTGTACTCTGCAGGCAAGATCCCGGGAGGATTCCTGCGCAGAGAAGGGCGTCCTTCCGAACACGCTACTTTAACGGCACGTCTGATCGACAGACCGATCCGTCCGTTATTCGCTGAAGGATTCCGTAATGAAGTTCAGGTCGTAAACACGGTATTATCCAACGATACGGACAAGTCTTCCGAGATGGCTGCCTTATTCGGCGCTTCTCTGGCTTTATGTATCTCCGATATCCCGTTTGACGGACCGGTAGCCGGTGTCAAGGTAGGTTATGTAGACGGACAGTTCATCGTCAATCCGACTGTTGCCGAACATGAAAAGTCTTTGATCGACTTAACAGTTGCCGGAACGAAAGAAGCTTTGAACATGGTCGAAGCAGGAGCTAAGGAAGTATCGGAAGATCTGATGCTGGAAGCTCTGATGTTCGGACATGAGAAAGTCAAGGAATTATGTGCCTTCGAAGAAGAGATCATTGCCAAAGTCGGCAAGCCGAAGATGGAAGTGAAGCTCTATGAGATCGATGAGAGAGTCAAGAACTACGTCGATGAATTCGGAAAGGCAGAACTGGAAAAAGCTGTTTCCATCAAGCTGAAGCTGGAGCGCTACGGCAAGATCGATGAGATCACCGCCGAGATGCAGAAACACTTCGAAGAGATGGAAGACCTCTCCGAGAAGGAACAGACCAAACTGGTCAAGCAGACGGCAGAATACTGCACGAGCATCGTTGCAGAAGAAGTCAGAAGACTCATCTCCGTTGAGAAGATCAGACCGGACGGAAGAGCTCTCGATGAACTGAGACCTCTGGATTCCCAGGTAGATCTCTTACCGAGAGTACACGGTTCTGCTATGTTCACAAGAGGCGAGACTCAGGTCTTATCCGTTACGACTTTAGGTCCTTTAGGAGACAATCAGATCATCGACGATCTTACTGATGTCGAAGAGAAGAGATTCATGCATCACTACAACTTCCCACCGTATTCTGTCGGTGAAACAGGCAGAATGGGTTCTCCGGGAAGAAGAGAGATCGGTCACGGTGCTTTAGGTGAAAGAGCCTTAGCTCAGGTCCTTCCGTCTGAAGATGAATTCCCGTATGCGATCCGTACAGTTGCGGAAGTTCTGGAATCCAACGGTTCCTCTTCTCAGGCTTCGATCTGTGCCGGTTCTATGTCCTTAATGGCAGCCGGTGTTCCGATCAAGTCTCCGGTAGCCGGTGTCGCTATGGGTCTGATCACGACAGGCGACCACTACTCCATCCTGACCGATATCCAGGGTATGGAAGACCACTATGGCGATATGGACTTCAAGGTAGCGGGTACGAAAGACGGTATCACGGCTTTACAGATGGATATCAAGTGCAAGGGAATCACGAAAGAGATCTTCCGGGAAGCTTTAGCTCAGGCCAAGAAGGGCAGACTGGAGATCATGGAAAATATGATGACGGCGATATCCGAACCGCGTAAGGAAGTTTCCAAGTATGCGCCGAAGATGATCACGTTCACGATCCCGACGGATAAGATCAGAGAAGTCATCGGTACAGGCGGCAAGGTGATCAACCAGATCATCGATGAATCCGGCGGTACGAAGATCGATATCGATGATGACGGAAAGGTAGTTCTCTACCATACTGATAAGGAATGCATCGAAAAGGCTAAGGCTATGATCGATGACATCTGCCGTGAAGCGAAAGTCGGAGAGATCTATGACTCCAAGGTCGTCCGTTTAGAGAAGTTCGGCGCCTTCGTAGAACTCTTCAAGGGTCAGGATGCCTTACTGCACGTATCCAAGATCTCGCACGAACGTGTCGAGAAGCCGGAAGATGTCCTGAAGATCGGCGACATCATCAAGGTCAAGGTCATGGAGATCGATGAAAAGGGACGTGTGAACGTATCCGCAAAAGAACTGCTTCCGAAGCCGGAAAAGAAGAAGAAAGAAGAGAAGGCTTCCGAAGAGGAAACAAAGACAGAAGAAAAAGAAGCTCCTAAGGGAGAAAAGAGATTCTTCAAGAAGAAATAAGTGAATGAAAAGGCCTGAAATACGGCCTTTTCCTGTAAGAGGTGCACTATGAGAATGAGAAAGAAGAAATGGGTCCATCCTTTCCTGGAAGAAGAAGACCGCTATCTGGTGAGAGATCCGAAAGAGATCTCCTATGAGAAAGAAGTCTATCTGGAGATCGGTATGGGCATGGGAGATTTCATCACGGAATCTGCGAAGGAGAACCCGGAGATCTTTTATGTCGGTCTGGAGAAAGACGAGACCTGTGTGGCCAGAGCCATCATCAAGGCCAAAGAAGAAGGACTGGAGAATTTCAG
>JAZPYW010000015.1:0-2249 GCA_045544415.1 Erysipelotrichaceae bacterium
AGAGCTGGTTCAGGGTCTGTTCTCTTTCATCATGGCCACCGCCAAGACCTGCGCCTCTCTGGCGTCCTACCGCATCGATCTCATCGATGAAGATCATACACGGAGCCGTCTGTTTAGCGGTCTTGAATAAGTCACGCACACGGGAAGCACCGACACCGACGAACATCTCGACGAAATCGGAACCAGAGATCGAATAGAACGGCACGTTGGCTTCACCGGCCGTAGCCTTCGCCAGCAGTGTCTTACCGGTTCCCGGAGGACCGACCATGATGATGCCCTTAGGGATCTGAGCACCCAGTTTGGAGAACTTGCGCGGAGACTTCAGATATTCGATGAGCTCCTGCATCTCCTCTTTCTCTTCATCGCAGCCTGCGACATCCGAGAAACGGGTACGGACATTATCTTCGAGACGGGCCTTCGACTTGGAGAAGTCAAACGCCTGCTTGTTGGCATTGCCTCCGCCCATACGGGTCATCATAAAGTATCCCAGGACCAGGAAGAGCGCCAGCGGTACGATGGAACTGATGATCTCGATCAGAAGATTCGAAGCGTTCGCATCGACGAAGGTCACCTGAGGGACCTTCTCCAGTTTCGTCATCAGTTCATTCGTTCCTTCCTCTGTATTCGGGACCGTCACACTGAACTGCGTCGCTTTTCCGTTATCGTCATAGACGCCGCTGACTGTTACGGTATTGTAGTCGACAGACACTCTCGCCTGCGTGATACTGTTGCCTTCCAGCAGCTTGTTGAAATCCTGATAGGTGAAGGAAGCAGCTGTACGCGAAGAGCCTCCTCCGCCGGAAAACATCATGACCAGAAATAATGAAACGATCAGGTAAGGAAGGAATCCCAGGAATCCCGGGCCCCTGCCATTGTAGTTAGGATTATTGTTGGGGTTCTTGTTTGACATTCACATCACTCCTTATAGCACTCTTCCTTAAGAACTCCTACGTAAGGAAGATTCCGGTATTTCTGATTGAAATCCAGTCCGTATCCGACGACAAATTCGTCCGGGACTTCAAAACCGGTATAGTCCGCCTGGATATCGACGACTCTTCTGCTCGGTTTATCCAGCAGTGTCACGATCTTGACACTGTTCGCTCCTTTAGAATACAACAGTTCCTTTACGGTTAATAATGTTCTGCCCGTATCGACGATATCTTCCACCAGCAGGATATCCATTCCCTTGATCGAATGATCCAGGTCTCTGGTGATCTTGACATCGCCCATGGATTCCGTACCGCTGTAGCTGCTTACGGCCATGAAATCCAGTCGGACATCGATATCTATATGTTTGATGAGTTCCGCTAAGAAAGGTACAGATCCCTTCAGCAAGGCAACGAGGACCGGAACACCGCCTCGGTAGTCTGCCGTGATCTGCTTTCCAAGCTCTTCACATCTCCTGTCTATTTCTTTCTCTGATATGAGGATCTTTTTTACATCATCATGCAGCATATACTATTACCCTCCGTATTTTACAATTTTATCACAAACAGGTCCGGTTTTATAGAATGGTGTGCGACATCGCATCCCATACCGCTGACGAAGATGACTTCCCCCTGCCTGTTGACTACGACAGGCCATTCCATCCTCTCTTTCCGGGAGATCTTGCGGTCGATCAGAAAACGCGATACTTTCTTGCGTCCGAAACGCATGCGGATCTCATCCCCGGCTCTCATATTCCGGATCGTGATCGGAAGATCTTCTTCCTGAAGGGTCAGGGCTTCGATGGTCTTTCCCCTCTTCTTCAGTGCGAAACTTCCGTAGTTTCCATACTCGATCTTTTCAAAGGTATAAGCGTAATCTTCCTTCTTTTTGAAGAAAGAGATCTTCCCGTATTCCTTGACGATGCAGACTCCTTCGATCTCCTGAAAGAAGGAATCGCTCTCTTCGATCTGTCTCAATAGTTCTTCAATGTGATTCTTACTCAGGTCTTCCTTCACCAGCATCCTCAGCATGCGTTCTCTCAGAGGATATTCCAGGATCTCATACGGAAGGAATTCTCTTCTTCTTCCGATATATTTCTTTACTTCCCGGATCTCCTTCTGCTGGATGCGGTTAAGCTCATCGATCTTCCTTCCAAGCTCTTTCTTTTCTTCGAGGGACATCTTATCCAGGACATCATGTCTCAGGATGTTTCGCTGATAGTCATCACTCAGATTGGATTCATCGATGCCGTAGGGAACTTTATGTTTCTCGCAATACTGTCTCAGTTCCTCTTTCGTATACTTCAGTAAAGGCCTATAAAT
>JAZPYW010000016.1:0-4576 GCA_045544415.1 Erysipelotrichaceae bacterium
AGTTCCCCAGTTTCTTCAATTCTTCAAATTCTTTCGTGTCTATATGAAGATTCTTCAATTCTTCCAGACCTACCGAGTTCTGGAAATCGACGTTCTTGATCTGTTCAAACGTCTGGACGAATTCTGTGACGTTCGTCGCCAAGATGTTGATCTTGAGCTCACCAAGCTTATTGAGAGATTCAGCTACTCTTTCTCTCTGGATCTCTAACTTCTCTGTTTCTTTTCGTACACTCTCATTTGCGATAGAGTTGATCTTCTTCGCTTTCGAATTATCTAAGACAGCTTTCGTTGTCTTTCCAGCTCCTATAGCTCCTGTAGCTGCAGCTACACCTATGAATAATAATGGTAATGGCATATCTGTTCCTCTCAGTCCTCAATGAGCTGATAGACGCTCTCCATCAGTTCTTTCTTTCTCTTATCCAGCTCTTCGATCCTCGGTGCTACTTCGCCATATGGACGATCACTATTGATCAGGAAAGTCTTTTCCTTCAATACTGCGCGGATCGCTTCTGACGCTGCTTCCATCTCCAGGATGATCGTCTGGTCGATCTCCATCCTACGACTGATCAGTCGTAAGACCTGCTTCTCTGACCCGGCATAATCACTATCTGTCCAAGCTACAGAGAGCAGATCCCACAGCAACATATTCTTTGGAATGGTTCCCTTCCCTGTTGTGCGAGAATGGTTGAGCGCATCCTGTATCCCATCAGTGATGTAGTCGAGATATTCCAGATCGTTTGGTCTGATGAATTCTTTACATGAAGCAATGAGCTTCTCTCTGTCCAGTTTCTCTTCCGGATCCAATTCTTTACAGATGAGACTAAACTGTTCTTGTTCTTCCTCTTTGAGTTCCCCATCAGCTGCGATCAGGAAATAGATGATCTTCAATGCATCTTCCGGCATGATCAGTTCTTCATGCCGTTTATTCGCTTTAAGGACTTCTTTTACTTTCTTGTCTGTCTCTTTAGCGTTATTGAAATGCTTTTTAAGGGCTTCTGAGCCCTTCTTTGCCATATCCAAAGCAGATTCCTTGGCCTTCTCAGAATCGAAGTTCTTGATCGATTCCTGAAGGTCTCCCGCTTTGTTCTTGACTTCTTCTACCGTCTTGTCTGTAACTTCTTTCGCTTTCTTCTTGTCTGCTTCACCAGCCTCTGCGAACTTCTTTTTAAGATCGAATGCCATATTATCTCCCCCCTTATAATTTGAAATCCATATCTGACATCATGAGATCATCAAATTCTTTCTGGTCATGGAATCGTGACTCATATCCTAAGACTTTTTGTATCTCGACACTTCCCCGGATATATCCGTCTGAATCGTTATCTAAGATAGCTTTGTCCATCTCGTGAAGACCTTTTTCAAATGCATCGTAGTATTTTGTGAGATATTTTTCGATCATCTCCTGGACCGTCTCTCTATATTCCCGGATCATACGGATCGACTCTTCACATTCTTTTTCTACCATGAGTCTATGTTCGTGTTGGAGCTCTGCTTCTGCTAATGTCTCCATTAGGATCTTATACGCTTCCACCGAGGCAGCATAGCACAGTTCCATACCTCCGGCTTTTGCGATCACCTCATAGCTCTCTTTGATCTCAGAAAGTTCTTCTTTATACTCGTTTTTGAATTGCACGATCGCATTTTCCAGACCCAGTTTTCCCAATGCCGACATGAACATCTTCGCATCGATCTGCTTCTGAACGAACTGGAAGGCAAGACTTTTCACAGCCGGCACCAGATCGACTTGTTCGACCGAGAACTCTTTTTCAGCGAAGTCTTTGACATCTACTGCGACTTTTCTGATCTTCGCAAACTTTTTGGCCTCGTTCTCAAGATCGTTGACATCGAATTCATCTACATATGCTTTGACTGCATCATAAAAGACTGGTCCATATCTCACTAAGATCTGATCGACGCCTACCTTCCCTTGAAGACAATCTGCTCCTAAACGGATCATCACATTCATGTCTACGGCAGGAAGTCCAGCTTTCACCACTTCTTTGATATTATCTGCATTGATTTTGCTCATTATATAGACCTCTTATGGTATATCGTTATTGTTATATGTTATTTCTTATAAGATTCATTCCTTATATATTGTACATTTCTTCAAAAGAACTGTGTAATCAAGTGAGACTTTATTGTTCCAAATCAAAACGATCCTCTGCCATCCATCTGACATAAAGGATCGTTATTGAACACTTTCATAAATAATTACTATTTAAAACAAAGAAGTTAAATATCCCTCGTCATCAAATCCTAACTCGAACGGTCCATCGATTATTTGAAATCGAGGATCTGTGGCCATTTCAGGCAATAACGCTTCTGACACTACGATATCAGAAACATGTAATGTGTCTTGAATGAAGACCACACGTGGCAGATCTTTATCAGGAACGTTGCAAGTATACAGACCAAATTTCAAAGCGTAAAGATCGTTCTTCATCACTATCGGAACACGAACTCCACGTAAGAACGTAGATGTCATTGCATTGACATACGTTTTTCCGAAATCGATCTTTTCAAACATGCGTTCTGTAATGATATCTGCTTGACCTATACCACTAGCTGCTCCCTCCGACTCTTCTGTCAGATCGCCCATGATAAATACAGTAGGTGCCTTTCGTGTCAAAAGGGCTTGCTTAGCTGGAGCGATAAAACGCAAAGTTACATTCGGATCAGCTAATACTCCACTGATATTTTTCCCTACTCTACACACATATAACAGATCGATATCATTCGGAAGGATGGCAGGCATTAGCTCGTAAGCTCGGTTCAGCAAAGCAGGCTCCTCCTCATGTATCTTTTCTGCAGGTATGCAATGGATCTCCGCTGTTTCGTCATACGCATTTTCAATGATCCCTACACCGAACAATACCGGCACCTTATCCAAAACGACTTTGCTGCTGGCGACTAAACGTTCTTCCATTCCGACCATGCCTGCTTTATGACATGTTTCAGCGCCTTTCTGTTTTCCGCAACCGATCACAGACATTTTGACAAGTCCGCTTTGAATAGGACCCGCAACACCAGGATGTGGTTTGATCCTGTTACAAAGGATCAGACCGTCCGACTCATGAAGGATAGTCGAACTGCAGTAGACAGGAAGTCCCTCAGGAGTAGTACCGATCTGCTCGGTATCCATGTTTGAAATGATCGGACAGCCGATAGAGTCTTCATTGATCCCGTAGTGTTCCAGGATCCCTTTCTGTCCTTCAGCTGTGGCTCCGCCGTGGCTTCCCATTGCCGGGATCACGAACGGGATGCCCTGACATGAACGGACGATCTCTGCGATAGAACGTAAGATCTCGACCATATTCGCGATCTGTCTGCTCCCTGCCGTGATCGCTATCCTCTTCCCCGGTTCTATCCTTTCCAATAGACCGCGGTCTTTCAGCTGATCATATATCTCTTTTTTTATATTTTTTACTTTCGGTGAAAGAAAGTTCTGTTTTACTCTGTAAAACTTCGGGAACGCTGCTTTCTCTACGATCTTTTCTACACGGTCTCTATGATGGAGATCCATTTGGGCATAATCTTTCATGTCTACCTCCTGTTTTCGTATGACTTTATTCTCCGATCGCTGACTCCCATTTATTTATACGGAAATAGATAAACAGGATCAGATCGCAAATGATCCAGACTACCGGATAGGCAAAAGCAACGACATATACACTTTGCCAGATCTGCATGAACAGATACAGATATGCCTGGCGGATGAATACGAAGGTCGATAGCATGATCACCATGGCGGTCTTCGATCTGCCGAGACCCCTCAGAGCTCCGAGATATCCTTGGAAATAAGGAGTCAGGATGCGGAACGGCGCCATGGTACGCATGAAGATGGAGCCGTAGTAGATGACTTCTGTTTCTGGATTGAAGAGAGAGACGAGCTGCGGTGAGGAGATCAGGATCACTGCCGCTATGGCACTCAAGACAACTGTGCCCATCCTGACGGCCACTTTCGTGCCTTCTTTCGCTCTCTGTATATTTTTGGCACCTACATTCTGGGCAACGAACGTCGTCACAGAATGACCGATGCTCTGAGCTGGCAGAATAGCAAACTGATCCAGTTTCACATGGGCACTCCATCCGGCAGATATGGCGATACTGTCGAATCTGTGGACATAAGAGTAGATGAATGTATTGGAAAAGGATGTCAGAGACTGCTGCATCCCGATGGGGATCCCCATCGTCAGGATACGGACCGCCATTTTCAGATCGATAGAAAAGGAATGATCAAAACGGCTCTTCATCTCTTTCGTTTGAAAAAGAGCCCGGACGATCAGTACAGAGGAAACAGCTTCCGATATCACGGTCGCTATTGCCGTTCCTTCGATCCCCATGCCGAAACGGACCACAAACAAGATATCCAGAACGACATTGATAAAGCTCGTGATGACAAGACAGATCAGAGGAGTCCGCGAATCTCCGGTAGCCCGGATGATACTGCTGACGATATTGTAGATAAACAGAAATATGGAGCCCAGGAAAAAGATATGTATGTATCTTCCGGCCATATCCATCAGTTCTTCCGGAGTAGACAGGATGTCCAGGAACCACGTTCCCACAGGGC
>JAZPYW010000017.1:0-37835 GCA_045544415.1 Erysipelotrichaceae bacterium
AAGGATCGATCGTATGGACCGGAAGGCCTTCATAGACTTCCTTCTTATCCTCTCTAAAGAGTTCATTGAGTTCCTTATTCAATGGACAGATGTTTCTGCAGTGTTCCAGAACGATCTTCTCTTCTGCCTTCAGTACACAGACTGCTTTATTGTTCTCGCTGCTTTCTCCGATCTTCAGGATGTTGTCTCCTGCCGAAAGCACGAAAGATTCGGTCTCTTCTTCATAGACGGAGAGGTCTTTATAACTGAAGCACAGCTTAACTTTTTCACTTTCGCCCGGTTCCAGTACCTTTGTCTTGGTGAAAGCGATCAGCCGTTTGTATTCATTATCTTTTCTATACGGAAGGACTGCATAGAGCTCTATGACCTGCTTTCCGGCACACGTACCGCAGTTCTTTACGTCCGCATAGAATTCAGCTCCCTCTTCATTCAAAGAGAGATCTCGGTATTCCATCGTGAATGTCGTATAGGAGAGTCCATGCCCGAAGGCATATCTCGGTCTTACGTCGAAGGAATCGAAGAAACGGTAGCCGACGAAGACGCCTTCTTCATAATCCTGTTCGAATTCGCTTTCCGAAAAATAGGAATAGTTCTTGGAAGAAGGGACATCTTCAAAACGTACCGGCCAGGAAGAAGTCAGTTTTCCGCAGAAATTCCGTTTTCCGCAGAAGATTTCTCCCAGGGCGTTTCCGCCTTCTTCACCGCCCTGGCTGTAATAGACCAGAGCTGCGGTATCGATCTCATCCGTAAAAGAGAGGTCGATATAGTCTCCGGCATTGATGACGAGGACGAGATCTTTATAATGTTTCGAGAGGAAGCGGATATTTTCGACTTCGATATCATCCGGAAAGTAATCGCCTTTTTCCGCTTTGCGGTCATTTCCTTCTCCGGTCTGTCTCGCTAAGACATAGACAGCAGCATCACAGTCGCAGAGATCTTCTTCTGTGATCCCGATGCCGTACGGATGACGGAACGGCTGTACCGTACCCAGGATCTGATAGAAATTCTGCATCCCCTTGACCCGTTCTTCCTGTGCCAGGCGGTATGCTTCATACGTATCCTGATAGTAGCGGTCAAAGCGGTCCAGATAATGGTCACTCAGTATCTCAAAACCGTTATTCTTCAGTCCTTCTTCGATCGTGACAGAGTATCTTTCCCGGACAGCGCCCGAACCGGTACCGCCCTTGACGGTCATGCGGGCACCGGAACCGTATAATGCGATCTGTTTGTTCTTAAACGGAAGAACGCCGTTGTTTTCCAGGAGGACAAAGCCCTCAGCGGCTGCTTCCCGAGCCAGAGCCCGGTTTTCGATCTCGACAGATGTCGGATCGCAGGATGTCGGTGCTTTGATGATCATGAATAGTTCCTTTCTATAAATGAAGGCAGAGCGAACTCTGCCTGAATCGATTAAGCGTTTTCCGCCTGATTTCTTTCTCTGATCTCTTTTTCAAGCTGCGGGATCTGTACTTCCAGTTTCTTGAAGGACATGGACAGCAGGAACATACCCAGGCAGAGGAGTGCAGGTACCAGGGAGTAGCAGGCACGGATCATGAACAGTGCTGTCGGAGAGAGCGCAGCTGCATCGGCGCTGTATCCGGCAATGTGCAGCAGAGCACCGATCAGGAAGGAACCGAAAGCAGAACCGGCATTGGTACCGAAGTTATTGAAGGCAGATACCGTTCCATCCATTCTCGGGAAACCCTTATGAGAAGAGTAGGTAACGACATCGTAGATCATGAGGCCCATCAGATAGGACGGGGCTAAAGCACTAAGGCCGGAAAGAACGAAGCCGATCGTCAGCAATGTCATATTGCCGCCGGCGATGAAGTTGATCAGATAGCCGACCATACCGATCGCTGCACCGATACCCATGACCTGGGACAGTGAGAATCTCTTGATCAGCATTGGGAATAAAGCCATCAGCGGCAGGATCGCGATCGTGATCACTTGTAAGCTTCCGTATTTGCCGATATCGCCGACGATGTATGTGAAGTAGTAAGAGGAAGCTCCCATACCCTGGATGACCTGAAGCATCAGCGTGATACCGAGGATGATCCAGACATACTTGTTGGTCTTGATCAGCTGGAAGATATTCTGGAAAGTAACTTTCTCTTCTTTTTCTTCGTTATTGACTTTGACATCTTCCTTGACGAAGAAGAAGCGGAGCAGACCTACTAACATAAGCGGGATACCGTACATAGCAACTAACTTCGTCCATCCTGCCGGAGAAGTAGCGATCGTCTTCATCAGTCTCGGGAAGGAAACGGAGACAGTCATAGCCAGGATCGTACCTAAGATACCGCCGTAGCTCTGGAGCTTGGTCATAACAGTCTTATTCTTGAATGCACGGACCATGTAAGGGATCTGAGCTGCCTGCAGCATCGTCTGGAAGACGGACTGCGTCATAGCATAGGCAACGAAGAGCCAGATGGATTTAACAGTCATGGAAGCATCAGCCGGAATGGAGAACAGAGCGATCTGGGACAGCCACAGACCGATGAGGCAGAGTTCCCATGGACGGCCTCTTCCGAGTTTGGTGTTGGTGTTATCGACTAAGATACCCGCAAACATTTCGCCTATGGCGTCGAGGACTTTGGAGAACATCAGTAAGGTACCGACGAGCAGAGGAGGCATCTTCATCGTATCTGTGCAGTAGATCGTCAGATAGGTGTTGATGATCATGAAACTGGCTGCAACAGACCAGTCACGCATTCTCCAGGCGAGGAAACGACCTATAGGCAGTTTGTCATCAGGATTTTTCACTTTCTTTTCTTTAGCCATTTTCTATCTCCTTTTATCTTATGGTCTCATGGTAGCATCGAATTGTAAGCGTTAACATTTGGTAATTAGTTATAATCTTAAATAATTAGCTCTAACTACACTAATTAGCAAATAATTTAATATTAAAGCAAATAATTATAATATAATAAAGATATGGATAGTACAATAACTATCGAGAGCGGATTCTTTTTCAAAGTACTGCAGGAAAGTCTCAACATTTCCTGTACAGTCTTTGATAAGGACAATAAGATCATTTATGCGAATTTCCAGAAGGAGATCTCATCCAGGATCCTCACGCAGAACGCCGTTCTGGCGGAACTCTTCAGTCTGGAGACAAAGCCGCAGATGCCTGTCATGTTCGGTTCTGACTTAGGTGTAAACTGGATCGCCTGTTTTGATAAAGAGGAGACGACTTATGTTCTAGGCCCTTTTCTTTCTCTGGAACTGTCCGACAGGATCGCAGAAGAGACCTTAAACAGATACAGCATCTCTCTGCATCTGAAAAGAGAGATCATGGAGTTTCTGAATAGTATACCGGTAGTAAACTATAACTCTGTCATCCCTTATGCCATCATGCTGCATTATGTCCTGAATAACGAAAAGATCAGCAACGGCGATATCGAGATCTTTGTAAAAAACGACAAGGAAGAAAAAGTAACGGCCCCGGTGAAAGACAGGATAAGGGTGTGGAAAGCCGAACAGCAGCTGATGCACAATATCGAAGAGGGGAATCTTGATTTCAAGGATTCGATAGACAACGCAAGACGCTATTCTTACGGTGTACAGATCTCTACCGGAAATCCTTCCAGACAGATGAAGAATTCTCTTCTGACCTTTACTTCGCTTGCGGCGAGGGCTGCCATAAGAGGAGGACTGACACCGGAAATGGCCTATACGATCTCGGATATGTACTCTCAGAGAATAGAAAAAGCGGAACAGATAGGCGAACTGAAACTGATCGGTGACCAGATGTATGAAGAATACATTTCCAAAGTCCATGAACTTAAAAAGAAAACAGTATATTCTCTGCCTATCCAGACAGTGGCAGACTATATAGAGATGCATCTCGAAGATGATCTCAGCCTGAGTACGATCGCAAAACTGATCGGCTATTCCGATTACTATCTGTCCAGACGTTTCCGGAAAGAAGTAGGATCATCCATCAACCAGTACATCACAGAGAAAAAAATAGAGTATGCCAGAAAGCTGCTGCTTTACAGCGAACTGACGATCGCAGAAACAGCGGAAAAACTCAACTATGCATCAGAAACTTATTTTTCAACTGTCTTCAAGAAGGTAACGGGTATGTCTCCTGCTCAATACCGGTCAGCAAATCGGGACAAAATAGTAATCGATTAAAAACTTCAACTTTTTAATAAAGTAAATGAAAACTGAAAAACAGGAAGGAATTCCTGTTTTCTTCATATATTATCTCCATATTATATAAGACCCCCTGTACCGGATCATCCGATATAGGGGGTCTATCATTTTAGAATGACTTTCTGTGTTATTTCTTGATCTTGTTGAGAAGGATCTTGATCTCTCGCTTTGCGGCGTACGGGATGATCTCTTTCATCTTGTCTTCTGCTTTGATCATCTTCGATGCGCCAGGCAGATCACGGGTCAGATGGATGGCATCGAACTCGCATCTTGTCGTACACAGTCCGCATCCGATACATCTGTTCAGATCGACAACAGTAGCACCGCAGCTCAGACAGCGGGATGCTTCCTGTTTGACCTGTTCTTCCGTGAACGGCAGACGGTTGTCGTGGAACTTGTTGTCCTTGGTAGAAAGCTTGCGGCCAGGCACCTGTCTTCTGCTGGTATCGTAGGACGGGAAGATGATATCGTCTTTGTCCAGTTCGATGAACTGTCTGAGATCACGTCCGATCGTCAGGGAGTTGCCCGGATGAACGAATCTGTTCAGAGAATCGCTGGCCATCTTACCTGCTGCGATCACATCGATAGCGAAACGAGGTCCGGTATAGACATCGCCGCCTACAAAGATATCCTTTTCACCTGTCTGGAATGTCACCTGATCAGCTTTAGCGGTACCGTTGCGGTTGAGTTCGACAGCAGTTCCGTCCAGGAGATGGCCCCATTCGATGGACTGACCGATAGACATCAGGATATGGGAAGCAGGGATCGTCATAGTTTCTTCTTCATCATACTGAGGATTGAAACGTCCTTCTGCGTCCTTGACAGCCGTACATCTCTTGAAGACGACAGCAGTGACCTTTCCGTTTTCGCTCAGGATCTCTTTCGGACCCCAGCCGTTATTGACAGAGATGTTTTCTTCTTTCGCTTCGAGAACTTCATCGTCAGCAGCAGGCATTTCGTTTTCGCCTTCCAGACAGACCATCGTGACTTTACCGTCGGTCAGTCTTACGACAGTTCTGGCAACATCGACTGCGACATTACCTCCTCCGACAACGACTACATCTCCATTCAGCGTTTCATCGTGGTTCAGGTTGACTCTTCTCAGGAAATCGACACCGGTCTCGACGCCTTCAGCATCTTCACCAGGGACTCCGGCAAGTCTTCCCCCCTGAGCACCGATCGCGACATAGAATGCCTTATAGCCTTCATGTCTGAGATCCTGTATCGTGACATCCTTGCCTACTTCGACACCGCAGCGGAATTTGACGCCCATCTGTCTCAGAACGTCGATCTCGGCATCGATGACGTCTTTTTCCAGACGGAAGGAAGGAATACCGTATGTCAGCATACCGCCCGGCTTTTCTTCTTTTTCGAAGATCGTGACCGGATAGCCGTTGGTACGCAGATAGTAAGCACAGCTCATACCTACAGGACCGGCTCCGATAATGGCGATCTTCCGTGCTCTGACACCGTTCCATTTCACCTTTGCGGCGATCATGGGCTATTTCTATGGCCTGGGCAAAGTAAAGAAAAACGGTCTCTATTCGATGCTTGCGATCTTTACACCGTCTCTGGTCCATACGATATTCGACTTCTCGATCAATCTGCTGAAGCGAGATGATCATTTCATCGCTGTGACTTTGGTCGCATTTGCGTTTATGTTTATCCTGACCGTCTTTATGATCCTGAAGATCCGGAAGTGGCACAAAGAGGGAAGTCTCGATATCTATCTGTGACCGGCTGCAAATCAGAATACATAATGACAGAAGCTCCTGAAGAGGGAGCTTTTCACATGATCGGGATCATCGCAAAGAGTATTAGCGATATAATGTTTTGCAGAACGAAGGAGCGTATAGTATGAAGATCATAAGAATACTGCTGATCGTATTCCTGCTGATCATGACAGGATGTACGGCAGATAAGAATAAAGATACTGTGATCATCAACGAAAACGGGATCAACACCGTTCAGTTTGATGATAAGGAAATGGACTGGTTCCGTTTCGGTAATGAGAACGGACCGAAGGCGGTCATCCTGCCGGGCATCTCGTTAAAGAGCGTCATGGGATCCAAAGATGCGGTGATCGGTGCCTATGCATTGCTTGCGCAGGACTATGATGTCTATCTGCTCGATCGGACCAAAGTCTTTCCGGAAGATTACGATATCTACGAAATGGCTGAGGATAACCTAAGGGTGATAAGAGCGATCGGCCTGAAAGAGGTTGATATCATGGGTGTATCGCATGGAGGCATGATAGCTATGGCGATGGCACTCAAGGATCCGGAATCTATTCATTCGATCATGCTGTGCAGTACCGCTTCGCGGATCGCTGATCCGAAATCTCTGCAGACTTGGAAGAAACTGGCGGAAGAAAGAAACTTGAACGCATTGATGGAATCCTTTGGAGAATATGTCTATAGTCCTTCCTTCTATGAACAGTATAAGGATCTGATCATCGCTTCCGGAGAAGGCGCAAGCGAACAGGACTATGCGAATTTCATCGCATCTGTTGAAGGAACACTGGAATTTGACTGCTATGATCAGCTGAAAGATATCCATTGTCCTGCTTTGGTGATCGGCGCATCGGAAGACAAGGTCCTGGGTGTTCAGGCATCTTATGATCTGGCAGATCAGCTGCACTGCGAAAGTTATATCTATGAAGGGTACGGACACGGTGTTTATGATGAGGCACCCGACTACCTGACCCACATCAAGGCATTTCTTGATAAACAGCACTGATATGAAAAGAAGCCGCCGGGATCTCCGGCAGCTTTTACTATGTTCGTATTTTAATATAGGACATCAGTCGATATCGACATCATATCTCGGATCCCCGTTCAGGGAGATATTGTTTTCAAAGCGTCCTTTCGTGAAGAAATCCTGAAAACGGAAAGAATCGCTGCCGGTCAGTTCCGAATAAGTCAGGGAACCGTCAAGCAATTCATTCGTCAATCCCAAGTGATCGATGAGCTCGCTTATTGTCTCGATATCTATCCGATCGAAATTGATGAGCACATACCAGATCAGTTTCCCTTCCTCGTTGAAATGGAGGTCGGTGATCACAGGCGTCGTATTCTTATCATCCTGAAGAGTACCGGTATTCAGTCTGCGGATCGTTTCTTCATCCATACCGGATCCCGAATCAGCGGATACACAGATCAGGGAACGGATGATATCTCTGTTTTCCGGGTCCAGTTTCAGGGTCAGCCACTGATCGTCCGGACTGTTATCGATGATATAGCGGACACCATACTGCGAAGGATCGAGATGCCTTTTCGAACAGCCGCATAAAAAGAAGATAAGAGCTGCGATCATGATGATCCTGAAAGACCGTGTACGCTTGATCTGTTCCATATATCCATTATAAGACAGTCATCGTATAATGCGCTGCAGACGGATGGTCCTCATCGAAGAAGAAACTCATTTATAATGAATATATAGGTCTTAGTGAAAAGGTCGGGATAGGTCCAAGAGGTTGAAAGAAGATGAAGAATAAGAAGATCATACAGACAATGAATATCCTGCTGACGGTTCTTCTGCTGATAATGACTGCCGGATGTTCCGGAAACAACGAAGACAGCAGAAGTGTCATCTATGAAGATATGGATGCGGCTTTTGAACAGTCGGGATTGTATTCCTCAAATATAGGGATCTTCTCCAAAATAGTAACGGGAGACAGCATCTCCTATGGAGAATGCGGGAGCGGCGTCATCTTCCAAAGAGAAGGTGATACCTATTATGCCCTGACGGCAGCTCATGTGGTCAGCGTCGAGAATGCTCAGCTGATCGTATTCACGGTCAATACGGAAATGAAATCTGAAGAGATCCCGGGATTAGATTATCCGGTACTGGCACCGGAGACGTATGAGGCGATGATCCCGGCAGAGATCGAATATATCAGCAGCAGAGATGATCTGGCGGTCATACGTTTCACCGCAGAAGAAGAGCTCGCGGCAGTAGAGATCGCCGACGGAGATCCTGAGAAGGATGACAGGATCATCTGTATCGGCAATCCGCAGATGGAATGGTTCGTAAAATCCTTCGGCAAAGTAACTTCGGGAATGGAGAAGTTCGGGGAAGCACACGGCTTCCCAAGCAACGCCATGAGACACAGCGCCTATATCCATGTAGGAAGCAGCGGCGGAGCTGCCCTGAATGAAGATATGAAACTGACCGGCATCGTGCCGGGAGGATCCTTTACTCCGGATGGGAAGATATTCCGCTATGGAGTTCTGATCCCGGCGAGTGAGATCAGGATATGTCTCGATGAATGGAGAAGCAGCACATCCTATGAAACAGATACAGAGATCAGCTGGGATGAGATCAGTGCTGATGGTGTCGATGAAGGACTGCTGATGAAGAATACGGATAAAGGAATGCTGGAATATACCGCTCAGCAGCTTCAGGATCTCTGCAGGCAGATCGATGAGAAAGCAAACGAAGATAAAGAATACTGCCTCAGGGGACAGTGGCATGATAATGCCCTGGGTTCTGAGGAATATAAGAATGTGGTATCTCTGAAAGAGAAGGCGATGAGACCTTTGTTTCTGATCATATATAAGAGCGAGAATGCCGGAATGTATGAATGGATCTGCAGCAAAGCTCTGGAAGAGATCTCCGGATATGACTTTACGGATAAGAATAATGGTATAGGATGGAGAAATTCAAAGGAATTCCTGGAATTCTTCATCGAAAAGGTCAACGAAGAACGGCTGGGATGAGAAAAATACCCGATCTGCAACGGATATTGCCCGAATGAGATAAATAAATAGAGGTGCAGGAACATCGGCCGGTCTAATTTGTTGACAAAGAAAAACTTGTTTTGTATAAATAGAATCATAAAAATCACATAGAGGTAGCGATGCAGAAGAGTAGCTTCCGGAGCGGGTACGCTGAGAAGGAAGGGAAAGGCAACCATCGCCGAATGGACCTGTCGACAGGCAGGGGTCATGGGGTCATATGAAATACGTATGACACTCCCGTCCGATGACGGAGGAGCTATAACATAGACGAACCGAATGGATCATATGTTGTAGCATATGATTTTTCTTTTCAGCAATGATACAGGAGGTTTGGAAAATGAGAAAGTTAATGATTGCTGCAGTACTGATTATGGTCCTTCTTTTAAACGGCTGCTCAGGCGGAAACGAAGAGAGCACACCGGCTGAAGAAAAGACCGTCTTTGTGGTAGGCATGGAAGTAGACTATGCGCCGTTCAACTATGCTTTGGCATCTGCTTCGGAGACATCCGTAAGTATCGATGGAGGCTATGCAGACGGTTATGATGTCATGATCGCTCAGGCGATCGCCGATGAACTGGGTATGGAACTGGAGATCCGCAAGATCTCCTGGAACGGTCTGCCGGTAGCTCTGGAAGCTGGGGATATCGATGCGATCATCGCCGGTATGACAGCGAATGAAGAAAGAGAAGAAGGGATCGATTTCACGACGCCGTACTATGATTCCAAAGGTATGATCATGATCGTACGGGCAGACAGCGAGATGGCGAACTTCACCTCGATCCGGCAGTTCAGCGGATACAATGTCGTCGGACAGCTGAATACGTCCTATGACGAAGTGATCGATCAGATCGAAGGTGTCAATCATATCACTCCGAAGGCCACTTATCCGGAAATGGTCGTAGCGCTCCAGCAGGGAGATGTCGACGGGATCACAGCTGAGATGGCTGTTGCCAAGGGGATCCTGGCTTCCAATCCGGATCTGACAGTCGTGACTTTTGCGGAAGGTTCCGGTTTTGAGGCAGATACTACCGTGTCCATCGGTCTTCGTGAAGGAAGCAGAGGCAGTGACTTCTTCAATGCGGTACAGGCTGCTTTAGATTCGATCAGCGAAGAGACGAGAGAAGCGTATATGGTCCGGGCGATCGAAAACCAGCCTTCCGAGGAATAAGATGCGTATTGATCTCGAAAAACTGGTCAGCATCTTCACGAGAAACTGGCCCCTTTTCGCCCATGGGATACGGATCACCTGTCTTTTTGCCTTAGTCGGTACAATCGGAGGTCTTCTGATCGGCCTCTTGATCGGTGCCCTTCGGGCAGTAAAGATCCGTGTAAATGATCCGTCCTATGTGCGTATCGGCAAGAAGATCGTGCAGTATATCTCACGCTTCTATATCTGGGTCTTCCGCGGAACACCGATGATGGTACAGGCGATCTTCCTCTACTATCTTCTGAAACCGGTATTTGAATGGACATCCTTTGAGGCAGGCCTCATCATCATATCCGTCAATACAGGCGCCTATATGGCAGAGATCATCCGCAGCGGCATACAGTCTGTCGATCCGGGACAGGAAGAAGCGGCCCGTTCCCTCGGTATGACGGATCTGCAGACCATGGTCTATGTGATCCTTCCTCAGGCGATACGCAACAGTTTCCCTTCGATCGGAAACCAGCTGATCGTCAACATCAAGGACAGTTCGATGCTGAATGTACTGTCGGTAACAGAACTCTTCTTTGAGACGACTTCGATCGCCGGCAGCAACTACCGTTTCATTGAGACCTATCTCATCAGTGCGATCATCTATCTGCTGCTGACGACAGCCGCAGGAGCGCTGCTGAATGCGATCGAGAGAAAGATCAGCGGAGAAGAGAGCGGGAGGCTGATGGAATATGACAGCTGAGATCCTGGAAGTAAGAGACCTGAAGAAGTCTTTTGAAAATGACGGTGTACTCAAGGGTGTCTCCTTCTCTTTGAAACAGGGAGAAGTCCTCAGTATCATCGGAAGCAGCGGCTGCGGAAAGAGTACGACACTGCGCTGCATCGATCTGCTGGAATATCCGGATGAAGGAGAGATCCTCTTTCATGGAAAGAATATCCTCAAGGAGAACGCAAACCATTACCGCTCGAAGGTCGGGATGGTATTTCAGAATTTCAATCTCTTTGATCATCTGAGCGTACGGGAAAACTGTATGATCGGACCGAGAAAGGTCCTTCATCTATCGAAAGAGGAAGCCGAAAAGAGGACTCTGAAATATCTGGAACAGGTCGGCATGATGAAGTATATCGATCATCCGGTACGCAAGCTCTCCGGCGGTCAGAAACAGAGAGTGGCGATCGCAAGGACTCTGTGCATGGATCCGGAAGTGATCCTGTTCGATGAACCGACGAGTGCCCTTGACCCGGAGATGGTCGGTGAAGTACTGGAAGTCATGAGGTCCCTGGTGAAGGAAGGGATCACGATGATCATCGTCACTCATGAGATGGCCTTTGCGAAGGAAGTATCCGACCGCATCATCTTCATGGATGGAGGCGTGATCGTAGAAGAAGGAAGTCCTGAGGAGATCTTCGATCATCCGAAGGAGGAGAGGACCGCACAGTTCCTGAGACGTTTTCACTAAATTACAGACAGACAGGCGCGATATACGCCTGTTTTTATATCTATATCTCTCCGCAAGCCTGAAGAACAGCCTATTTGATAGGATTTGGGTATAAATAGCGTATAATAGGTTAGTATTATCCGGAGGAGATAGAATGCGTATTATTGTCGTTGGCTGCGGAAAAGTCGGGGAAACGATCATCCGTCAGCTCAGTAATGAGGACCACGGCATCACTATAGTAGATGTCGATAGAAATGTACTGGAAGAGAAAGCGACTGCTTTCGATGATCATCAACCCGGAAATGACAGCAGCACAGGAGATCGCCCGAGTACTTCGTTTTCCGGCAGCTGTCAAGATCGATACCTTTGCGAAGGGGAAAGTCGAGATCCTGAAGTTCATCGTACCGGAAGGATCGCCTCTGGATAACTGTGCACTGGGGAATATCGGACATAAGGTCATGGATGATATCCTCGTATGTGCAGTAGAACGCAAGGAGGAAGCGGTCATTCCAAACGGTTCCTTCGTATTGAAGGCCGGAGATAAAGTCAGTATCGTATCCTCGCCGGCACCAAGAGTTTCCCAGACCGCCAAGATCCTCTACAGCATCTATATCGCGATCACTCTGATCGAAGTGATCGTTCTGATCGCTGCAGGTATGCCTGCCTTCGATGCGGTATGCATCACGTTCGGTTCGGCAGGTACCGGAGGCTTCGGGATCCTGAAAGATTCCTGTGCTTCCTATGCCCCTCATCTGCAGTGGATCATCACGATATTCGTCATCCTCTTCGGAGTAAACTTCAACGTCTATTACTATCTGCTTCTCAGCAAGAATAAAAAAGAGGCATTCAAGATCGAGGAAGTCCGCATCTACTTCCTGATCATCCTCTTGTCTACATTGGCCATCAGCCTCAATGTCCGCTCCTTCTTTGCGAACTATGGAGAGGCACTGAGACACAGCGCCTTCCAGGTAGGATCCATCATCACGACAACAGGTTTTGCGACGACAGACTTCAATCTCTGGCCGAACTTCTCCAAGACCATCCTGGTCCTGCTGATGTTTATCGGCGCCTGTGCCGGATCGACAGGTGGTGGTATCAAGGTCTCCCGTATCATCATCTTCGTACGTACAGTCAAGGCAGAAGTACGGCGCTATATCCACAACCGTTCCGTCAAGACGATACGTATCGACGGCAGATCGCCGGATGAGACTATGGTACGTTCGGTATCGATCTATCTGGTGACCTATGCGATGATCTATGTGGCATCACTGTTCCTGCTGAGTCTGACCGGCACAGATATGGTCACGGACTTCACAGCGGTCGCAGCTACCTTAAATAATATCGGGCAGGGTCTGAACGCGGTAGAACCTGCCGGAAACTATGCCGATCTCTCGATCCTGGCCAAATACGTACTGATGTTCGATATGCTGGCGGGAAGACTGGAACTGTATCCGATTCTGCTGCTGTTCGTTCCTGCGACATACCGCAAAAACTGATCATGTAAGACGATATCCTGAGCAGATACCGTCTTTTCTTTTGACGGAGATAAATTGGCGATGAAGGCCTGAGCGATAATATAATATTGACAGGAAGTATGAAACAGGATCGTGAGAAACGATCCGATCTTATAAGAGGAAGAGAGGATAATAGAGATGTTATTGGTCCTGATATGTATCGTAAGTCTGATACCGCTGTTCGCAATCTATCTGTGGCTGAGAAACCGTCTGAAAGATGATGAAAAGTATAAGAAGCTCTGCGATACCGCATTAGGCAGAGGACTTCTCTGCATCTTTCCGGTCATGCTGGCATCAGGATCTTTTGCCCTCCTGCTGTCTTTTCTCAAGATACAGGATACACATCCTCTGCTGTATAAAGGCCTGAGGACCTTTATCGTGCTGGCCTTTGCGGAAGAACTGGTAAAATGTCTGATGTTCCGGAAGGTGGTCAAGGATAACAGCGATTATGCCTGTTCCTGGCTGGATATGATCTCGCTGATGACGATCGTCAGTATCGGCTTCAGTCTTCTCGAAGCAGTGGTCTATGCGATCGGATCGAATATCCCGACGATACTGATCAGAGGCATCTGTGTACCTCATGCCGGATACGGTTATCTGGAAGGATACTATTTCGGAAAAGGAATCAAGAAGAAGAATCCGTTCTTAAAGATGTTCGGCTTCGTCGTTGCCTGGCTGATCCACGGCCTCTATGATTTCTCACTAAGCGAGGAATTCCTGGCGATCAACGACAATCTCGTCTTTGTGCCGTTCATCCTGGTAGCCATCGATATCGCTCTGGTGATCCGTCTGATCATCTTTGCGAAAAAAGAAAGAAACAACCCGGTATATACAGAACCTCTGTCGTAAGAGATATTCAGATAACAGACAATATATATTTAAAAAATATTTATATATTTAGATATTTGTTTTTGGTAAGATTAAATTAACCCATTCAAGTCCGATTCAATAATCATATAGATACTTTGCAGGAGGATGTTGCGATGTCTGAACATGAACAGATCCGGAAAAAAGCGAATACCTACTTTTTCTCAAAGGTCGTTTTCAATACTCTTCTGGTGATCGTCGGAGCCTTTGTGATCTCGTTCTTCTTAAGACAGATGCAGGATCAGACAGCGATCTACCGTCAGAGAGAAAGCAGCGAGCAGGCACTGAACGAGGTCGTTGAAGTGCTTGATGCAAATAAGGGAGATGTAGAACAGCTGGCGATGATCTTCCATCATGGGAACCAGTATGTAGTGGAAGATCTGAGAGAACTGCTGACCAGCGGAATGTTTGATTATCTGATTACAGCCACTGAAGAAGAAAGGACAGCGGTCTTCAATGACATCATTGGAAGATCCGGAGTAGATTATCTCTTTATCATCGACAGAGACGGACGGATCCTCCTGTCTCCGCAGGCAGGCTATACCGGGATGAACCTTCTGGAAGGCGGTCTGTTCACCCGTACTCAGGTAGAACAGCTGGTTTGGGGGACGATGCATCGGAAAGGAGTCATTGAGCCGGTCTATGTGAGCAGTGAATACGGCGGCAATTATTATTTCTATTCTACGCCATTCCAGGTAGGATCACAGACGATCGAACTGATCCTCGGTGCCGATTCCGAACATCTGGATGTACAGATCGATTCCCTGCAGGATGTGACACAGGTATTGAGCAGGACTTCCATCAGTAATGAAGGCTTTGTGTTTGCGGTCGATCCGGCTTCCGGGAACTTCATCTATTATGATGACGGAGCCAAGTCTCTTACCGGAAAAAACGCTCTGGAGGCAGGCGTCACAGAGACTGCTTTAAATAATGGATACAGCGGCAAGCAGAAGATCGGAGGAAAAGAGTATTACTGTGTTTCCCGGGAATATGACGGTTCTGTCTATATCTGTGCTGTTGCAGAGACGGCCAAGATCTTCTCCAACAGCCGTTATGTTCTGTTCTGGTCGATCACCGGCTATGTCCTGGTGATGCTGCTGTGTCTGATCTATGCGATCGTCGTACGGAACGACTTTGTCCGCAACACGGTCGAGACTAAACAGAAAGTATTCAAGAGGAAAAACGGAAAAGAGACTATCCTGAATATATCCATCTTCCAGAAAGTATTCCCGCTGATGATATTCGGTGTCCTGATCATCTTCGGGATCTCGTTCTATTCCCAGACACTTCTGGAGATCTCGAGCTGTGCCGAGAAATCCGCGACTGCACTGGCGGATGTCAATGCACGTTATGAAGAATCGCAGAGAAACAGAGCGATCATTCAGGATTACTACGATCAGCGTTTCTTAAGTACCGCCAAACTCTTCTCCTATCTGATAGAAGAAGATCCGTCTGTACTGAATCAGCAGACAGACCGTATCTATACCAGAGTCAATGAAGAAGGAGAAAGAGAATACATATACGACAGCGAAGGAAATCCGCTGCGCTCAACAGGCTCATCGGAGCGTCTGGATGAACTATGTCTCAACAACGATATTTCTTCCATCTACATCTTCGATGAGAACGGAAGAACGATCGCTACCAATACCGATAACTGGTTCTTTACCCTTAGTCATGATCCGCAGGGCCAGTCTTATCCTTTCCGGGATGTCCTGGATGGAAAGAAAGATGTGCTGGTACAGAACATCCAGATCGATGATATAGGCGAAGAGACGCAGTTTATCGGTGTCGCATTCCATTACTATACGACGCTGGATGAGAATGGGAATACCGTCTATCTGTCCCGGGCTCAGGCTCAGGGTGAGACAGGAGAAACATTCCCGAATGAGATCCATACCCATCGATCCCTGCTTCAGGTGGAAGCCAGCAGCGAGTTGATCTCCCGGGTCATGGCGACTACAGACGTCAGCAACATCCTTTCTTCCGAACTGCTGAACGGCGGATTCATCCTCCTGTTCGATACCGATGAAAACAACACCTGTCTCTATACTCCAAACAGAGCGAGCATCGGCAAGAGCGCCAAGGAACTCGGCTATTCCGCCAACATATTTACCGGTAACGACTATTACGGGTTCGACCGCTATAACGGCGAGAATTACTTCCACTACTTCACCTATACAGGTAATTACTTTGCGGGAACAGCCGTTCCGGCAAGAACGATGTATGCGACAAGATTGACTGTTGCCCTGATCACGACGCTGATCAGTCTGCTGATGATCATCTTCCTTTCCGGGACAGTTGCCCTGACGACGAGGGAAGAAGAGACTTTATATGCAACGATGAGTGAATCGGAACTGGAAGACGGACTGGATTCGGCGATCTTTACGATCATCCTTCCATCCGGGAAAGTCGCTTCTACCACGAAAGCTGCAGCCCGATGGGATAACCGTATCCTGCAGTGGAATGAACTGTCTCCGGAACAGAAACTGATGCGTATGCTGAGTTTCCTGGGAGGCGTACTGATCCTCTATATCATCATCACTGTATTGGGTGCCGGAAGATTCTTCGGAGATGACTCCATTGTCCGCTACATTCTGAGCGGCAACTGGGATAAGGGAGTGAATATCTTTGCGATCAGCGCTTGTGCCCTCGTACTGATGTTCGTGTCCGTTCTCGTAGCACTGCTGCATATCCCGTCCAGGATCTTCTCCTCCCTGCTGGGAGCCAGAGGCGAGACCGTATCGCATCTGCTGCTGTCGGTCGTCAAGTACGGAGGCACTCTGGGAGCGATCTTCTACTGCATCTATCTGCTGGGTATGGATGCCGCAAGCATCCTGGCCAGTGCCAGCATCATGTCTCTGGTCATCGGTCTCGGTGCTCAGAGTCTGATCAAGGATATCATCGCCGGTATCTTCATCGTCTTTGAAGGAGAGTTCCGTGTCGGCGATATCGTCACGATCGGCGGCTACCGCGGTACGGTCATGGATATCGGTCTGCGTACGACCAAGATCATGGCTGCCGACGGCAACATCAAGATCTACAACAACTCCGAGATCTCCGGTGTCCTGAACATGACGAAGGAGACATCGGTAGCCGGTATCAGCGTTCAGGTGGAATACTCTCAGGATCTGGACTATGTAGAAGAGATACTGAACCGGGAACTGCCGAAACTGGCGGAAAAGAACCCGGCCATCCTGGATGGTCCGGGCTACCGCGGCATCACCGAACTGGGAGAGAGCGGCATCACCTTGCGTATCACGGCGAGAGCGAACGAAAAAGATGTCTACGGAGTACGGATGTTCCTGAACCGCGAGATCATGCGTATCTTCAAAGAAAACAATATCAATGTACCGTTCCCGAACATTACGGTATCTTATCTGAAAGAACCGGAAAAACCGGAAAACGGTCAGAACGGATCTCAGGATCAGCAATAAATCAGCCTGTTATATTCTCGCAATAAAGCCGGAGGATAAGATATGGAAAAACAGAATTATCACCTCAACTACGAGAGTTCTGAAGTCAGCAAGTGCCTTTTATGTCTCGATCCGGAATGTTCAAAAGCCTGTCCTCAGGGAACAGATACCGGCAGGATCCTGCGCGCTCTGTACTTCAGGAATTATCTCGGTGCTCTGAAGATTATGAACTGCGACTGTACTTACTGCAATGCGCCGTGTGAAAAAGCCTGTGTCCTCTATGGAAAGAAAGAAAAGGTAGAGATACAGCAGGTCATGATGAGTGTGCGGGAGGGTGCGAAAGAACTTCCGAAACACATGATCGAAGAGACGAGTCTGGCTGCTGATATCTGCGGTGTTCCTCTGGAGAATCCGTTCCTCTTGTCTTCTTCGGTAGTTTCCAGTTCTTATGATATGTGCCGGAGAGCCTTTGAAGCAGGATGGGCAGGAGTATCGTTCAAGACGATCTGCAGTTTCCCTCAGCATGAGGCTTCTCCGCGCTTCTCGACGATACGTCATCATTCCAATGCCTTCTGCGGCTTCAAGAATATCGAACAGCTGTCCGACCACAGTGTGGAAGAGAATATGCAGATATTCCGGAAACTCAAGGAAGAGTTCCCGGCGAAAGTCATCATTGCTTCGATCATGGGACAGAATGAACAGGAATGGACGGAACTTGCCTCCAAGTGTGAAGAGGCAGGTGCCTCTGTCATTGAATGCAATTTCTCCTGTCCGAATATGGAAGACGATCAGCTTGGCGTAACGATCGGCCAGTCGGAGGAACTGATCGAGAAGTTTACCAGGGCGGTCAAACGGGGAACAAATCTGCCGGTACTGGTAAAGCTGACCCCGAATGTCGCGGATATGGTACCTATGGCCTTGGCTGCGAAAAGGGGCGGTGCAGACGGCATCTCGGCGATCAACACGATCAATTCGATCACCGGTGTCGATATCGATACCTTCGTCGCACAGCCGGCAGTACGGGGAAGATCGATCGTCGGCGGATACTCGGGTCCGGCGGTAAAACCGATCGCTCTGCGTTTCATTTCCGATCTGTCCCGCTGTAAAAAACTGAAAGATATGCATCTGAGCGGTATGGGAGGGATCGAGACCTGGAACGACGCTCTTGAATTCCTGCTGCTGGGTGCGGGAAGCGTACAGATGACGACATCGGTCATGCAGTATGGATATCGGATCATCGACGATCTCTTAGAAGGCCTCTCCGAATATATGTTATGCAAGGGAGTACGTTCCCTGAAAGAACTGATCGGTGCTGCATCGGATACTGTCGTAGATCATCAGAGCATCGAACGGGATACGATACTTCTCCCGGTCTTCAGCAGAGAGAACTGTGTCGGCTGCGGACGCTGCTATATAGCCTGCCGTGATGGAGGACATCAGGCGATCGAATTCGACCCGGAGACACGGAGACCGAAACTGATCGTCAGTCAATGTGTCGGCTGTCACTTATGCCGTATGGTATGTCCGGAAGAAGCGGTCGAGACAGCACGCAAGACCATCATCAGACAATCATAAGAAAACCTCCTTCACGGAGGTCTTCTTTTACTTTCGAATGAAACGGTCATCTTTTATTTCATCAGCCATCGACGTGTAGCGCTCAGCGCTCATGTGGAGATCATATTTTTCTCTGAGTTCGGCTATGGTCTTCATCATCGAACTCTGATGGTGGATATCGATCGCTTCCAGATCTTCCCGGGAATCGATGAGGAGAAGTTCTTCCGGATCCTCCAATGAGAGATAGTACTCATAACGGAGATTTCCTTTTTCCTTCCGGATGAGATCGACCGTTCCGCTGCTGATCATCTCTTCGGCGAACTTCTTCGCACTTCCATTTTTCCTTTGTACCTCAGATTTACGGTAATAGACATATATTCCTCCTATTCTGTGATCCTGTCTAAGAATGCATCGATCTGTGTATCATCCATTCCGGCTTTCCGCAGGAAATCATGGGCAGCTGCAGAGAGATCGGCACTGCTCAGATCGGTATCGGCACTGCCGCAGATATACTTCAGCATCGCATAAACGTTCTTTTCCTTGATGACCTGATACTTGGCAGGGTCCTTTTCCAATGTGATCTTATAATAATTGTCATACGTCTCCATATAGTCATCGACGATCTCCTGATAGGAGGCATTTGCGAGTGCTTCGATCAGGATGCAGACAAAGCCGGTACGGTCTTTTCCTTCAGTACAGTGTACAAGGTATGGTCCTTCCTTGGCAGAGAGATCGATGAGACCCTGAGCGATCTTGGAGGCGAACTCTTCAGAGAGATAATTCATATTCAGTGCGATCGGGAAGACATTTCCTGCTTCGTAGAGAGACAGGAAATACGGAGAGGCGAAGCCTTCCTTTCCGATATATCCCTGTATCTTGGTGTCGTTATCCGACAGATTCAGGATCGCGTTGACACCGGCTTCCTTCATCAGGGCATCGACATACGGAGCTCTGTTGTGCTGGTTGTCGCACGGAGATGCGGAACGGTAGAAGATCCCTTCCTTCAGATCCCCGGCAGTCATATTGCGGAAGTTCGCGAATACCGCATCGCTCGGGAATTCATTGCGGTCATCGGAATAGCTGATGTCTCTGGCTTCCTGCACATCCCGATACTTTCCGTGTTCATTCAGCGTGATAGTCGCAGTAGAATGTTCATCCAGTCCGGCAGTCAGGAACAGCTTTTTCTGTTCTCCTTCGATAAGACCTGCCTTTTCCCAGAGGTCTTCTCCGTAGTTGATCGCTGCCTTGATGTATTCATAGCCCGGATAGGCTATCAGCAATGCTTCTCCGGCATCGACATAGTATCCGTTATAATACGGGATATCTTCCAGGATAAAGCCGTTGGAAAACTCTACCCGGACACTGTCTCCGTAGACAAAGCCCAGTTTATTGAAATCATCGATGGAGATCGTGATGTAGACTCCGCCGAATTCCTCTTCGTGCTTGGTAGGATAGTCCTTCAGTACCGGAACAATTTCGTCGTCTTTCTTCTCTTCTTCCTTCTTCTGACAGCCGCTCAGACAGAGGAAGAGGATGAGGACCGGTAGAAATACCTTGATCGTCTTATTCATGATATATTCCTGCTTTCTACTTCTTTATTATACCGAATAGGGACTGACGGTAAGGGAAAAACAGTGAATCTTGCGGAAGTACCTGAATTCTGTTAATTTTAATATAGATTCATTAACGATATCATTCCTCTGCTTATTCAATCATTTTTTGAAAGAGGGTACTTTATGAAAAAGATCATTACTTTACTCTTATGTGTCCTGCTGAGCAGCGAGGCATTATATACAGTTTCTGTGAAAGCAGAAGAGAACCTTTCGGGTACTCTCAAGACAGTATATGCGACCTTCATGGGAGAACGTATGGAAGTCAGCCGGGAGATCATGGAAGTAGACGGCGACTACCATGAACCGATCAGGATCGAGATACAGATGAGCGGAGATACGACCGGATATGAATACTATATCGTTCAGTACACTCCGGAGAAGACGAAATATCTGAAGAACTCCAAGAGTACGACAATGGAGATCTATCCGGATGAGATGGATGTAGGAGTACCTACCTATCTGAAGGTACTCGATCAGAATCATAAGGATATCTATACCCGCATCCTGAATTTCCGTGTCAATAAAGGTGCGATGTCTTCGAAAGTACCGGTCGATTACGGTGCGGAATTCGGAAAGGGTTTCTTCATCGATATGAGTTCTTTTCTTCCGGGAATGCAGTTCAATCTGCTTCCGTGTCTGATCCCGGTCACGGTAAAGGTCTATGGAGACGGACGTTTCGTGCTGGGAATGGGTCTGAATTCTACGGATACGGAATTCTGGTCCAAGGCAGCTTCCGGGACTTTTGCCCCGGCGCCGGATGCCGACAGGATGAGAAGAGCCTATGAGACGAAGCAGCACGACTGGAGTAAAACGAACCTGGGAATGATGTTTGTCTTCTCGGGATATATACAGGGAAATGTCAATACAGATGAACCTCTGCACGGACAGATGTCGATGTACTGCGGAGGAGGAGTCGATGCGACAGGACAGTATGGGATACTGACCTGGGAGATCACGGCTACGGCCGGGATAAACGGATCCTTTGACTTCTCCATCGTATTGGACAGTGTGGAAGATGCCTACCAATTTCAGCCGGATAAGTTCCAGATCGGCTGGAAGGCAGCGATCGAAGCGTTTGGAGGACTGGGTCTCGCCCGTATCTTTGCGGTAGGCATCTACGGTGCAGCGTCCTTCGGCGTCGAAGCGGAATTCTATCCTCAGGCAGATGTGAACCATCTGATCCTGGCCGGTGAATTCGGAATGAAGGTAAAACTATTAGGCAAGAATATCCTGGTATTCAAACTGGTATCGGGGTCTCATGACTTCGTCCAGCACGACGATAAGAAAGCCGCTTTCCTGACGGCAGGGGAACTGAAACAGCTCATCCTGGATCAGGAATATGCGAAGGTACGGCTGAAGTCCGAAGAATCGGATGAGGAGACGATCTGGCATACGAATACTTCCGTCACGGAGACGGAGAATCATAATACCGGCTTTACGGCAGGCCTGGAAAACGGTGCAGACTATGCCTATCTGCTGGCAGAAAATATCTATCCGGACAATCATATACAGCTGATCAATACCGGAAACAGGACTTTCCCGGAGATGAATGCGGTATTCCTGGGGAATGATACAGAAAGAACTAAGGGGAACCGTTCCCGTCTAATGGGATTCTATCTCGATCCGCAGAAGGACTTCGTATCCGATCCGTACTGGATCGACTTCATGGATGAAGATGACGGCACAGCGGACCTTGACCCGTATCTGTACCACGACGATATCAGCAATAATACCTTCCTCGTATATAAGAATGCGATGGAGCAGCTGAAGGAAGATGCCTCTCTGGAGGAGATCGCCAAAGCGACAGATCTCTATTTCGGGGAATACCATGTCGGAACGAAGTGGCAGAGCCATACGAGAGTCACGGATCTCTATGAGAGCGATGCGGATCATTTTGCGACAGGTGCCAAGGTTTCGGCAGATGTGAACGGCGATCCGGTCATCTCCTATTATGTGAATCCGGCGGATGATCCGGCAGGACTTAGAGAAGAAGTCCATCCGGTCTATATAGCTGAGTATACTGATGAGCTGAAGAATTCCTTCACCAGCACCCTCGTAGCGGAGATCGACGGTTCTATCACCGAAGTAGACAACTGTTCCTTCAACCGCATGCAGACAGTAGCCGTCAGCTATACGAAAGACGGCGTCGACCATGTGGAACTCTACCGGAACGGACAGAAGTTTTGGGAGAAAGAGAACGCTGCCTGCGGTCAGTTTACTGCCTACGGATACAATTACCATCTCTTAACCTGGGTACAGGACGGCAGTCTCTACGGACTGGATGAATCCGGCAGAGAATGGCGCATCACTCCGGAAGATATGACGATCCCTTCCACCAATTACCGTCTCTACGGCAAGTTCGGATCGGAATCGGTGATCATCGTCGGAACATCCGCTAAAGATTCAAGAGAGAATGCCTTTGCGATGCTGTCGAATGACGGCGGTGCTACCTGGAGAAGAGTCGATCTGACCAATGTCAGTGAATACGGTATCGTCAATAATATCGGTATCGCCTTCACTTATGATGATGAACCGTTCGTTCTCTACAGTGTACAGAAATACCAGATCAATTACGATCCGTCCGAGACTGATGCACTGGCAATGATCGGAAAAGATACCGGCGATCATGAACTGCTGAACGACTCTCAGAAACTGCTGCTGGGAGGTGAAGATGACCGCTTCACCGATATCCAGGCAGATCTCTATATCAAGGCGAGAAGCGCCAATACGAGAGTACGCATCACCGGTGTCGAATTCCTCGATCCGGACCATGCGCAGCCTCAGAAGGGTACCCCGGCAAAGATCACTCTTGAAAACAACGGCTTATATCCGATCGATGCCGTCGTGATCCTGCAGAGCGATGTACCGATCAACCGGAAAGAGATCCGCATCCTTCCGGGAGAGAGCGGCGAGATCGAGATGGTTCTGCTGGTGAACAGTGACGGTTCCCATGATGAACCGCTGGAGATCCCGCTGTCGGTCACGGCGACCAATGCCGAAGCGATCGAAGGTAAATATACAGCGGAACTGACGAACGGCTATCTGGAAGTCTCCATGGACCATGAACTGACAGATGGGACTGAACGTTTTACCTATTCCGTCTTCAACAACGGCTTCTCCACAAAAGGCTTCTACGTCATTGCGAAAGATGCGGATACCGGGGAAGAGATCTTAAAAGAGTACCATTACATCCGCGGCGGTGCTGCCGTAAGCGGGGAAGTCGCCGCAAAGAATAAGCTCTTCTCTATCGACGGACACGAGAATGTGACCTTCATGATCTCCCGTCTGAACGAGAATGAAGAGGAGATCACCAGTGACCGGAAGATGACGATACGTTCTCTGGATCCGATCTACGCTCAGTCAATAGACGGACTCATCATTCCGACAGGTGATGTTCAGAAAAATGAAGACCCGGCTTCTGATGAGTCAAAACCGTCTGACAAGGATGTGACTCCGGTACGGCCGGATCCGGAAAAGAAAGATCCGGAAGAAAGTGAGATCATAGAACCGGATAAGGAAGATCCTAAGAAGGATGAGGATAAACCGAAGAAGGAAGAAGAGAAACCGGATAAGGAAAACGATCGCGGAGAGGACAAGGAACCGGAAAAAGACGATAAGAAAGAAGAGGTCCCGAAGAAGAACTATTCGTGGATCGCGATACTAGCCGGTACACTGCTCGTTCTGTTCCTCTTCCTGATATTCCTGTTCAAACGGAGAAAAGACGAAGAAGAATAAATGAAATACCCTGTCTCAGACGGGGTATTTTTATGCTGAATAATCTCTATAATAGAAATAGAAGAAACGAGGAATAACATGGATCTCAGAAAGAAATGGTGCATACTGTTTTCCATACTGCTTCTTTTATCATTGGCCGGATGCCGCAGCAGCGATCCTGTCAGGAAGGAAGGAGATATCACGTCGGATATCGTCAGGGGCGATGAACATGAAGAGATCACCTGGGATCTGATCCGGATGATCGATCATAACGAAGAGGTAAAAGAACTGCTGGAGACGGCGATCTCTCAGGCAAGAGAACTCAATCCCGATACGGACACCAATCCGGTGATCGATCTGGAGTCCTACTATTCGTTTATCGACCGCATCTCTCTGTCTCTTCCGTGGGAGATCTCTCCTTCTCAGCATTACGACGGTCTCTATGAAAAGATCGATCAGGGAATGGGCTGCCTCTATTTCATCATCGACCAGCCTTTAGAGAAACTGGAAGATAAAGGCTATTATCATAATTCTCTCCTCTACCATGAACCGTTCCGCAGCTGGTTCATCAAATTCCTGTCTGTATCCGGTGAATTCCTGAGTTCGGAAGCGTCCTGGAAAGAAGAGTACTATAAGAACGCTCTGGAGAATGAAGACTTCCATCTGAAAGAAGATCTGTATGAGAGTCCGAACAACTGGAAGTCCTTCAATGACTTCTTTGCGCGCAGACTCAAAGATCCATCCAAAAGGCCGATCGCTGAGGCAGAGAACGATTCAGTCGTGACCTCTCCGGCAGATTCTGAACCTCAGGGGATCTGGAAGATCGATGAGTTCAGCAAAGTCATTGCTGACTATCCGGAAGAGGAAGCAGGACTCTACATCAAGACAGGAACTCTGAAAGATGTATCAGTACTGCTGGGAAACAGCAAGTATAAGGATTCTTTCCGAAACGGTACATTGACACATACCTTTCTGGATATCAATGACTATCACCGCTATCACTTTCCGGTAAGCGGGACCGTGAAAGAAGTGCTGATCATTCCACAGGATGATGCACCGGGAGGAGTGATCACCTGGGATAAGGAACAGGGAAGGTATAAGGAATACTTCTCGGAGACAGTCGGATGGCAGTCGATAGAGACCAGAGGAGTCGTGATCATCGAAACGGCAAACGGCGGTCTTGTGGCAGTGATCCCGGTCGGAATGTGCCAGGTATCCTCGGTCAACTTTGAGGAATCGGTCAAAGCAGGTGCTGAAGTGAAGAAGGGTGATCCGCTGGGATACTTCCTCTTCGGCGGAAGTGATATCATTATGCTGTTTGATGAAGATCTGGAATTCTCTATGACTGCGAAGACAGGAAGTCATATCCTGATGGGCAGTGAATACGGAACGATCAAATAAATAAGAGGTATATAAACACTATGAACATTCTATTGACACTCTGCGGTATATTCTATTCGGTATTGTGCATCTTCAGTATCGTCACCGGTCTGATGTATGCGAAAGGAGACAGAAAACTCAATCCTCTGGAACTGTCTGATACCTTCATGGCCAAGTATCGGGATCCGGAGAAACTGAAAAAGTTTACGGTCAAAATGGGCTGGGTGACCTTCGCGGTAGGCATCGTACAGGGGATCACGGCCTATGCGATCTTCAAGGCGCACAGCGTGCTGCTGTATGGGATCGCTCTGGGATTTACCCTCTTCTCCATTGCCTCAGTCGTCTTCAAACTGAAAGGAAAGATCAGTCTCTTCCCGGTACTCAAATGCATCGCCTACGTCGCGATACTGATCATCCTGATAGTGGGAAGAACGGCATTCCTCTAAGAGACAACATAAAAAAGGCTCTGGAAACAGAGCCTTTACTATACTTGGAGATAATTGTCTGTTATGCGTTCTGCGGCTGCTTCGTCTCGTCGTCATCTTCCAGCACGGATTCGATGATGGCACGCCTGCGTATGAAGCCGCTGCCGCTGCTGGCCAGGGTCACTACAGCCAGGTAGTAGACACCCAGAGAGATCAGATGAGAGAAGAAGGTCGTTCCGTAGACCTGATTGATGATCAGCAGGAATCCGGATAAGAGCAGCAGTGTCGCACCGCGGAAAGTCCTTGGCGAGATCGGGAAGGCAGCTACTGTCATGGCAGTAGAACTCAGGACGTAGAGGACTGCCAGAACTCTGAGGATGCCGAAAGTACCGTCCCTGGTCATGACAAACAGGATACCCAGTGCTGCCATGATGAGCCAGGCGAAGTACTGAGAAGCATCCGGCTTTTCTTCCCGGATGAAGTTATAGGCCAGGAAGGTGTAGGCACCGATATGGAGGCAGGCACCGAGTCTGATGGAGACGTTCATCAGGACATCAGCTGCACCTAAGAGGAATACCGACAGCATGATCAGCAGATGGAAACGGTCTTTTCTTCTGCGGTATCCGTAGAAGGCGATGATGACCGTCAATATCGTGATCATGACCTTGGAATAAGAGACACCGTTTGACGGAGCGGAATAGAGGAGCTTATAGACTTCTCCGGTCAGGTAGAATTCCAGTATCAGGAACATACAGATGATCGGCAGCGGACGGAATTTGACATTCTTAGGGATATAGCCTTTATTGCGCAGACGTCTGTGACGCATCCAGTTGATCAGGATGGAGAACACCATGGCTACGGTGATGACCAGTATCAGGAGAATGATGTAGATCACCAGGATGAGATCACGCCAGGTGAGGTTGGCGATGTTGCTGCGCTCGAAGGCGATGAAGCGGTTGGTATCGAGATATTCTTCGGAGTCGAATTCAGCCGTTTCGGAATAAGAATCTTCTACCGAATATTCCGAGATCCCGGTATGGTAGAAGTCGGCAGCGATCGTGTCTCCTTCTTTCGCTTCAAAATAGTGTATCGTCGCCTGAGCCGGTGCCTGACGTCCTGCTTCATAGTCGGCTTCCATCATACTGATGGTGCAGTCGCTGTTGGCATCGACAGCGATCTGATAATCGCGGTCACCAGGGATCAGCACGACGATCTTATTGTCGTTCTTGTTGATGTAGCGGTGGATGCTGGTATCGATCTCTTCCTGTGAAGACATCCGTTCGAGATCTCTGCCTTCCTTGGAAAGCGTGACTGTGACATCGCCGTCGATATACAGCTGGGTAAAGAACGTATATCCGCTGTATAAGTCCTGAGCACGATTCACCGAGAATACCCAGGAGATATAGAGTTCCGGAGTATGAGCCTGAGCCATATTGGAAGCCAGAGATGCGGAATTGTTCCAGCGTCGGAATCCATTGTCCTTGACCGTGTAATCCAGTAAGAGATAGGAGATATAATTCAGCAGCATATTCGCCTCATGACGGTTGTTCTCGTTGATGAGGAACGGGTCATTCGCCATCTCCATGAGGTTTCGGATGACACTGCGGACGTCATGCTTCTCCCAGAGGTTGATCAGGTGATCTTGAAGAGAGAGGACATAGGTCTCTACGTTCGGACAGATCTTCAGCAGATAATCCATAATGACCCTCAGCTGGGAATTCATGCCGGTATTGGACCAGAAGTCGATACCGGTGATCTGTTTATAGATCTCGTTTGCTTTTAAGCGTTTGGTCGCAAAGTCGGAATCAGTCTCCTGAGCAGGTGTGAACAGTGTCGTTCCATAACGGTAGTATCCCCAGTCCGCAAACGGTACATTGGTGACCGGGTCCATCTTGCCGCAGATATTATAGATATTCCGGTAGTATTTGTAGTTTACTTCCCTGGTCGTCATCGGTGTACCGAAGGTATAGGCGAAGACGGTCTCCTCGGAGAAGAAATCGGAATCCGACAGCCAGGCGGCTGTGATATTGGTGATGGCTGCTGCACGGCTGAATCCGGACATCCAGATCTTGATCGGACCCCGTATATGATAATTGGCGAGATAACCGAAGATACGGTCATAGACGAGCTGTGCGGAACGGGAGAATCCTTCCGGGATATCTCCTCCTCCGATCGAGAAGTTGGATTCCCATTCATCCATGTATCCCTGTCCGCAGACACCGACAGCGATCAGTTCAAAGGCTTCGTCTCCCTCACCGATCGTCTGATGTCCCATAACGGTCGATACCGTATACATACTTGGGTTTTTGTCGTAATCATCCGAACGCAGATCAGTAAAACCGGCTTCACCCAGGAAAGTCAGAACGTTCTCATCTGCCTGTTTGTCCGGAGTCGCTGCTTTGCTTGGACGGAAGGAAGCGGTCGCCAGACCCAGAGAGAGCTTTGCGAGATCATGATCATACTGTGTCGCATCTTTCTTAAACCAGTTCTTATTGAACGGGACCTTCAGCTGAGCTTCTTTCTGAGCAGTGATCACGAAGTAGGTGTCGGTGATATCGATCGTGTCACTATCATTATCTTCTGCTTTTACATAAAGAAAAGAAGTCAGGATAAGACAAAAACAGAAAACGAGGATCAATGATCTTTTAAGCAGCTTTTTCATATCAACCTTATTTTACAATGATTAAAATAAAGTGAAAATATTTATATTAAAATATTATATAAGGACAGAAACGCAGATATGAAAGATAAGAATATATGGATCGCAGATGATGCGGTGATATTTGGAGATGTAGAGCTTGGTGAAGACAGTTCTGTCTATTATCACTGTGTCCTGAGGATCGAAGAGGGAACGATACGCATCGGCAGATGTACGAATATCCAGGACAATACCGTAGTTCATGGAGGAAAGACGAATCCGGTAAGCATCGGAGACTATGTCACCGTAGGACATTCCTGTATCATCCATGGCTGTACGATCGGAAATGATACCCTGATCGGTATGGGATCCATCATTATGGACCATGTGTCTGTCGGCAATAACTGTATCATCGGAGCCGGAAGTCTCGTGACGGAGAATACGGTCATACCGGACGGATGTCTGGCTTATGGACGTCCTGCCAAGGTCATCCGCACTCTTACAGAAAACGAGATCAAAAAGAATCATCTTACCGCCGAACATTATCGGGAGATGATGAAGGTCCATAAAGGTTCGAAAGGAAAACAATAAACCATGCCTTCTACGAAAGAATATCTGGACTATGTTCTGGAACAGCTGCGCGATCTGGAGGAAGTCACCTATCGTCCGATGATGGGAGAATATATCCTTTATTATCAGGGGAAAGTCTTTGGAGGTATCTATGACGACCGTTTTCTGGTGAAGGATACTCCGGCAGTTCAAAGACTGACGCCGAATGCAGGCAGTGAATTGCCGTACGAGGGAGCCAAATCGATGAGAGCACCGGACATCGATGACCGGGAACTGATGAAGATACTGATCCCGGAGATCGTGAAAGACCTGGGAAACAGGAAACAGAAAAATGAGAGATGATCATAGAAATACAGACCGGATGATCCTTGCGTATTTCTGCCTTGTGTTTCTGATATATCTTATTTCGGTTTGGAAACATCTGATCTTCCGGAAATATCTGAGGATCCTGAACGGAGTCCATATGATCGCAGGTCTCGGATACTTCCTGTTTCGGGGAAGAGAAAGATTCAAAGAGAAAAAGAAACGCATCCTGATCACAGCTCTTATCGGGATCGTTCTCTGTTTTCTATCACTGTGTCTGTTTCTGAAAGAGACAGATAAGGAAACAGCTGTGACTGTAGATGGGGAAAAGAAGATCCGGACGGAAAGCAGTTTTATCATGTATTATCAGGAGACATATTATGATTACCGGAATCCCTTCTGGTATCATCAGTACCCCTGCATCGAAGTGAATTATGATGACGGAGATCCGAATCAATGGATCTACACCGACTATTACGATGAAACAGGGACACTCATCCGAAGAGAGTTTCCGGAATAGGAGAGAGATATGAACGAAAAATGGATCTGGACAAGAGAACCGAAAGAATACCATATCGAAGAAGACAGGATCGAGATCACAACGATGCCTCATACCGATCTCTGGCAGAGAACGTATTATCATTTCCGTAACGACAATGCCCCGGTACTGCAGACGGAGACAGAAGAAAAATACTTCTCTTTCATCGTAAAGACAGATTTCTCCGGCAGCCATCAGCGTTTCGACCAGTGCGGGATCGTGATGTATCTGGACAGCGAGAACTGGCTCAAGGCATCGGTAGAATACGAGAATGATTCTTTTCAGCATCTGGGTTCTGTCGTCACCAACAACGGCTATTCCGATTGGGCTACGATCGAGATAGGGACAGAAGAAAAGACGATGTGGTACCGCCTCAGCCGCAGAGAAGATGATTACTGTATCGAATGTTCGAAAGACGGGAAGAGATTCTCGCAGATGAGAGTCTGTCATATGCATGAAGGAAAGGGAAAGATCCGCTTCGGGATCTACGCCTGCAGTCCGGAAGATTCTTCCTTTACAGCAGTATTTACCGATATGAAGATCACGGAATGCGCCTGGGAAGCCCATGACGGCCAGCAGCCGGATGAGGCCGTATGATCGAGATACCGTTCCTCTGGACAGAGATCATATTTACAGCACTGTGGATACTGGTCCGAATAATTACCTGGGCAATACAAAAGAGGATAGATTGGAAACAGGAGGCATTACTGGTGCTGATGTATATCAACCTTGCCGTATTGATCCGCTTTACGTTCTTTCCGATGGCTTTGAAAGACGGAAGGGTACAGCCTCTTCTGTTTGATCCGGCATCGGTATTTCCGTTCCGCATCAATCTGATCCCGTTTGTGCGAATGACAGATTATCAGAGTAAGAGAGATTTTCTGGTCAACCTGATCGGAAATATCGCCATGTTTGTTCCTACGGGCATCATTCTGCCGATCATATATAAAAAGCTCGATTCATTCGGAAAGGTGATCCTGGCGGGAATGGGGATATCTCTCTGCATCGAGATCCTGCAGCTGCCGTTCAGCGTACGTGCCAGCGATATCGATGATCTCCTGCTGAATACTCTGGGAGTCCTCATCGGCTATGGGATCTATTGGTGTATCCGCAGGCTTCGGAAAAGACCGGTCAAAGTATAATGCAATATAAACACAGTCCCGAGACATGATCCCGGGACTGTTTCTTCTTAAAAATGAACAGTAAATGATTTAATAGAGATCCATGCCGTCTTCCGGAAGATTCTTCAGGAACTTCATGACCGGGTAGACACTGATGAGACCGGCCGATAAGTCGGATACCGGATAGGTCAGTTGAAGACCGGTCAGGCCGAAGAGAGAAGTCAGGATGAAGAGGGAAGGGATGAGACAGAGACCGGAACGCAGAGATGCGAGGAAGGCAGCGATCTTGCCTTGTCCGATACTCTGAAACAGCATGTTCGCAAAGGTCGAGAAACAGATGGCTGGCAGGATGAGACATTCATAACGCAAAGCCTTAGTACCGATCATGATGACTTCCGGATCATCGCGGAAGAGAGTGATCAGCTGTTCCGCAAAACCGAAGGAGAAGACACCCAGTATAAGGACCAGGACGACGCTCAGTTTCAGACCGAACCAGAAGGCATCCTTGACCCGTGAATAGAACTTCGCTCCGAAGTTGAAGGCAGATACCGGCTGAAGTCCCTGACCTAAGCCGATGGTGACACAGAAGAGGAAGTTCGTGATGCGGTTCATGATGGACAGTGCTGCGATCGCCGCATCGCCATAGAGTCCGGCGATATGATTGAGAAACATACCGGATACGGACTGCAGACCCTGACGGATCAGGGAAGGAGAACCGTTGTAGAAGATACGCAGGATGACTTCTTTCTTCAAAGTGATGTATTTCGGATGGAAGGAAGTGATCGTGATCTTTCTGAGGAATGGAACGAGCAGGATGATGAAACTGATCAGCTGGGATACTGCTGTAGAGATCCCGGCACCGGTAACTCCCAGATGGAATATATTGATAAGGATAAAGTCACCGAAGATATTGAGAAGACCTCCGGTGCACAGACCGATCATCGCAAAGAAGGCTTTTCCTTCATAACGGAGAAGATTGTTCAGGACGCAGCTGGAAGCCAATAGAGGAGCTGCCAGCAGGATATAGATGCCGTATTCCCGGGAATACGGGAGTATCGTTTCCGTACTTCCCAGCAGTCTCATGAACGGATCCAGGAAGAGGAGACCGAGTATCGTAATGATCAGACCTGAGAGTAAGGACAGATAGAATCCGGTAGCCGCATATCTCTTGCCGGTCTCAATATCCTTCATGCCCAGGTGTTTGGACAGATTCGTACCGGATCCGTGTCCGTACATGAATCCGAAGGCCTGTATGACGGCCATCAGAGAAAAGACGATCCCGACAGCACCGGATGCGGAAGTAGAAATCGATCCGACAAAGTAGGTATCGGCCAGATTGTATATCGTAGAGATCAGTGTCGATATGATCGTAGGCACACCTAAAGTGATGATCAGCTTATGGACCGGTGTCTCCGTCATGTATCGGTACTGTTCTGCGTTCCTGTCTTTATTCATCACCTATATAATACATAGAAATGACAGGAAGGTGTGTATTTGACATTTGAAAGAATATAATGGGAATGTATGAACAGTATGATCGAAGAAAAAATCTTTGTGAAATATACGGCCGATACAGAACGTCTGAAGAAATACGGTTTCCGGAACGAGGAAGGGAAGTATCTTTATTCCTATGAACTGATGGATGATCATCTTCGTATCGATATCGAATATACAGACAGGTTCAGCGGCAGGATCATCGATCTGGATACCGGTGAAGAATATACGAATTTCCGCAGAGAGGATGCAGGGACATTTGCCTCATATGTAGGGAGCATCTATGAAGGGATCCTAATGGATATCCGGGAACAATGCTGCAGCAGGAGATACTACCGTTCCGATCAGGCGATGAGGATCTGCACATGCATCAAAGAGATGTACGGAGATGAGCCGGAATACCTCTGGGAGAAAGTTCCTTCCTTTGCGGCATACCGAAGAAAAGACAATAATAAGTGGTATGCGCTCACCGGGGATGTCGCACGAAACAAAGTCGATCGTTCTTTAAATAAAGAGATCGCAGAGGTCATCGATCTCCATGCGGACAAGAAAAGGATCCCGGAGCTGCTGAAAAGAGACGGGATCTATGAAGCCTATCATAAGAATAAGAAAAGCTGGTATACGCTGATATTCGATGATGTACTGAGTGATGAAGAGATCATCGAACTGCTGAAAGAAAGCTATGAAAGTGTATAAAAAGGAACTGTTTGAACAGTTCCTTTTCGTTTGAACTTTCTGTTAGATGCAGGTATATCCGCCGTCTACAGCGATGACCTGACCTGTTACGTAGCTGGATTCTTCAGCGCCTAAGAAGACCGCGACAGAATTCAGTTCACCCGGTTTGCCGTATCTCTTCATCGGTACGGACTGGTTAGCGAATGCCTGGAAGTATTCTGTATCCAGAGTAGCTGTAGTCAGTTCTGTATAGAAGTAACCCGGGCAGATCGCATTGACTGTGATACCGGTAGTAGCGAGTTCAGCTGCAGCACCTCTTGTGAAGTTGACAACCGCACCCTTAGTGGTATGATAAGCGATCGTCGGAAGAGCAGTGTTACCGACTAAACCGTAGATAGAAGCGATATTGATGACACGGCCGTATGTCTGCTTGCCGTCTTTGATAGCTTCCTGCATGAAACGGACAAATTTCTGTGTTACTGCAAATACGGAAGTGAGGTCGAGATTTAATGTGAAATCCCAGTCCCCTCTAGCGTAATCTACTAACGGTGTACCGGTACCTTTTTCACCGCCGGCATCGTTGACGATGACTTCACAGTGACCGAAGTGTTCCTTGACTGCTGCAACTGCTGCATTGATGGAATCTTCATTTGTGACATCGCATGCGACCGGAAGTACATCAACACCGTACTTTTCAGACCATTCTTTTGCGCTGGCTTCGAGTCTTTCTACTCTTCTTGCCATTAATACGAGGTTAGCGTGCTGTTTTGCATAACCTTCTGCCATCTGCTTTCCGAGACCGGAAGATGCTCCGGTGATCGCAACTACTTTTCCTGTGTAATCGAACATGTTTCCTCCTACGTTATTGCGGCTGTATCGTCATACAGTCTACTTAATCATTATACAATCAAAATCAGTAAAAAAATACCGAGTTTTAAAAATATTGTTTTTAGACAGAAAGGTCTCTGTTTTTTGGGAAAAGAGGAGGATGGTCCGGAAGCAGATAAAAACAGCCTGGAGGCTGTATCAATATACCCGATCAACGAGTTCCGTGATATCGTAGAAGGCCGACAGATGAGAGGCCAGTATCGAGAAGGCCCGGTCCTGATCTCCGTTCAGCAGGGCATCCGCCAGTTCGAGATGCTGAAGGAGGTGTACTTCTTCGTCCTTGATGACGTTGTCTTCATGATGTGCCTGAAGGAAGCGTACTCTCAGATAGAGCTGATCATAGATCTTCAAAAGTTCCGGATTCTTGCCGATAGAGGATAAGTAGCGGTGGAATTCTCCATCCAGTTTCCTCTGTTCGTCGGTATCATTCCTTCGGTAGGCATCCAGACAGTCTTCAGCGATCTTCTTCAGATGGAGGAGTTCTTCCTTGGAAGCTCTGAGAAGGGCCATACGTACGGCAGCACGGTCCATGGTGATACGCAGAAGACCGATGTTCCTCAGTTCTTCGTTGTCGATCTGTTTGACCTGAACGAAGCGTTTCGGATAGATCTCTACCAGTCCGTCTCCCTGAAGACGTATCAAAGCCTCCCGTACCGGAGTACGTGAAGTATCGAAAAACTCAGCCAGACGCTGTTCGGCGATCTTCTCTCCCGGCTTCAATTCGCCTTTCAGCAGCATTTTCAGCAGATATGCATATACTTTTTCACTTGATCCTGTTGCCATATCACCTATATTTTAGCACATCTTCCTATATATTGAGCACAAATAAAGATAATTGTATAAAGAATATTAAAATTGTATACAATTCATATTGCGTTCAGTCTATTTGCGTTCTAAAATGGACTTATCGGAGGAAATTCAGTATATGATGACAGATCACGAACTGTATGAATTTGCCAGAGAACTGAGAAAAGCGACCCTGTACTGTCTCTACAGCGACGGTATGGGACATGTCGGAGGTACGATGAGTATCGCCGAACTCCTGTCCGTTCTCTACAACAATGTGATGAAGATCGATCCGAAGGACCCGAAATGGGAAGGCAGAGACCGTCTGGTCCTCTCCAAGGGACACTGCGGCCCGGGACTGATGGCATGTCTCGCACTCAAGGGATACTTCCCGTATGAAGATCTCGCCACTTTAAATAAGCCGGGGACTCATTATCCTTCTCACTGCGATAAGAACCTGACTCCGGGTATCGATATGACGACCGGATCATTAGGTCAGGGAACATCCTTAGCAATGGGACTGGCGACCGGATTCAAGCTTCAGCATAAAGACAACTATGTCTATCTGATCGTCGGAGATGGAGAATCACAGGAAGGTCAGGTATGGGAAGCAGCACTCTATGCCTCCACGAAGAAGCTGAACAATGTGATCGCCTTCACCGATTACAACAAGAAACAATTAGACGGTTTTACGAAAGATATCTGCGATCTGGGGGATCTTCGGGCGAAATATGAAGCCTTCGGCTGGTATGCCCAGGAATGTGACGGACATGACGTACGGGCCATCCAGGAATGCATCGAAAGAGCCAAGGCACAGACCGAGAAGCCGTCGATGATCGTTCTGCATACGATCAAAGCCAAGGACTGCAATTTTGCGGAAGGCGTCTACTATAATCACCATGTGACGATCTCGAAGGAACAGTATGATTCAGCCATAGCTGCATTAGATGCCATGGAGGTGAAATAAGATGACATTCACGCATTTACCGGAAGAACAGGAAATGAGGATGGTATTCACGAAGACGATGATCGACCTGGCAGAACAGGACGAGCGGGTCGTCTATCTCGATGCGGATATCATCAACTCCATCAAGATGAATGAATTCCAGAAACGTTTCCCGGAGAGAACGATCGACTGCGGTATCCAGGAAGCCAATATGGTCGGTGTAGCGGCCGGTATCTCCGAGACGGGGATGATCCCGTTCGTACACTCTTTTGCGCCGTTCGTGACCAGAAGAGTGCTGGATCAGCTCTATCTGTCTGTTGCCTACAGCGGTCTCAATGTCCGCATCATTGGTTCCGATCCGGGTGTCACAGCTGCCCAGAACGGCGGTACGCATATCCCGTTTGAAGATCTCGGCATCATGAGAGGTCTTCAGCATACGATCGTCCTGGAACCGACGGATTCGGTCATGCTGGAGGACTTGCTGAGACAGTCCAAGGACATCTACGGTCTCACCTATATCCGCTTATCCCGCAAGAAAGCGATCTCGGTATATCCGAAGGGATCTCATTTCACGATCGGAAAAGCCAATCTCTTAAAGGAAGGAAACGACATCGCGATCATCGCGAACGGTGTCTGTGTCGATGATGCCTTACAGGCTGCCGAGAAACTGGAAGAGATGGGTATCCATGCCTCGGTATGCGATATGTTCACATTGAAGCCGATCGATGATGAGATGATCGTATCGCTGGCCAAGAAGACCGGTAAGATCCTGACCGTAGAGAATCATTTAGTCAATAACGGATTAGGTTCTGCGGTATGCGAAGTATTATGCGAACAGTATCCGAGCAAGGTGAAACGTTTAGGGGCACAGGATCGTTTCGGAGAAGTCGGAACGATGCCGTATCTGAAGAAAGTGATCGGTATCTCCGTGGAAGATATCGTGAATAACGCTGTTACAATGGTGAAGGGGGAATAAGAAAATGAAAGTATTCGGTTATCCTAAGTTCGATGAGAACGGAATGCAGGTATTGACGACCTACGACAATGAGTACAGCCACCAGATGATGGACATCCGTGTCTATCGTATGAAGGCCGGAGAGACAAAGACCGTATCCGTAACGGATGAAGAAGCAGCCATCCTGCTGCTGAGCGGCGATGTAGAGATGACATGGAAAGACCACAGGGAAGAGGCAAAGAGAAAAGATGTCTTTACCGATGGTCCGTATCTTCTCCATATCTATGCGAAGGACTGTGCGGAAGTCACAGCACTTACAGACTCCGAGATCCTCATCCAGAAGACGAACAATGAGAATGAATGCGATGCGGAATGGTACAGACCGGAAGATGCGCCATGGGGCTGGTCCTGTGTCGGCATGTTAGGAAACAACGCGAGAAGAAGAGTCAATACGATCTTCGACTATGACATCGCCCCGAAGTCCAATATGGTCATCGGTGAAGTCCTCAATGCCCCGGGAAACTGGTCCGGATATATCCCGCACCGTCATCCTCAGCCGGAGACCTACTACTTCAAGTTCGATCATCCGGAAGGCTTCGGCGCCAGCTTCGTAGGCGACCAGGTCTTCAAGAGCACCGACGGTTCCTTCAGTGCGATCCCGGGCGGAGAGACACATCCTCAGTCTGCAGCACCGGGCTATGTGATGTATACCTGCTGGATGATCCGTCATCTGCCGAACGATCCGTGGGTACGTGCAAAGTGCGAAGAACCGGAAGAATTCCTCTGGCTGCACGACTATAAGGAAGAAAACTGATAGAGATCCCTGAGAAATCAGGGATTTTTTTATAGAGTGTTTACACTGTTCCGTGAGGAACAAACACTACCCGCTATGCGGGTATGCGACAAGGGTTATACAAAGAATGTCACCTTTCCTTACAATAGA
>JAZPYW010000018.1:0-10702 GCA_045544415.1 Erysipelotrichaceae bacterium
CATCCATTTCTATGAAGAAGATAAGAGGGCTGCCGAAGAAAAGGAAGCAGTGAAGCAGAAAGATATCAAACGTCTGTTGCATCTGATGAAAGAATCCGGCCGTTCCAGCTTTATGTATCTCCAGAACATCTATGTCAACCCGCTGCATCAGAACCTGACACTGGCTTTAGCACTCAGTGAAAAGGTGCTTGGAGAAGAGGGCGCTTCCCGTGTACACGGAGGCGGATTTGAAGGAACGATACAGGCGATCGTGCCGTTAGATAAGGTCGATGAATACAAGAAGGTATTAGGTTCTGTATTCGGAGAAGATGCGCTGTTATTTGTCGATATCCGTGAAAAAGGGACTTATGTCACGATCTGAGGAGGTCTTATGTCTAAAGAATTGAATCGTGAACTCGCTGAACTCGCCGTAAAGATCGGTGTCAATGTACAGAAAAGCCAGCCGCTGGTCATCAGTGCACCGGTCGATGCCTATGAGCTTGTCCGCGAATGTGTCAAAGTCGCATACGAGCAGGGTTCGTCCTATGTCTATGTCAACTATAAAGATGAGCCGGTCACCCGGATGCATTATGAAAGTGTCGCAACGGAAGAACTCGCCCGTGTACCGAACTGGACGGTCGAAAGAGAACAGGAATATATCGATAAAGGATCCTGCTTCCTCAATATCATCTCTTCTGATCCGGATCTTCTGAACGGGATCGATTCCGATAAGATCCGTACCGTACGCATGAGCCGTATGAAAGCCATGCAGAAATTCCAGTACTATACGATGAACAACATCGGCCAGTGGTCGATCATTGCCTATCCGAATGAGAAATGGGCGAAAAAGGTATTCCCGGATCTCGATACCGGGAAAGCGATGGAGGAGCTGCAGAAAGCCATCCTCTATACATCCCGGGTAGAATGCGGAAAGACCGTAGACAACTGGAATGCCCACAAAGATGAGATCTTCCATCACGTAGAGATCCTGAACAGGCATTCCTTCAAGGAACTTCGTTTCCATAATGAAATAGGTACCGATATCACCGTAGGTCTTATCAAGGACCATATCTGGGAAGGTGCTTCCGCCTATACACCGAAGGGAGTCGAATTTCTGCCGAATATCCCGACTGAAGAAGTCTTCACGATGCCGGATCGCCGCCGTATCAACGGAACGGTCTATGCATCCAAACCGCTCAGTTACGGAGGAAAGCTCATCGAAGGTTTCCATCTTACCTTTAAAGATGGTGTCGTCGTCGAATACGGAGCTCAGAAGAACGAAGATGTCCTGAAGACTCTGCTCGAGACAGATGAAGGATCGAAGTCCTTAGGTGAAGTAGCGCTCATCTCCTATGATTCACCGATCTCCGATACCGGCATCCTATTCTATGACACTCTGTTTGATGAGAATGCCTCCTGCCATCTGGCTCTGGGTGCCTGCTATCCGACCAATATCAAAGGCGGTGTCGATATGAGCACGGAAGAACTCTATGAACTCGGAGGTAATGATTCGATGAATCATGTCGACTTCATGTTCGGTACAAGAGACCTCAGCGTCGTCGGCATCACTCAGGAAGGCGAAGAAGTGACGGTCTTCGAAAACGGCAATTTCGTCTTCTAATAAAAACGTATCCACGGATACAGAACACAAGAAAAAAGTACAGCCATTTGAAGTGAACCCCTAAAGTTGGACCAACTTAAAGGAGGTTCACTTTTTAATTTATGAAGTATTCAAAGGAGTTCAAACTGGAGTGCATTAGAAAGTATAAAAACGGTGAACACATTAAAGACCCGCCTAACGTCAGACACAAACGTTTCCACGATCAGGTAGTCAGATGGTATAAGATCTATGATTCTCTTGGTGAGGCCGGTCTTGAGCACGGAAGACCGACACCGGATGTTTATCAGAGGCTTGAATTGATAAAAAGAGTAGAGAACGGGGAATCGTACAGCTCTGTCGCCCGTTCGGCCGGCATCGGTACAGGTGTATTGATCAAATGGCACAAGATCTATATGGATAAAGGCATCGATGGTTTAAAATCAATAAAAAGAGGCAAACCATCCATGAAGAATAAGAGACCCGATTCCGCGAAGAAGAAAGATTCCGACAAGACGAAGGAAGAGCTTCTTGAAGAACTGGAATATGTAAGAGCGGAGAATGAATATCTAAAAAAACTGAGTGCCTTGGTTCAGGAAAGAAAGGCCCGAGAACAGAAGAAAAAGTAACTGTGATCGATGAACTGAGGCAAAGATACTCTCTAAAGACTCTTTTAAAAGTATCCGGCCTTTCCAAATCCACATACTGTTACTATCATTCAGACAGGCATATCAGTGCTGTAAAAAGACGTAAGGAAGAAGATGAACGCATCTTATCTCTCATCCTTCCGGTATTCCTCCATCACAAGTCAAGATACGGCAGCAGAAGAATCATCCTGACTCTGCCCGATGAACTCTCCGGCATCAACCACAAAAGAATCGAGAGGATCATGAGAGAGAATTCCCTTTTGGCCATACAGGGAAGAAACGGAAGATATCATTCCTATAAGGGCGATAACGGTGAGTATAAAGAGAATCTCCTGCTTCATAAGGAAGTGGATGAAATAAATCACAAGACAAAGTATGTCAGAGATTTCAGTACTTCAAAGCCCAATGAGAAGTGGACGACCGATGTATCGGAGTTCAAGTGTGCACAAGGCAAACTGTATCTTTCTCCGATCCTGGATATGTATGACAGTTTCATCATTTCCTACGACATCTCGTCAAGTCCCGATTTCAGTCAGACAAAAAGGATGATCGATGAAGCATTTAGACTCTATCCCGATATTGAAGGACTCATCTTTCATTCCGATCAGGGCTGGCAATACCAGATGAAGCCTTATCAGAAATGGCTGAAAGACAAAGGCATACTTCAGTCCTTTTCTAGAAAAGGCAACTGTATGGACAATTCCCCGATGGAAAACTTCTTCGGCATCATGAAAAACGAGATGTATTACGGCCATGAATTCAAAACACAGGAAGAGCTTAAGACAGCTATGGAAGAATATATTACTTACTACAATACAGAAAGGATCAACATCAAAAGAAAAGGACTGTCGCCTTTAGCTTACAGGCAGCAATCCTTATCTCAGCTGTAATTGAATTATTAAGTCCAACTTTGTGGGGACACTACAATTCAGCTGTACTTTATGTTTCTTTACTGTTCTTTTTTCTTGCGGGCATCCACATGATTGAGGATGACCGGTATGACGATCGGATTGCGGTGCGTCTTTTCGTAGAGGTATGGCTCCAGGGTATTGCGGATGCAGTTCTTCAGATCGCCGAAGGTGACTTTCTCTTTCATTACCTGGCGGAGCTGTTCATAGACGATGGTCTCTGCTTCCTTCATCATCGCCTGATTGTTTTTGAGGTAGATGAAGCCTCGGGAGACGATACCCGGACGGCAGAGGATCTTGTTGTAGCGGGAATCGATGCAGACGATGACAGCGACCATACCGTTATCTGCGAGGATCTTGCGGTCCTTAAGAACGGATGTCGAAAGTCCGGAGATATCGTTGCCGTCTACATAGATTGCATCAGTCTGGATACGTGTATTAGAACGGTAGACTTCACCCTGATGGATGACCAGGGCATCGCCGTTTGCACAGATGAAGCAGTTCTCTCTCGGTACACCGGTCTCTACAGCAGAGTCGGCGTGGAGTGAGAGCATCTTGTATTCACCGTGAACCGGCATGAAGTACTTCGGCTTGATCAGCTGCAGCATCAGCTTCTGTTCCTCTTTGGAGGCATGTCCGGTCGTATGGAGGGAGGCCAGTGTCGTCTTGGTGAGGACCTTGGCGCCTTTCCGTACCAGCATATTGACGATGCCGTTGATGTTGAGGGCATTGCCCGGAATAGGGGAAGAGGAGAAGACGACAGTATCTCCCGGCATGATGCCGACATATCTGTGTGTTCCTGCCGCGATACGGCTGAGAGCTGCGAGTGCTTCACCCTGAGATCCGGTACAGACGATGCATAGCTTGTTTGCCGGAACGGTATTGATCAGTTCCGGAGCGATAAAGGTATCCTCCGGTACATCGATAAACTTGTTTTTGAGACCGATAGCGACGACATTCTCCATACTGCGTCCGAATACGACTACTTTTCTGCCGTAATCCTTAGCAGCTTTGATGATCTGCGCCAGACGGTTGACATTCGATGCGAAGGTGGAGATGATCAGTCTTCCCTGTGTCTTCTTCGTGATATCGATGATCGCTTCTGCGACTTTCTTTTCCGAGATGGAGAAGCCTTCTACTTCGGCATTGGTGGAATCCGATAAGAGAAGGGTGACTCCGGCAGCGCCGATATAAGCCATCTTCTGGTAATCGGAATTCTGGCCGATCGGGGTCAGGTCGAACTTGAAGTCTCCGGTGCAGACGACTCTGCCGTTCGGGGTATTGATGAGAACACCCAGGGCATCCGGGATCGAATGTACGACATCGAAGAAGCCGAGACGGAAATGATCGGTCGAGATCGCCGAATTGGAGTTGATCTCGATGACTTTCGTTGAAGCGAGCTTTCTTCTTTCCTGTAATTTCTTTTCGATCAGATCTTTGGCGAATCTCGGCGCATAGATCTTTTTGATCGGGCAGGACAGGAGGAAGAAAGGGATACCTCCGATATGGTCTTCATGACCGTGAGTAATGACAAGTGCTTTGATCTTGTCTCTGTTTTTGATCAGATGAGTGTAGTCCGGGATGACGTATTCGACGCCTAAAAGCTCGTCATCCGGGAATTTTACGCCGGCATCGACGATAATGATCTCGTCGTCATGTTCGAAGCAGTACATATTCTTTCCTACTTCGCCGAGGCCGCCTAAAGCATAGACTAAAGTGTCGGTCTTGCTGTCGTAATTGGCCCCGTTGTAGACCGGTTTATTGTCAAGAGGTCTTTTATTCATAATCTCCTCCGTTAAGAATTTTAATTATTGTATTCAATATACTCAAAAGACAACTAAATAATACATGAAAACAAGCAATTATTCAATTCTAATTGCTTGCGGATCTTCCTGATAAGGATCTTTCTTATTGATGTAATCGTAATACAATTTGCCTTTGAAATGATCTAATTCATGCTGGAGAACGATAGCGAGATATCCATCTGCCTTTATCTCGATATTGCGGTCCTGCAGAAGGTCATAGGCTTTTACTTTGATGCGGGCGCTGCGGAGCACGAAACCTTCATGATCTTCCGGTACGGAGAGACAGCCTTCACCGCTGCTCAGATAAGCTTTTTCGAGAGAATTGGAAACGATACGAGGATTGACCAGAGCATATTCGCATTCGATCTCGCCGTCGCTGTTCTTTAAAACGACAGCTGTCATTTTCTTTTTCACACCGACCTGGATCGCACTGATGCCGACGGCAGGGCGGAGATTTCTTTCTTCAGCTAATTCCGGTACAGTAGAATCTTTTACGTACTGCAGCATGTCTCTTAAAATGCCTTCGTCTTCTTTTGACAAAGGAAGTGTTACGTCTTCGGAACGTTCGCGGATGATCGGGTCGTCATCCTTGATGATCGTGTCGTTATTGATAAGCATATCTATATTATATTCGAAGTTATATTTTTTGGACAAATAAGTGATAAAATGATGACATGAGTTTAAAAGGCAGAACGGGGATCTTTTCCCGCTACAGTGATAAACCGATCCTCATTTCTTCGATCTTCCTGATCGTTTTCGGTTCATTCATGATCATGTCGGCAGCTATGCCTTCCGCAACAGGCCAGACATCCGTCATCGTTTCGACCGGGATCCGTCAGGCGATCTATGCGGCTGTCAGTATTTTCGTATTCTTTTTTGTATCCTCGATCAATGTCCTGCAGGTCCGCAGAGAGGTATACTGGCTCGGCTATGGTTTTATTCTGTTTTTACTGCTGTTAGCCAGGATCTTCTCGGCTGCCAACGGTGCCTATGCCTGGATCTATCTCGGACCGGTATCCTTCCAGCCTTCGGAATTCGCCAAGATCTTCATCATCGCATTCGGTGCGAAACTTTTGGGAACCAATCAGGGAAAAGTCCGGAATCTGGAGAATCTGAAGCAGTATGCGATTGCGGCGATGCTGTATGTAGGTATCATCGTCGTCATACAGCACGACCTGGGTTCCGGTGTCGTCCTCTTCATCATTGCCTACTGTATCGCTTTAGTGCCGAACTATAAGGAATTCCGTCCGATCCAGAACATCATGATCCTGCTGATCTTCCTGGGCATCCTTGCGGTCCTCTTCATCCTGTCACCGATCGGAACTTCCATCCTGCAGAAGATGTCGGGATCTTCCTATAAGATCGCCCGATTCCTTTCTTCCGCAAACCCGTTCCTCTATCTTTACGATGACGGCTATCATCTCGTCATGTCGTTGGTGTCCTTTGCGACAGGCGGCTTATTCGGCCTCGGATACGGCAATTCCATCCACAAATATATGAACTTCCCGAACCCGACGACGGACTTCATCCTTCCGGTCGTCGTAGAAGAGCTCGGTATCGTCTTCGGACTGCTTCCGGTCGTGATCGCATATCTCGGCATCATCATCCCGCTGAGGCGTTATTCGCTGCGCTGCACGAAGAACTCTTCCAAGATGATCCTCTTCGGTGTATATCTCTACTTCCTCGTTCACTTCTTCCTGAACGTCGGCGGTGTCAGCGGACTGATCCCTCTGACCGGTGTCCCGCTGCTGCTGCTGTCGGCAGGCGGTACGTCCATGATGGCTTGTATGGCGTCTCTCGGTCTGGCGGAAGCGGAGATCTCCCGTTATCGAAAGGAAAATCAATGAGGATCATCGCCGGCAAATATAAACGGACTCCGTTATTGTCTCCGGAAGGAAGCGATGTCACCCGGCCGACACGGGATATGGTCAAGGAAGCTCTCTTCTCCAGCATCGATGTAGAAGGGGGAGAAGTACTGGATCTCTTTTCCGGATCCGGTGCCATCGGTCTGGAAGCCCTCTCCCGCGGTGCCAAGGACGCAGTATTTAATGATGTGAACAGTGAGGCCTGTTCCCTGATCCGGGCAAATCTTGCGAAAGTCCATGAGAACAGGGAAGTCCTCAATCTCAATTTCGATCTCTGTCTGAAACGTCTTTCCGGCAGATCCTTCGATTTTATCTATCTCGATCCTCCGTATGCCTTCTCTCATTTTGGGTATCTGTTTTCCCTGATCCGGGAATACGGCCTGCTGAAAGAGAACGGCAGGATCGTAGCGGAAGTACGCAAGAATACCGATCTGGCGGAACAGATGAGCGGCTATTTTTTATATAAGGAAAAAAGATACGGGATCAATAAATTACTGTATTATCGAGAAGAAACAGAATAAGATCGAAAGATCTTTTTCTTTTAAATATCATTTAGCAGATATTTGTTGACAGTGCTAATTTTCTGTTGTACACTATTAGCAGTTAGAGAAAAGGAGTGCTAAAGGAGGTTGGTATTATGGCAATGACAGCGAGAATGATCGATATCCTTCGTGCCATCATTGATGAATTTGTCGCTACCGCAGAACCGGTCGGATCCAAGACCCTGGTAGAGAAATACGATCTGCCTTATTCCAGTGCAACGATACGTAATGATATGGCTGCATTGGAGAGCCTCGGTTATATCGAGAAACCGCACACTTCCGCAGGCAGGATCCCTTCGAATAAAGGGTATCAGTACTATTGCGAGCATCTACTCAATAAAGACCTGGATGAGGAAGTAAAATACGCTCTTACGAACGTTCTCAATAAAGACGTTACGAATATCGAAGATGCGATCAAGGAAAGCTGCCGAATGATCTCGGATATGACGAATCTGACCAGCGGTATGCTGGGACCGGACAGCAGTGTCCAGACACTTCAGCATTTGAAGGTATTCCCGATCGATAAGAAGACAGCGGTATGCATCTTCATCACTTCGAGCGGCTATACCGAATCCAAGACCTTCAACTTTACCGAAGAAGTCAGTGTCGAGGATATCGAGAAATGCACAGAGATCCTGAATGACCGTCTGAAGGGCACGCAGATCTCGGACCTGCCGGAAAAACTGCAGTCCTTACGTCCGATCCTGGTTGACAGCATACAGCGCTACGAACTTCTGTTCAATGCCTTCGCGGGAGCCTTCATGAAATTCGCGAGCGAGAATCTGTATTTCGACGGAAAAGATAAGATGATGTATCAGCCGGAATACTCCGATATCAACAAACTGAAAGAGATATCGAGATTCTTCTCGGATTCCAAGTTCTTCCGCAGACTCTCGGATGCCCGTAACGAAGAAAATGCGATCGTCGCTTCTCCGAATGAGGGAACAAAGCTCATCTGGAAGAACGACATGGCGATCATTACCTCCGAGATCAAGATCAATGATGAAGACAATGCCAGTCTGATGGTCGTCGGTCCGCGGAGAATGGAATACAACCGGGTCATCTCTCTTCTGAATTATCTTACGAGAGAGATCGAAGATATGTTTAAGAAATAGAAGGGAAGATCATGGCTGAAGAAAAAAGACCGGTCGATGAAGAGATCAAAGACGAAGAAGAGATCGTCACCGACCTGAAAGAAGACAATGAAGTAGAAGACCTGAAAAAAGAGGTCGCCAGACTGAAAAATGCATATGCAATGGCGTATGCAGATACGGAGAATCTCAAGAAGAGACTGAATGCCGAAGCGGAAATGACCCGGAAATACCGGATACAGTCCTTTGCCCTGGAGATCCTTCCGGTCATCGACAACCTGGAAAGAGCGTTATCCCAGGAAGTCAGCGATGAATTCAAACCGTTTGTCGACGGCATCCGGATGATCTATGCACAGCTCATCAAGGCATTGAAAGATGAGGGTGTCGAAGAGATCGATTGTCTGAACAAACCGTTCGATGCGAATTTCCACCAGGCTCTGATGAGCGAAAAGGTGGAAGGTACAGAACCGGGTATCGTTATCCAGGTCCTGCAGAAAGGCTACAAACTGAAAGATAGAATATTGAGACCGAGCATGGTCAAAGTGAGCGAATAAGGAGGTATTATTATGAGCAACAAAGTTATCGGTATTGATTTAGGTACAACAAATTCCTGTGTTTCCGTTCTGGAAGGCGGAGAAGCGAAAGTCATCACGAACCCGGAAGGAAACCGTACGACTCCATCTGTCGTCGCATTCAAGGGCGATGAGATCATCGTCGGCGATGCCGCAAAGAGACAGGTAGTCACGAATAAAGAATCCGTTTCTTCCATCAAGAGAAAGATGGGTTCTAATGAGAAAGTTTTCGTAAACGGAAAGAACTATACACCGCAGGAGATCAGTGCAATGATCCTGCAGTATATGAAATCCTATGCGGAAGCATATTTAGGCGAAAAGGTCGATAAGGCCGTCATCACGGTCCCTGCATACTTCAATGATGCCCAGAGACAGGCTACGAAGGATGCCGGTAAGATCGCCGGTCTTGAAGTCGAACGTATCATCAACGAACCGACAGCCGCAGCTCTTGCCTTCGGTATCGATAAGACGGATAAAGAACAGAAAGTCCTCGTATTCGACTTAGGCGGCGGTACATTCGATGTCTCCATCCTTGATCTGGCAGACGGTACATTCGAAGTTCTCGCAACAGCCGGTGATAACCACTTAGGCGGTGATGACTTCGATAACGTCATCGTCGACTGGATGGCTGAAGATTTCCGCAGACAGTACAACATCGATCTGAAAGCCGACAGAATGGCTTTACAGAGATTGAAGGAAGCTGCCGAAAAGGCTAAGAAAGATCTGTCCGCTATGGTACAGACTCATATCTCCTTACCGTTCATCTCCGCAAATCAGTCCGGTCCGCTGCACTTTGAAGCAGACCTCACGAGAGCGAATTTCGATAAGATGACGAAGTTCCTCGTCGACCGTACGATCGCTCCGGTACGTCAGGCATTACGCGATGCCGATCTGACTCCGGCTGATATCGATGAAGTATTATTGGTCGGCGGATCTACCCGTATGATCTCCGTTCAGGAAGCTGTACGTCAGGAACTCGGCAAAGAACCGAATCGTTCCGTCAACCCGGATGAAGTCGTTGCGATGGGTGCTGCGATCCAGGGCGGTATCTTAGCCGGTGAGAACCCGAACGATGTCCTCCTGCTCGATGTCACACCGTTATCCTTAGGTATCGAGACACTCGGCGGCGTCATGACCGTTATGATCCCGAGAAATACGACGATCCCGACATCCAAGACGCAGATCTTCTCGACTGCTGCCGATAACCAGCCGGCTGTCGATATCATGGTCTACCAGGGTGAAAGACCGATGGCCCGCGACAACAAGCTCTTAGGCAACTTCCAGCTTACCGGTATCGCACCGGCTAGAAGAGGCATCCCGCAGATCGAAGTCAAGTTCGATATCGATGTCAACGGTATCGTCCATGTATCCGCAACAGATAAAGCTACGAATAAATCTCAGGATATCACGATCTCCAATTCTTCCGGTCTGAGCGACGCTGAGATCGATAAGATGGTCCGTGAAGCAGAAGAGAACAGAGCTGCCGATGAAAAGAGAAAAGAAGAAGCAGAACTGAAGAATAAAGCAGAACAGTTCATCACGCAGATCGATGATCAGCTCAATGCTGAGAATCCGAATGTCACGGAAGATCAGAAGAAACAGGTAAGAGAACTCCGTGATCAGCTGCAGACAGCTGTCGATCACAATGATTACGACACACTGAGAACGAAGCTCAATGAGCTTGAAAAAGCCGCAC
>JAZPYW010000019.1:0-9944 GCA_045544415.1 Erysipelotrichaceae bacterium
CAATGATGTATCTCTGGTAGGATCGGCACTCATCTTCTGCATCGGCATCAATCTCGTCTTCGGAAAGAAGGTCCCGGTATCGAATATGCTGCCGGCAGTATTCCTGGCAATGGCAGTTTCCTCTTTTCTGTAGAGAAAACAATTGTAGAATAATAGATGAGAGGTAAAGAAAATGTTCTATACGATCGAAAATGAAAAGATAAGTATTACAGTATCCGACCTGGGAGCTACCCTGATCCGTTTCATTGAGAAAGAAACGAATACCGATATCGTATTAGGCTACGATACGGAAGAGGAATATACGAGCCAGGGAGGAACCTTAGGAGCCAGTGTCGGCAGAAATGCGAACCGTATCAAGAATGCGGAATTCACACTGAATGGTACGACCTATCATCTAGCCAAAAACAACAACGAAAACAACCTCCATGGCGGAGGCAAGAACGGCTTCGGATTCCGCAGATGGACGATGGTCGATCAGACAGAAGACAAGCTGGTATTCAGCTATTATTCCATGGATGGAGAAGAAGGTTTCCCGGGAAATTTATTTGCGAAAGTAACGTATTCCCTCGATGGAAATACGATGACGCAGACCTTTGAAGGAAGCAGCGACAAGGATACAGTCTTCAATATGACGAGCCATTCCTACTTCAATCTGGGCGATGAAAACAACCTCAATGAAGAGCTCTATATCACGACAGACAAGTATGCACCGGTCGATGAATTCAGCATGACTCTTGATGAAGTACGTGATGTCAAAGGTACACCGTATGACTTTACGACATTCACGAAGATCGGCGAGAATACATCAAAACTTCCTTCCGGTATCGACAACAACTACGTCTGGGAAGTCATGGGCGATAAGCTGATCTGCCAGCTGAGAAATGAGAAGCTCCTGCTCAGCGTCTATTCCGATATGCCGGATATGCATCTGTATACCGGATACGGTCTGACGGAAAGAAAAGGAAAGTACGGACAGACCTACAACCGTTCTCATGGAACAGCCTTAGAGTGCCAGTACTTCCCGAATGCGGTGAACTTCACGAACTACATCTCTCCGGTACTTCCGGCAGGGGAAACAAGAAAGAACTACATCCGCTACGTCATCGAAAAGAGATAACACACAGATCCTCACTGAGGATCTTTTTCTTCGGCCCAGCGTATGAATTCTTCGATACTGTGCGTGTGCTTGCCGGGAAACCAGATTGCTCCGGTGACGTTGACCGTACCCATGTCCGACAGGTCTTTTCTGATAGTGTAGAGTCTTCTGCAGAAATCATCACCTTCTGTCTTATAACGTATGTATGATCGAGAATGATCTCTCTGTTCCGTTTCTTTGAGAGATAACGTTCCAGTTTTTTCTTGTCTTCCGGGCTGTATACCGGGACGACGGCGTATTGTTTCCAGTCTGTCATAAGTCTCCTTTCCAATAAAAAGCTTCCCATGATGAAGGGAAGCCTTTAAAAACGATCGTTCCCATCATCCAAGCTTTAGCACCTTACTCTTTGAGCAGGCTGCTGTACAGTCATCGGGCTTGTCCCTCGTGTACTCTTTATGGTGAATCCAGTATAGGATAATGACTTAGGAAAGGGAAACAACTGTGACTTGAATCAATCTTCTTCGGTATGAAGTGTCAGTTTCATCACACTGCCGTTTCCCGGATGCTCGGTATTGAAGAGATACTGCATCAAAGAGCCATGGGAGATCACAATGACACTCTTACGGTCCATATACTTGGCTAAGACGGAGATGATCCTCTCCTGCATCTCTTCCTTGGATTCCCAGGGCTTTTCTTCTCCCTCGGGCCATTCTCCGTTCATGGCGATCCTCTCTTCGAACCGTCTCATGCCTTCCTCGTCGTCGAGACATACATAGTCCCGATCCAGCAGCATCTCATGGAGATTCGTCTCTACGGAGATCGGGATCTGCAGGTTCTTCGATAAGATGGCAGCAGTATGGAGACATCTTCCGTAAGGGGAAGTGAGGATGAGTTCACATTCCTTCAGCAGTTCAAAAGAAGAGACTGCTTCGATCTGAGCGATGCCTTCTTCGGATAAAGGTGCCATATCGATGCCCCAGCCCTGATAGAACTTGGTTCCGAGTTCTTTGAATTCAATGGAACCGTGACGGATGAAATAGAAGTCTGTCATGATATCTTCCTGCCTTTTCTTCATTATCCTTCTTTTCTTCAGAATGTGGTAGGCTAAATAGGTAGGGAGGGAATAAGTATGGAGCGGAAAATTCCTGTTTGGATCGATACGGATACCGGAGTCGATGATGCACTGGCACTGCTGTATGCGGTGAATCTGAAAGAACTGGAAGTAGTCGGTGTATCGGCAGTAGCCGGAAACCAGACGATCGATAAGACTTTCCGCAATGCGAGAAACGTACTGTCTCTTCTGAAAAGAGAAGATATAAAGGTCTATAGAGGGGCGGAAAAGCCTTTGGATAAAGAACTTCATACAGCTGCCTACTGCCATGGAGAAAACGGATTAGGTGAATATGAGATCCCGGATTCCAAGGCTCCTGTGGAAGAGGGAGACGCCATCGAAGCGATCTATGAATGTGCGAAGAAATATGCCGGAGAACTGGTGCTGGTACCGGTAGGACCTCTGACAGATATCGCTATACTGCTGGAAAGACATCCGGATGTCAAAGATCTCGTCAAAGAAGTCGCAGTCATGGGCGGAGGACTCTCCGGAGGCAATATCACTCCTTATGCCGAATTCAACATCTTCGTCGATCCGCTTTCGGCCAAGAAAGTATTTGAGAGCGGGATGCGCATCATCATGTGCGGACTGGATGTCACACTGAAGGCCTATCTTCTGAAGGAAGAGATCATGGAGATGAAGGCGATGGATAATCCGGTAGGAGACCTCATCGAAGGTTCGACCGGCATCATGCTGGAACTGGGAGAAAGAAGAGGCAAACCGGGTATGTGTCTGCACGATTCCACACCGCTCTTCTATGAAGCTCATCCGGAATACTTTACAGGAAAAGACATGGCGATCAGTGTCAAGACGGAAGGTGAAGAAGAGGGTATGACCTACGAGACAGAAGGCCATAAGAATACTCTGGTGCTTCTGGATATTGAACGTGATCCGTTCGTGGATGCCCTGAAAGAATATGTAAAGAGGTATTGATATGCCGCCGATCATGAAGACCGATTACTGTCCGCATTGCGGTCATAAGCTCATACTGAGACATCTGGAAGGGGAAGGAGAGATCCCGTATTGCGAGAAGTGTCAGGATTTCCGTTTTCCGATCTTCTCCTGTGCTGTCAGTATGATCGTGACGAATGAGACGAGAGATAAGATCCTGCTGATCAAGCAGTATGGAAGAGATTCCTATGTACTGGTAGCCGGATATGTGAATAAGGGAGAAGATGCGGAAGATACCGTAAAAAGAGAAGTTAAGGAAGAAGTAGGACTGGATGTGGAGGAAGTATCCTTCAATCATTCCCATTACTTTCCGTATTCCAATACGCTGATGCTGAATTTTACGGCGGTCGTTAAGGATGAACATGTGAAGACGAACGGGGAAGTCGATTCCTGGCGTTGGTTTACAACGGATGAAGCTCGGGAGAATATCCGCAGGCCTTCCCTGGCAGAATCCTTCTTATTGGGATATCTCGATAAGGAATATCATTTTGAATAGAACAGGAAGAATATATGAGAGTAGTAGTACAGAGAGTATCTGAGGCAAGCTGCATGGTAGAGGAAACTATCACCGGAGAGATCGGGAAGGGATTCCTCCTGCTGGTGGGCTTCGGTCTGGAAGATAACGAAGAGATCGCGGCGAAGATGGCTCAGAAAGTCAGCAAGCTGCGTATCTTTGAAGATGAGAACGGAAAGATGAATCTTTCTCTCTTTGACGTAGGAGGAGATATCCTGTCGATCTCCCAGTTTACTCTGTATGGAGATGCGAAGAAGGGAAACCGGCCGAGTTTCACTGCTGCCTTAGGCGGAGAGAAAGCGAATATGTTATATGAGCACTTCAATGAAGAGCTCAGGAAATGCGGATTGAGAGTAGAGACCGGGATCTTCGGTGCAGATATGAAGATACGTCTGCTGAATGACGGACCGGTGACCATACTGCTGGAAAGCGAGGAGAAGAAATGATCGAGAATTACGGATTAGGCGATATCGTACAGATGAAGAAAGATCATCCATGCAAGAAGTCTCATTACTGGAAGATCACGAGAATGGGTGCCGATATCAAGATCAAATGCGAAGGATGTGGGGCCATCGTCATGATGGAACGGCGGGAATTCGAGAGAAAATGCAAGAAGATGATCGAAAAAGCTCCTGCGGAAGAGATAAGCGATTGACGAAAATAAGGTTAAATATTAATATATAATTACGTTTTAGAGGTGAAGAAATGTTGAGAGTATTATTGTTAATAGTAGCGGTATTATTAATTGTCATATCCTTACTGCAGGGTGGTAAATCAGAAGGACTGAGCGCCTTTACAGGAAGCGGCGATCTGGGACTCTTCCAGAACATCAAGGAAAGAGGACCGGAGAAAGTCATCTCGTATATCACGATGGGCTTAGGTATCCTCCTGTTCGTTATTACGATCATCATCCGAGTTGTTGAGTAAGGGGCCAGAAAGGACCCTTTTTCATTCTTATGGGAGTCAAGGAAGTTGCGGTAAACCGCAGAGCCAGACATGATTACTTCATTGAAGATACCTTTGAAGCAGGTCTGGTACTGCAGGGTACAGAGATCAAATCACTGAGAAAAGGAAAGGTGCAGCTGAAAGAAGCATACATCACCTTTTATGGTGGAGAAGCCTATGTCAAGGGAATGAGCATCTCTCAGTATGAATACGGTACCTACAACAACCACGACGAACTCAGAGATAGAAAGCTCCTTCTGCATAAACGGGAGATCGCCAGACTCTTCTCCAAAGTCAAGGTACAGGGCTATACGATCATACCTTTACGGGTATATCTGAAAGATTCCAAAGCCAAGATCGAGATCGCTCTGGCAAAAGGAAAGACTCTCTATGACAAGAGAGACAGTGATAAGATCCGTTCGATGAAGAGAGAAGCAGAACGGGCTATGAGACGATAAACACTTATTTCATTGATAAAAATCAATATAAACGCTTACATGAGAAACGGATCCTCCGTTTCTTTTTATTAGGAGTATAATCGGGTATGCTGTAAAGAATAGATCTCAGGAGGTTAAGCGATGCAACTTTTGATACATATCACCAATCATGAATCTACTGTAAATCCGATCCTGTCGAAAATGATGGAAGAGGGAATAAAAGGAGCTTCTGTAGTCGATGTAGACGGAATGCTTCAGTCTTTGAATCAGGATAGTGTCGATGCCCCGAAGATGTTCGGAGGACTCAGACAGTTCGTCAATCCGGAACGCCAGAAAAACAAGATGATCATGGCAGCTCTGAAGGATGAAGATGTCAGTAAAGTCATTGATATCATCCACGGAGTATCCGGCGATCTGAAACTGCCGAATACGGGTATCTTCTTCACGGTACCGATCACCAGATGGGAAGGTATTTCAAAAGAGTAGTATGAGTATATTGTTTTCTGTCTCTGTGGCGATGCTCGGGGGTCTTCTGATGACGAGACTTACCCGTCTATTGCATCTGCCGAACGTTACTGCCTATCTGCTGGCCGGTGTTCTGGTCGGTCCGTACGTATTCGGTCTTTTGAACAGTGAGACCGTCGCTTCCCTGGGGATCATCACCAAGGCAGCGCTCGGTTTTATCGCCTTTTCGATCGGCGACCAGTTTGAACTGAGTGCCCTGAAAAAGATCGGAAAACCGGCTTTACTGATCACGGTATTTGAATCCTTAGGAGCTGTATGCATGACGATGATCATCACTAAGCTCTGCGGTTTCGATCCGGTCATCTGTCTGATGCTGGGAGCATTATCCGCTTCTACGGCTCCGGCTGCTACTCTGCTGATCATCAAGCAGTACAAGGCTTCCGGTCCTTTAACGAATATGTTATTGCCGGTAGTTGCAGCTGATGATGCGACCGGTCTGATCGCCTATTCCATCTGTGTCACGCTGGCTCAGAACATCATTGAAGGCAATGCCTTCTCCTTCAGCAATTCCGTCCTCATTCCGCTTATGGATGTCGTTCTGGCACTGCTGATCGGTGCTCTGATCGGCTTCTTATTAGCTCTGAGCCACCGTTTCTTCCTCTCTCATACCAACCGTATGTCTCTGGTCATCGCCTGCATCCTCTTCGGGGTAGGCCTTGCCTCCTACTACGGTCTCTCCGATCTTCTCTTATGTATGGCCATGGGTGCCGTCTACGTCAACCTGCGTAATGATTCCGGAAGGATCCTGAACTGCATCGATGACTGGACTTATCCGATGTTCATGCTGTTCTTCGTGATCTCCGGTGCAACACTGAATCTGCAGACACTGGGTAAGGTCGGTATCCTCGGCATCATCTACGTATGTGCACGTTTTGCCGGAAAATATGCCGGTTCCTTCCTGGGAGCTTCTCTCAGCAAGCAGCCTCCGGTCGTCCGCAACAATATCGGCTGGGCGCTGATGCCTCAGGCCGGTGTCGCGATCGGTATGGCTACGATGGCTCTTCAGCAGCTTCCATCAGAATACGGAACTCAGATACAGACGGTCATTCTGGCTGCTACGCTCATCTATGAGATCGTTGGTCCTCTCGCCAGCAAATCTGCTTTGAAACGGGCCGGAGAACTGCATATTTCATAAAAAAGAAAGCTTCCTTCGGGAAGCTTTTTTCGTTCCGGAAATGCCTGAAATTTGCGTTCAGAGGGGTTTTGGGTTTATTATAGACGAATACGAAAGAAGGAAGGAAACAAGATGAAACGAAGATCCGCTATCGTATCAGTGTTCTTAGCAACGATACTCGTGTTTCTGAGTGTCTCTCTTATCCCGGTGAGAAGCGTTTCTGCGGAAGAAGAGAAGTCTCTCTACACGAGACTGATAGAAGCAAAACAGAAACTTGATGAAGTGAAGGAAAAGGAAGCGGAAGGCTCCCTCGGCTTCTTCAAGTGGCACAACCCCGACAGCGAGGCTGTGACGATCATCGAAGAAAGACTGGAGGTCCAGGATAACGATTCCTGGGGAAATATCGCCCTGGGAGAAGAGGGAGATGCGACATCTCTCGACAATATGTATGAAGCGCTCCTCTTTATCAAAGAAGGAAACGATATCCGTGCCAATGACGGACACGGTGAGACCTATGCGCTCAAGATCAGCGATGAACTGATGGCCGTAGCTCAGGTACAGACGACCAACTCCAAACGCATCATGGCTCATTCCCGAATGTACGGGGTGACGGAGAACCTGGCCTGGGGCTATCATGACCCGTACGATATCTGGTACAGCGAAGAGAAGGCGAGATGGTATAACGGAGTGACCGGCTGGGATGTCGCACACTTCCTGAATATGATCAATCCGGGAGGCATGTATTCATCCCGTATCTCGACCGGTTTTGCGGTCGTAACGAGAGGAACGGTCTATGGGGCTACCCACGGACAGACTTTCGGTACCTCGTCGACCTATCCGGATGCCGTACTGTACACCTATGATGAATATCTCGAAGACTTCCTGACCTATCGGGAAGAACTGAAGAAAGAACTGGAGGAGGCACAGAAGAACTACGATGCGCTTCTCAAGGAAGCGACTCCGGAACTTCTGGGTGCCGGCAACAGCGAGAAGGGGATCGATCTGTATTTCCGCAGTGTGGAAGGTGCCGATTCCTATATCATCTACCGGGAGAGCGCCGATGCCTACAGCGAGATAGCCCGGGTGAGAGCCGATAAACTGAGTTCCTTCTTCGGAGTGCTCTGCTACACGGATGAGACTGCGAAGGAAGATTCTTTGAGGAAACACAACTACACGGTAAAAGCTGTTCTCGGAGATATCGAGACACCTTATGATGAATCCGGTATCTCGATCACCCGTCTCAAGAAACCTTGGGTCTCTTCCATCAGCAAGAACGATAACGGCGATGTCACGGTCGCTTATGTAGCGATCGGAGCAGACGGCTACGAGATCGAATACAGCTGGGATGGAGAAAGCTGGGCCAGCATCGATACTAAAGAGTCCAGTGTCACGATCCCTAAGGAGAAATGGTTCGGCAAGGCAACGATCCGCATCCGTTCCTACCGTATCACCGACGGACAGAAGTCCTATTCGGATTTCACCAACCCGTTTACCTGCAACTGACAAGACTGCATTTCTGCAGTCTTTTAAAATAGTTGACGAAACGGATGATTCGCGTTTTAATATATTCACATGGGGTTGTCTTGGTTTCGACGGGTCTCTGTTGGATACGGACTGCAGTGGAGTGATGACCATATCATCAACTTAAATTTACTCGCTAACAACGAATTAGCATTTGCCTAACTTTAACTAGTCGACATAGACTCTAGGCGCTTCTTCCTGCCAGGTTCATAACAGGAAGTCGTAAACATGAACTAGGTGAAGCAAGTTTGTCTGTCATCTTGCCATCCGAAGACCGAAACGGCAAATTCAATACCCGGAGTGTTCCTGCCATAGGTGTTGTCTTATTCAAAGTGAGAACTAAACTGTAGACGTCTGTATGTGGGCAATTCTCGGACGAGGGTTCGATTCCCTCCAACTCCACCATTGTAAACAAGGCCTTTTCAGGCTATAATAAAAGTACCAAAGGTGAGTGTATTCACCGAAAAGTGTCGGTTTCCGGCAGACGGATGCTGGATGTGCAGATTGATGCGGGCCCTCACTTTTTTCTTTACTCTTTATATGAAGTATTTGTATATAGATGAATCTATTGGTGAACAATTGTTTGTGGTAGGCGGGATCCTTGCGGACAGTGAAGAGGATCTTCTTTTTGCATATCGGCAGCTAAAGAAACAGATTTCCAGAATTCCTATGACAAGAAAGCAGAAAGAGTCAGTCATGAATGAGTTCAAGTCGGTGATACTGGAAAGAACATATCCGCAGATCAAACGGAGATTACTTTACAAGATCAATTCTTTTCGATGCACGGTTGTATATGCATCAAGACGCTATGAGGGGACACTGTATCAGGAAGAAAAAGAAAAACTCTATATATCCATGCTTGCACAGGTTGTCTCCTCAATCGAGGAACCGGTAATCATCGTAACTTTTGATTCATTTGGCAATGTGGGATTCGAAACCAGAATCGTTGATATAGTAGGAAGTCTTCCGAATGTACACTCGATCAAATCGGATTTCTCTTATAACAGCAAGGGACTTCAGTTCGCTGATAATGTCTGCGGTGTTATCCGTAAGCATATTACCGGAAATGATAACGACGGTTTCTTTGAAATTATCAGAAAGAAAACATGGGAGATCAAATGAGAACAACGTCGATCATGGTACAGAATCTTTGTGTTCCGTGCAGCTGCAGGTGCAGATACTGTCTTTTGTCATGGGATGGAAGACCGGTTGGCACCTCCTGGGACAAAGGTGCATCTTTTGCGCAAAGATTCATTAACGAAGTGAGACATTCACGCCCTGAAATAAACATCTCGTTTACATTTGGTTATTCCATGGACCATCCGCGTCTTCGCGAAGCAATCACTCTCCTGAGGGAAATCGGCAGTCCGCAGGCACAGTTCCTTCAGTGTGACGGAATGCGGATGAGAAACGAAGCAGAATGTGATGATCTGATGAGAATCCTGAAAGAAGAAGGAGTACAGGATGTGAATTTTACATTCTATGGTCAGAGAGAATACCATGACCGTTTTGCCTCAAGAAAAGGAGACTATGATCTGCTGATGCGTATGATCCGGGCTGCGTTAAGCCACGGACTGCAGGTTTCAGCAGGAATTCCTCTTACTGCGGAGAATATATCTCAGGCTGATGTTCTGACAGAAGATCTGAAAAAGCATGGTGTTGAGAAGGTCACCATGTTTGTGCCGCATGAAGAGGGAAGAGGTATCACGCTTTCGGATATCCGGCTGGAT
>JAZPYW010000020.1:0-1715 GCA_045544415.1 Erysipelotrichaceae bacterium
AGGATGCGGATGCGGGTCGAATCTCCGAAGATCTTGAAGAGTTCTGCAGCATCGTAAAGAGTATCTTCCGAACGGATCGTCACTTTCTTTTTCATTACAGATTCCTCACATTCAGCGCCCGTAAGGCATTGATGACGGCGATCACCATGACACCGACATCGGCGAAGATGGCCAGCCACATATTGGCGAGACCGATGGCTCCGAGGATGAGACAGATGACCTTGACCCCGATCGCAAACCAGATGTTTTCATAGACGATACGCATGCATTTGCGAGCGATGCGTATCGCTTTGACGATCTTGAGCGGATCATCATCCATCAGGACGACATCAGCTGCTTCGATGGCTGCATCCGAACCCAGAGCACCCATGGCGATACCGATATCGGCGATCGAGAGGACCGGAGCGTCATTGATGCCGTCTCCGACGAAGACGAGTTCTTCCTTGTCCTGTTTTCCTTTGAGCAGTTCTTCGACTTTTGCGACTTTATCTTCCGGAAGCAGCTCGGCATGGATCTCATCGATATGCAGTTTGTCTGCGACTTTTTCGGCGATGCGGTCATCGTCTCCCGTCAGCATCACGGTCCTGCGGATGCCGATGTCTTTGAGTTCCTTTATCGCCTGTTCAGAAGTCGGCTTGAGTTCATCTCCGATATGGAGATGTCCGGCATACTGTCCGTCTACGGCGACATGGACGATCGTCCCTTCGTCGTGGCATTCGACCACTTCGATGCCGTTATCATCCATCAGCTTCTCATTGCCTGCCAGGACGTTCTTTCCTTCGATAAGTGCCGAGATCCCTTTTCCCGAATATTCTTTGGTGGAAGCGATCAGCGATTCGTCGATCGTTCCTTCCTTTTCGTATTCGCGGATGATAGAACGGCCGATCGGATGGGAAGAATAGGCTTCCGCATGGGCGGCATATCTCAGCAGCTGTTTCGGACTGATATTCGAATTGTGTATGGTCGTGACTTCAAAGATCCCCTTGGTCATCGTACCGGTCTTGTCGAAGGCGACGATTCCGGTATGTGCCAGTTTTTCCAGATAGTTGGAACCCTTGACCAGAACTCCGGCGTTGGATGCACCGCCGATGCCTCCGAAGAAGCTCAGCGGGATCGAGATCACCAGAGCGCACGGACAGGAGATGACGAGGAAGGTGAGAGCCCGGTAGACCCAGGTCGAGAAGGTCCATTCTCCGTGCAGGAACAGGCGGATGAACAATGGCGGCAGTATGGCGAGAGCCAGGGCGCTGTAGCAGACGGCCGGAGTATAATAGCGGGCGAATTTCGAGATGAAGTTCTCGGACTTCGATTTGCGGCTCGTCGCATTCTCTACGAGGTCGAGGATACGGGATACCGTCGATTCTCCAAACGGTCTGCTGACGCGGATCGTGATCGGAGATTCCATATTGATGCAGCCGGAGAGGATCTCGTCTCCCGCTTTCACTTCTCTCGGTCTCGATTCTCCGGTGAGGGCAGAAGTGTTCAGGGAAGTCGATCCTTCCAGGACCACTCCGTCCAGCGGCACTTTTTCTCCTACCTTGACGAAGATCTCATCGCCGACAGCCACTTCATCCGGAGATACCTTGACGATCTCTCCGTCTTTCCGTACATTGGCGCAGTCCGGACGTATATCCATCAGTTCGGCGATATTCTTTCTCGATCTGCGTACCGCGTAGTTCTGGAAGAATTCTCCGATCTGATAAAACAGCATGACT
>JAZPYW010000021.1:0-7357 GCA_045544415.1 Erysipelotrichaceae bacterium
CAACGGTTTCGTCTCCAAATGGCTGATCTACCAGGCGACCTTCGAGAAGGCACTTGCCTCCAATAATATCTTCTATCTGGTGGTATGTATCGCAGCCCTCATCGTCTCCTCGCTGACGCTGGCCTACTTCGTCAAGATCACGCACTCCGTCTTCTTCGGCGAACTGCCGGAAAGGCTGAAAGACACGAAGGAAGTTCCGCTCGCGATGAGACTTCCGATGTGGATCCTGGCCTTAGCTTCCTTAGCTTCCGGTATCTTCTATAAGCCGTTTACGGATTATGTCCTGACACCGGCTGTCAATGCGGTATTCAACGTAGCCCGCTACATCGATGCCATGATGGGCGCCGGATATGCAGCTGCCGCCAATGTCGTCAACATCGAAGTCACGGCACCGACAGTCAGCTACTGGGATCCGATCCTCTGGCTCGTGCTCTTTGTGATCATGATGGTCGCAGCCCTGCTGGTCACGATGATCGGTACTTCCGACCGCGGCAAAGTCTCTTCGACGAATGAAGAGAACACCGACGGCAAATATGCGGTATTCTTCTCCGGTGAGAAGAGCCAGTACTCCCACATGAAGGGATCCGATCTCTTCTGGGGCCTGAAACAGAACTGGAAACCGTACTTCAATGCGCTGGAGAACGCTCATTCCGGCAACATCAACGACTACTCTCAGTGGATCGCTGTACTGCTCGGGATCGTGATCGTGTTCTTCAATATATTCGTAAAGTGAGGAGGGAAATGATATGAACGTATTAAAGTTGGTATTCAATCTCCTCGTCTTCCCGGGCTTCCTGTTCATGATGGTCGTCGGTCTGCTTCTGGCAGGTATCGACCGTAAACTCGTTGCCCGTATGCAGAAGCGTATCGGTCCGCCGATCACGCAGCCGTTCTATGATTTCATGAAACTGATGGGAAAAGAGACGATCGTCCCGGAACAGGCCAATAAGAAGGTCTTCCTGGGAGCTCCGGTAGTCGGTCTTGTCGCCTTAGTCGTGATGATGCTGTTTATCCCGGTCTTCTCCTATTCCTCTCTTTCTACCAATTCCGATCTCATTGTCATCCTCTATCTCTTAACGATTCCGGGTGTTGCGATGATCATCGGCGGATCTTCTTCCGGTTCCCCGTTCGCGGGTATCGGTATCTCCCGTGAGATGGTCACGATGATCGGTTATGAACTGCCGCTCATCCTCATCCTTCTTGCGGTAGCCAGAGTTGCAGGAGGCAATGAACTCTGCTTCTCTTTACAGAAGATCATCTCCTTCCAGCAGTCCAACGGAAACCTCGTCTTCCACTGGGCTATGATCCCGGCAGCTGTTGCGATGCTGCTGGTCATCCCGGCCGAAGTCGGTATGCATCCGTTCGATGTAGCCGAAGCCGAAACCGAGATCTGTGAAGGTTCCTTAGTCGAATACTCCGGCGCTCCGTTAGCCGTCTTCAAACTGACGACTGCGATGAAGATGCTGGTAATGACTTCCCTGTTCACGATGCTGTTCTTCGGAGGCATCAATACCGGCAATGTCGCACTCAATGCCCTGATCCTCGTGGTCCTCTGCATCTGTGTGACCATCGTCAGTATGACTCTCGTCCATGCGGTCACTGCCAGACTGAAAGTCGAGCAGCTGTTCAAATTCTACTGGACGATCGTCACAGCCCTCGCGGCTATCAGTCTCTTCCTCGTATGGATGGGACTCTAGGAGGCTAGTATGTTTCAGAAATTGATCAATAAAAGTATGCAGAAATCCGCATGGATCTACCATGTGAATACCGGTTCCTGCAACGGTTGTGATATCGAACTCGTCGCTGTCCTCACGCCGCGTTACGATGCCGAGAGATTCGGCTTCAAGCTGACCGGTTCTCCGAGACAGGCCGATATCGTCGTCGTCTCCGGACCGATCACGATGCAGTCGAGAGACAGACTGGTCCGTACCCTCGAACAGGTACCGGAACCATACTGTGTCGTCTCCATCGGTTCCTGCCCTCAGTCCGGCAATGTCTTCAAAGGCAGCTGGGCGATCGACGGACCGTTAGAGAAATATGTCCATGTAGATGTAGCGGTTGCCGGCTGTACGCCGAAACCGGAAGCGATCATGGAAGGCTTATATAAAGCTACCCAGATCCTGGAAAAGAAGAGGGAGGCGATGAAGAAATGAACTTCCCATTCCTGAAAAAAGCTGTCGTAAACGTCTTCAGCAAACCGAGTACGGAAAGGTTCCCGAACCCGGATGACCGCGGAAAACCGGGATACCGGGGCCGTATCGCCTACGATCCTTCCAAGTGTACCGACTGCGGTATGTGCATCAAAGTCTGTTCCCCGATGGCGATCACCCGTATCGCTACCGAAGTGGAAGGCGGCGAAAACATCCTCCGTGTCTTCGATATGACTTCCTGTACCTTCTGTGCAATGTGTTCTGATTTCTGTGATGAGAAGGCCATCGTCTTAACGGATGATTACCACCTCGTTGCGGAAGATCCGAAGGAACTCAGGACCGAAGGAACGATGTTCAAGAAGAAGATCCTCGGCGAGATCACCAATGATCTGGACAACTGTATCTTCTGCGGTCTCTGTGCCCGCAACTGTCCGGAAGAGGCGATCACCGTAGATCGTACGACGAAGACTTGGACGATCGACCACTCCAAGTGCATCAAGTGCGGCAAGTGTATCTCCAAGTGTCCGAAGAAGACGCTGTCTTTCTCCGAACCGAAGGAAGAGGGAGTCGTATTCGATGCCGAGAAATGTGTCTACTGCACGCTCTGTGCCAAGAAGTGTCCGGTAGGGGGGATTGAAGTCGTCCGTGCTTCCAAGACCTGGAAGATCGATCGGGGAGCCTGCATCAAGTGCGGTGCCTGCGTGAAGGGATGCCCGAAGAAGGCTCTCTCCATGGGTCCGATCGAATAATCACCATTCATCAAAAGCGTCTTCTCAGGAAGACGCTTTTTGTTGAAACGGATTTCGGTAGCGTATAATTAGATTACAGTCAAATATAGTAGAAATACAGAAGGAGATAAGAGTATATACCTGATTTTGATCCGAGATCTGTACATTATAACGGAGATTACGGAAAGACTGCAGACGGAAAACACATCGTCAACCGGGACGGAAATGAGACCTGGCAGTCGAAGTACGACAACAACGTCCGGGAAACAAATGAGCGGAACGAAGAAGCGAGAAGACAGTATGAAGGGGAAGAAAAACAGAGAAGATCCCGTTCTTCCTACTCCTCCCATACATCTTATTCTTCCGGACCTTCCTTCTCGTTAGGAGGTCTGCTCGGCAGCGTTGGTGCTCTATTCACCGGCTGGTTCGGTCTCTTTATGGTCGCTGCCGTCCTCTATCTGGTCTTTATCCTCATCGGCGCCCTGCAGTATCATGCGGAGGGCTTCTTCGATAGTCTGGGTTCGGTATTTGCGGTCATCGCCAGGATCTTCACGATGCCGTTTACCGCCTGGCCTGATCTATTGAACAGTCCGTACGGGACCTTCTTCCGTTTTCTGGAGATCCTCTTCGCGCTCGGCATCATCATCTATACCTTCCGGCGTTTACATGACGGCGAGATCTATATGGATGTACCGTAACTTCCGGCTATAGCCGGTCTGATGATCCTGGAATTCATCCGTCACTTCTGGAGCGGTATGGGGATCATCGCCTCCCTGTATAACGGCTTCTGTCTGGCCTTGCCGGTGCTGATCATATTGAAAGTGATCGAATGGTTTTTCAACCGCTGAGATATAGATCGATAATAGATATAAAACAGCCCTTTCTGTAATGGAAACAGAAGGGGCTTTTTATATAGAGATATCATTTGAGACGATAGTCGATTATTATTTATTTCAGTAAAAAATCTATTGCATATTCAGCCCGTTTCGATATAATTATTTTGTTTATGTAAAGTAAACACAAAAGTTTAGTAAAACTAAACAGAAGGGAGGTTCTATGGAGATCGGAAAAAGACTGAAAGCTCTGCGTCTGAGAAATAATCTCACGCTGGAAGAACTGGCCAGCAGATGCGAACTCTCCAAGGGATTTCTCTCGCAATTGGAGAGAGATCTGACCTCTCCGTCCATTCAGACACTGGAAGATATCACGAATGTCCTGGGGGTCACTCTGGAAGACTTCTTCAAAGAGAAGAAGGAAGAGAAGTATACCTATCACCGCAGCGATTTCTTCGTCGATGAAAAGGATGGAAGAAAGATCACTTATCTGATCCCGGAAGTGAGCCGGCACTCGGTAGAGCCGCTGGAACTCATTCTGGAACCGGGTGCTTCCTCTCAGGAGATCAAGACTCATGAGGGAGAGGAATTCGGCTATATCATCGCCGGCAGGATCCGCCTTGAGGATCTTACCAATAAAGAATCCTATCTGCTGAAGAAGGGCGAGACCTTCTGTCTCAGAGGAGAATTCAAACACCGCCTTGTCAATGCGGGTCCGGTTGTTGCCAAAGTGATCTGGATCAGCAGTCCATCGGTATTTTAGGGGAGAAATGTATGAAGAAATTAATTGAGTTCCGCAACATCGTCAAGGAATTTGACGGAAACATCGTCCTGAAGGGGATCAACCTGGACATCTACGAGAATGAGTTCGTGACGCTCTTAGGACCTTCCGGATGCGGAAAGACGACACTGCTCAGGATCCTGGGAGGATTCCTGGATCAGGATGAGGGGAATGTCTACTTCAACGGAGAAGAGATCTCGGCTTTACCGGCTTATAAGAGACCGGTCAATACCGTCTTCCAGAAGTATGCCTTATTCCCGCATCTCAACGTCTTTGACAATGTCGCTTTCGGTCTCAAGATCAAGAAGATGCCGAAGGACCTGATCGAACCGAAGGTCAACCGTATGATACAGCTCGTCGGTCTGGACGGCTTCCAGAAAAGAGATGTCACCCTGCTTTCCGGCGGCCAGCAGCAGCGTGTTGCGATCGCAAGAGCGCTGGTCAATGAACCGGATGTCCTGCTTCTGGATGAACCGTTAAGTGCTCTCGATGCCAAACTGAGAAAAGAGATGCAGAAGGAACTGAAGCGCATCCAGCAGGAAGTAGGTATCACCTTCATCTTCGTCACTCATGACCAGGAAGAAGCACTGACGATGTCCGATAAGATCGTCGTCATGAGAGAAGGCATCATCGAACAGGTAGGCGGACCGTTAGAGATCTACAACGAGCCGAAAAACAGATACGTAGCCAACTTCGTCGGAGAATCCAACATCATGGAAGGAACGATGAAGGACGACTACTGTGTAAACTTTGATGATCACGACTTCGAATGTGTCGACTTCGGTTTCCGGAGAAACGAACCGGTCGATGTGATCATCCGTCCGGAAGATATCGACATCAAGGCCAGAGGAGAAGGAAAACTCAACGGTCAGGTCATCTCCGTGCTCTTCAAGGGCGTCCATTACGAAGTGATGGTCGAGACGAAGAAGGGTGCTTCCAAGACGGTCAAGCTCCATGTCTTTGAAGACAAGGACGTCGAAAACAAAGCAGCCAATGAACGCATGCATGCGACGGACTTCACGATGGATATCGAAGACGTTCCGGCTCTTACCGACGCTGAACTCATTGCCCGTGCCAACGCTCAGGCCTGGAATCCGGACAATGAAGAAGATATCTCCATCACTTCGGTAGAACATTCCATCAAAGAAGAAGCCGGAAGCTATCCGGTGACCTATAAGACACAGGCCGGTACGGCGATCACGATCCATGTCAACGTCGTACTTCCGAAAGTCATCGAAGATGAGAATATCGGTATCCAGGCCTTCGATGTCTATAAATCCGTCGATGAGATCCGGGAATCCATGGCCATCAGTGTCGACCTGAAGACCTGGGCCGATGCCTATGCCTGGAATCTCGATTCCGAGGACCAGGTCGAGATCGACGATGTCCGTTTCGATTTCGATCCGAATGAGATCACCGAAGGCGAATACGATGTCACCTTCGTGACGGAAGGACGTACCTACAAGATCCATACGACCGACAAACAGGAAGAAGGGTCCATGGTGTCGCTCGATTTCAATAAAGATGATATCCACGTCATGTCCAAGATGGTGTACTAAATGAAAAGCTTCAAGAGACTGGTATATCCATATCTGATATGGTCCATCATCTTCATCGTCCTGCCGATGCTGATCATCGTCTTCTATGCCTTCTCCAAGGATGGGAATGCGCTGATCCCCTTTAAGCTGACGCTCTCCAACTTCGCACGGTTCTTCTCGGACCCGATCTTCATCAATGTCTTGTGGCGAAGCCTGAAACTGGCGCTGACTACGACGCTGGCCTGTATCCTGATCGGTTATCCGGCAGCCTATTTCATCGCTTCTCTCAAGCCGAACTCCCAGTCGGTCATGGTCCTGCTGATCACACTTCCGCAGTGGATCAATATGCTGGTAAGGACCTACGCCTGGAGAGGCATCCTCTTAGAGACGTCGATCTCTCCGGAAGTCAAGGTCTTCATCGGTATGATCTACAACTTCCTGCCGTTTATGATCTTACAGATCTATACATCGTTATCCAAGCTCGATCAGTCGCTCATTACAGCGGCGCACGATCTGGGCTGCGATAATAAACTGGCCTTCTTAAAGGTCACTCTGCCGCTGAGTGTTCCGGGCATCATCTCGGGCATCACGCTGGTATTCCTGCCGGCGGTCTCCTCCTTCTTCATTCCAAAGTTATTGGGAGGAGGATCCTATATCCTCGTCGGCAACCTCATCGAAGATTACTTCGTCACCACCGGCGACTGGAACTTCGGTGCTGCTATCTCGCTGATCATGACGATCGTCATACTCATCAGTATGTATTTCACCAGAAAGTTTGACTATGATAAGGAGGCACGATAATGAAGAAAAAGAATAAAGTGTTCTCCAAGTTCTATCTCTTTCTCATCATGGCCTTCTTCTATCTGCCGATCGTCTATGTCGTATTCTTCTCCTTCAACGCTTCGAGATCTCTGACGAACTTCACGGGATTTTCTCTGCAGTGGTATGAGAAGATGTTCTCGAACCGGACGATGATGGAATCGATCTACTATTCCGTGATCATCGCCGTGATCGCTACAGCCGTATCTACAGTAGTAGGAACGATCGCTTCGATCGGTCTGTCGAAATCCAACCGGATCATCAAGGAACTGGTCACGCAGATCAACAATCTCCCGATGCTGAATCCGGATATCGTCACGGCCATCGGCATGATGCTGTTCTTCGTAACGATCAATGTGAAGACGGGCTTTGCGACCCTGCTGATCGCTCATATCGTCTTCTGTATCCCGTATGTCATGCTGTCGGTCAATCCGAAGCTGAGACAGCTGGATGACAATCTGGCGGAAGCGGCTCTGGACTTGGGCTGTACCCCGTTCCAGGCTCTCTG
>JAZPYW010000022.1:0-5443 GCA_045544415.1 Erysipelotrichaceae bacterium
TCGAAGCGCTGAAGACATCGGATTTCCAGAGTGTTGCCAAGGAATATTCCGAAGACGGTTCTGCAGCTAACGGCGGACTGCTCGGAGTCGTAGGTGCTTACAATTCTTCCAATTACGTTCCGGAATTTGCGGCGGAATCCATGAAGATCAAGGCCGGTGAGACGAGCGAAGTCATCACGACGACGTACGGCTACCATATCCTCTATTGTGAAGAGGCAAGTCTGGAAGAACTGCTGGCTGATACAGAGTTCCTGTCTCAGATCGATACCGCTCATCCGGAAGCCTACTACCGTGCGATCAAGGAAAAGGCTGATGAACTCGGATTTACAGTCAATGATCAGGATCTGATCGACGCATTAAACGGCGGTACAGAAAGCGAGGAAAAATAAGATGAAGAAATTGATGGCTGCGCTCCTGTGCCTGCTTATGCTTGCGGGATGTTCCGCATCAGATGGTGCTGCTAAGGTCAACAATGATACAGAAGTGCTCTTCTCCGGAAAAGGAGTATCCTATACAAAAGGAAAACTGTTCAATACACTGAAGTCCTATGACTACTCTTCCTTCCTCTTCTATGATATGGTCTATAAATGCGCTGTCGCAGACGGTGCGGATCTGAGCTCTTATGAAGAAGAAGCGAACGCTACGATCGATATGTACAAGGCGATGTACGGTGAAGACATCATGGACGGCTACGGCGGTGAAGATGTATTCCGCAAGATGCTGATGATGGATGGATATGTATCCGATAAGGCAAAAGAATTCGTCGACGGGAAACTCGAAGACTACGCCAAGGAAGATCTTCCGATCCTCGCCAAGTTAGCCTACTTCGATAGCGAAGAAGCTGCCAATAAGGTCATCGCTGCCGTAAATGAAGGTTCCACCTTCGAGATGGCTGCTGCCGAGAACGGCTACAACCTGCAGATCCAGGATACGATCTATATCGATTCCAGTGATGTCCTGCCGCTGACGGTCAAGGAATATGTCAATACATCTACCGAAAACGGTCTCTCCCCTGTTCTCGTCTCCATGGTATCGACTACCGATGCTGAAGGAAAGACAGTCGAGACACCGAGATACTATCTGATCTCCATCACTTCCCGTGACTACAACGAATTCCGTGATCAGTATGCTTCCTTAAAAGCTTCCGGTGTCGATACCAATGAAGTCGTCAAGACACTGATCTTCGCTGATCATAAGATCTCCTTCTATGATCAGGATGTCATGGATCTCATGAAGAAAACTTACCCGGGAGTATTTGACTAGTATGTGTATCTTCTGCGAGATCGTTAAAAAGAATATCCCTTCCTCTGTTGTCTATGAAGACGAGGATCATCTGGCGATCCTCGATCTCTCTCAGACGACTAAGGGACATACGCTGGTCATGCCGAAAAAACATTACAGCAACTTCCTGGAGATACCGAAAGAGGAATTTGAAAAACTATGCGGCACTGCTCAGGATGTCGCACTGCTGCTGAAGGACAGACTTCATGCGGAAGGTATGAATGTCCTCATCAATACGAACGAAGTTGCCGGACAGACGGTCATGCATACGCACATCCATCTGATCCCGCGCTACTCTGCTGAGGATACCGTGGAATTCCATTTCCATGAAAACAAACTCGATCTGAACGAAGTACTGAAAGAGATCAAAGGCTGCTAAACGCAGCCTTTTTTCTAATATTTATGATCCGAAATCGATATTGTAACTGACGAGATTGACGTTCTGTACACCCGGGATCTTCTGGATATTATCCATCAGAGCTTTCGTATCGTCGTTGTATTCCATCTCATAGGTCATCTCGATGACATTCGCTGAATTGACGGAACGGCTCTTCAGTTTTTTCTTTTTGATGCCGTTGAGTTGATTCGCGACTTCATTGTCTGCAGAAGCGGCATACACGAGGACCAGGAGATACTGGGACTTGGCCGTGCTTCCTTTGAGATATACCAGGTAATACAATAGACCCAGCAGTAAGGAACCGATGAGCCCGGCGATATAGAGACCGGCGCCGTTCATGATACCGGCGGTGATCCCCCAGAACATGAAGGACGTATCCAGCGGATCCTTGACAGCTGTACGGAAACGGACGATGGAGAGAGCACCGACCATACCGAGAGATAAGGACAGGTTGGAATTGATCGTACGGATGATCATCGCCGTTACCAGAGACAGCAGGATGATATTCATCGGCATTGCCTTATTGTAGACGATACCGGAATAGGTCTTTCGGTATACGAGTACGATAAACAAGGAAGTGATGAAGGCGAAGATCAGCGACAGAGAGATCATTTCTACTGTTACCGGTCCGCTGAACTGATTCAGTATCGTTTCAAGTAATTCTTTCATAATAGTCCCCTTTTATTGTATGCTTCGGCAGGCAGCGAATTTGCTGAAAGCCTGGCGTAAGAGCGGTATGGAATTCAGGATCGACAGGATATGCGAAGGGATGAATTCATTGCATTTGACTTCAAGTACCGAGATACCCGGAGGATACATCGATACAGTCGGAGCTTCGAAATCGAGAAGATCGCGGTTATAGCGTCCGCTTCTCAGTTCTTCATCGAAGGTGATGCGTACTTCCGAGACCGGATAGACATAGGCAGTCCTGCGGTAATCGACAATGATGCTCGGCTTCAGAGGCTTATTCATGGCCTCCTGAAGGAATTGGAGCTTGAAGGGATCACCGGTATGTATCGAGACATAATCGCCTTTCTCGATGTGTTTCAGCTCGTCTAAAGAGATATTGGCCGACTTCTTATAGGTAAGATTATCGACTTTATACTTGCATTCTAATTTCAATACCGAAGTGTCCTGGTTGTAGAGACGGATGCGGTATTTCTTCCGGTATTCTTCACCGTTGATCTTCTCATAATAGGAAGAAGAATACGGATCATCGAAATACAGGGAGCGGATATCATAGGAATATTCCTCGCATATACTGTGCGGATCTTTCTGCATGACACATTTCAGCTGCTGTTTCAGCAGTGCATTCTCATGTTGAGATATGAGGAACTTCAGTTCATAACGGTATTCTACCATAATCCTTCGAAGAGCTCCTTCATCCTCTGATCACTGAGTCCGAAATAGGACTGTGTCGTAGACAGATATACCGGGATACGTTCCTTCGTATATTCGCGCAGATCGTCGACGCATTCACGCCAGTGATCGATGGAGATCCCCCATCTCTCGTGATCCCGTATCATTTCCTTTTCCAGTTTCGTTTCCAGTTCATCGATCCTGTTCAGGACATTCTCTTCCTTCCAGGTCGTCTTCATCTGCACCGACATCCTTTCCAGCCATCTCTCCCGGAATTCCGGACTCTTCAGCAGGGCCCGGATGATGTCGTTCTCAAAGGTCGTACCGATACCCATACCGGCCGGATTGGCCAGATACTGGGTATACCAGTTGGTCGTCGGATTATACCAGGCGAAATCCAGGTCATAGAAGACCATGTGGAATCTTCCCTCATCATAATAAGGAGAAGAGATATAGCGGACGTTCAGGAGGTCGTTGTTGGTGACGAAGCCTTCGGCGATCCAGTAATCGATCAGGTTATCGATGTTGATGTGCTGCGCTACATAATCGTAATTTTCCTTCTCGGAAAGATCATGAGTACGGCAGTATTCTCTGAGTTCTGCCAGAGGAGTATAGTCCCCTGCCGATACATTTCCATCGATCCGCAATACGTTGGCAGATTCTGCCGGTACCTGAAAGTGTTCGGCGACGAAGTGCTTGTTGACCTTCTCACGGATATTATAGACGCCCCAGTATTCGCCGTTGAAATATACGACGGCGCTTTTATATGCCTGTACATCGACATCTGTATAGTCATCGACCAACGATGTTCCCAGGATGTCTCTGATGAAAGCTTCTTCGAAGTCTGTCGAACCGCCTCTTAGCACCAGAGCCTGATAGACGCTGTTATCACGGTTCTCAAAGACGGGATATTCCAGACAGGATTGTCCCCATCGATCGGAAAAACGCAGCGTGTAGGCCTTCTTATTCTGCCACCGTGCATTTCCTCCGAATAAGGAGATCGAACACGGGATCACAAAGGATCCTTTCCCGTCGTAGTATTCCGCATAGGCCGGATATTCGTAGGCAGAGGCGAGATTGGCGTTCAGATAATAAAAATCCGCTGGATCGATACTGACCGATACGACCGGCAGATCATGGTGTTCGTTGATGATATAGGAAGCCGTACTTACTGCTCCGCCGTTCATCCCTTCTTCAAAAGAACGGGCTTTGAGCACAGAGGTCGTTGTAAGTACGATCGGAGATGTATACAAAGGAGAGGATTCATCCGGTTCGCTGCCGTCGAGAGAGTAGCGGATATCCCCTGCACCCTCGAGTTCGACACGAAGCGAGGACACATTTTCAAATACTCCTCCTTCTTGCGAGATGCTTACCGGAGAAGCGGAAGCGCGGATACCGCTGCTGTTGGCTTCTGCAGGAGTCGGCATTTCGATATAGAACCATCCGCTCTCGCTGTCTCTTCCATAGCTCGTATCGCATTTCAGTGCCGGGACATAGACATAATCCGTCAGCTCTTCATTTTTCCAAAGATACAAGGATTCTCCCTGTCCGATCCTGAATCCCGCATGGACATAGGAAAGATTGCTTAATGCGGTATTTCCGGAACACATGAGAATATAATAAGCACCCGGCTCCAGTTCCACATCCGGCATCGGAAACAGATCACCTTTCTTCTCATTTGTCGAGATCTGATAATCACTTAGTGAGATCACAGACGAGGAGTTGTTGAAGAATTCGATCCAGTCATAAGCTTCTGCGCCATTCTGCAGCAGATAGGAATCGTTGTTGGACATCACTTCATTGATCAGCAGTCCGTCTGCATTCTTATAAGAATACTTCTGGAAAGCCTCGACACCGGCTGCGCTGTTCGCATAGCCCGGAGAAATGATCGGATCTTTATAGAAAGAACTTCCTTTACGGACCATGGCGATCCCGTTTTCCAGAGAACTGTATTTGACTTCATCGACGATCTTGCCGGATCTGCCCAGCAGGATCTCTCCATTTCCGGAATCGATATCGAATCCCAGGCGCTCTTCGCCGCTTTCATTGGAAGAACCTCCGTAGATCGTGTAATATCCATCAGCTTCCAGTTTGACAGAAGGTAATTGTTTACGGAAAGGAATGGAAGAAGAATCACTCAGCGTATAAGCAGATAGATCGACTGCATGCGAGGAGGTGTTGTGTACTTCGATGTAGGACGGGAAAGAACCATCTACCTTCAGATTCGCTTTATTCTTCGGAAGGACTTCCGAGATCTCCAGTTCCCCTTCTCCCAGAGAATACAGCGATACAGTATAAGCTTTATGTCCTTCTTCGCTGTTCGCATAGCCCGGTGTACAGAGGTCTGAGATGAACCATCCTCCATCAGCACTGCGCATATATGCCTGATTCTTATTGAGACGTACC
>JAZPYW010000023.1:0-5735 GCA_045544415.1 Erysipelotrichaceae bacterium
CACCATATCGCTCTTCTTTACTTCAGCATAGCCGTAATTGGACCCGTCAAATCCGATCCCGTACTTCATCGTATCTTCATTGAGATTGCCGGCAGGTATCGTGAGGTGTTTCCATTTCCCTCTCAGATCCGTCATTTTAAAATCGATATAACGGACTTCGTGGTCCTGAATGTAGCGGATCACTTCTTCCATTTTTGTGAACATATATTTCTCCTTTATCATTTCAGACATCATTGTCTGAATCATTTCTCAAGTATGTTAATTATACCCTTACGAAACGTTTCTTATGTGAAAAACAATCAATAGAAACCGGAATATACTTCCGGTGCACTGCAGTTATGAATTCTTTTTCTTATATAAGATCGCGGTCTTCACTGATCTTTCCTGTCTCGCTCAGTTCGCCGCACAGGTCGTGTTCCATCGCCTTCATGACCTGGTCTGTATCTTCGCAGACATTGAACAGGTAATAAAGTTTGGTGACGGCAGCTTCGGTCGTCATATCCCTTCCGGAGACTGCGCCTGCCCTCGCTAAAGAACTTCCTGCTTCATAGGTAGACATATCGACGGTCGCCTGCGGACACTGCGAACAGACGACAAAGACTGCTCCGTTCTCCCTGGCCTTCTTCAGCATCGGGATCAGGATCCCTTTATCATCCGGTACGTTCCCGGAACCGAAAGTCTCAACGACGACACCCTTCAGTTTCTCGGTGATGATCGATTCGAAAAGGTCGAAACGGAAGCCCGGAAAGACGCGGATGACACCGATCGGCACGTCTTCAAAACGGCGGAAAAAGAACGGTCTATCGCTCTGTTTCAGAAAGGCCGCTTCATTGTAGCGGATCGAGATACCGGTACTTGCCAGAAGCGGATAGTTCGGACTGCGGAATGCCTGCATGCCCATAGCCGAATACTTCGTCGCCCGGTTTCCCCGTAGCAGCAGACCTCCGAAATAGATGCATACTTCTTTTACCTTCGCCTCTCCCGCAATGATCAGAGAAGTGATCAGATTGTCTCTTCCGTCGCTTCTCGTCTCGCATAGCGGGATCTGGGATCCGGTAAAGATCACCGGTTTCTTCAGTCCTTCCAGCATGAACGACAGCGCGGAAGCAGAATAGGCCATCGTATCCGTTCCATGCAGGATCACGAATCCGTCGTAACGATCATAGTTATCGGAGATCATCTGTCCCATCATATTCCATTCCCGGACACTCATCTTTGCGGAGTCCAGCAGCGGATCGCTCTCGAGATAATCCCATTCCGGCATACCCTCTGCCTTCAGAGAATCCATATGCGAGATCGCACTTCGAAAATAGGCGCCATCAGGCTGATAACCGTCTGCCGTCTTCGTCATGCCTATCGTCCCGCCGGTATGTATGATCAATACTCTGCTCATATCCTGTCTCTATTATACCGTTTCTCTTTATTTGATTAAAATAACCACTTATATATGAGAGCTGTATTCCATGATGATCTGCGCAAGGATCTCGATCCCTTTCAAGTAATCTTTCTTATCGATCCATTCCATCGTACCGCTTCCCTTTTTCGGCAGTTCGCAGTACGGACCGATCCCGACACAGCGGCTTCCTCCATAGAGGATCGGAAAACGGATATCGCTTCCTCCATGGTACTGATGGATGAAGTCATCTTCACCCGTCGCTTCCTTCACACAGTTTTCTATGAAGGAGACAAACGGATCATCGTTACTGACCATGGCCGGTTCTGCCCGGAAAGATCCTTTCTCCAGAAGATAGTCCCCTTCCAGTCTTTCTTTCAAATAGAAATCAACTAGCGCAAAGATATCCGAAGTGCTGTGCGGGAAGAAGAAACGGCAGCGGAAACCGCATTCCGCCTTCTCGCATATATTCCCCGGACCTCCTTCAGAACGGATCGAACCGACATTCAGGATGAAAGAAGGCTTTCCTTTGAAAGATCCGAAATCGAACACTTCTTTTTCTCTCATCTCTATATTGAGATCCTCCAGGATCCCTACTGCTTTCGCCATGAGGATATTGGCATTCTCTCCGGCTGAGAGATCATCGTGCAGAATGCCGGGTCTGCCGTATACCGTCAGTTTCATATCCAGTATGCCGAGGGAGATGTTTTTGATCTCCCGGAAACCGTGTCCTGTCTCTGCCGGATGGACATAGACGGAATCATCGCCGGCATAGCCCTTCATCATCGCCGAGAGCGTTCCGAAAGCACCTCCGTGTTTCCCCAATAACGAGAGCACGATGATATTCTGATCGAGTTCTCCCTTCAGGGCATAGGCTGTCTTCAGCGCTTCGAGGATCATCGCGATCCCGCCCTTATCGTCGCTGGCACCGAGGCCGATGATCTTCCCATCCTCTTCTTTGACCTGATAAGGTTCTTCAAAACAGCCGAAATAAACCTCTTCTTCCGTATCGATATGCCCATACAGCATCAGCGTCCTCTTTCCGTTCTTTCCTGCCTTTCTTCCTGCCAGGTTGTACGTTCCTTCCGGATAGCTGAATTCCGGATCGCAGTAGTCCGGACAGTCCTTCACTCTCCCGTCCAAGCCGAACTCCTCCGTCTCAAGACCGAGTTCTTCCAGCTTTTGTTTCACGATCTCCTGAGCTTTCGTTCCGCCCTTATCGGGACTTGGAACGCGTATGAGTTCCTTCAGGGTCGAGACCATCTCTTTACTGTGCTCTTCGATGTATTTCCGTATCATTTCTTTCATATCGTTATTGTACGTTCTTTACAGGTACAACTGTTACCCGTATCCTGTTAATTAATTATGAGGCTGATCAACTGAGTCTTGCCAAATATATAGATCCTATAGCCTGCCTCTTATGCCGAGAAAGTGATATGATGGAATCTGTGATAAGAGAGGATCATGTATGAAAGTTACATTTTTCGGAACGACAACACTTCTGTTTGATGACGGCAAAGACCAGATCCTGTTCGACTGCCACTTTACCAGACCGTCTTTAGTGAAATATATCTGCTCCGGCATAGAAGCAACAGATGAAGCACTGGCGGATGAGATGATCAAAAAGCACCATATCGACCGTCTCAAAGCGATCTTCGTCTCGCACACGCACCACGACCATGTCATGGATGTCCCGTATACCGCAAAGAAGACCGGCGCTCTGGTCTACGGCTCCTCTTCGGCGATGAATGTCTGCCGGGGCGGAAATGTCGAGGAAGACCATCTGATCGAATTCAAGGCGAATGAGACTTATCAGGTCGGCGATTATAAGATCACCGTTCTCGCTTCGTTACATTCCAAACCGACCATCCTCAACAATGACCTTGGCCAGACGATCGATACGCCTCTCGCACAGCCGGCCAAACTCAGAGATTTCAAGGAAGGAGGATCCTTTGACTTCTATGTAGAGACAAAGGAAAAGACCTATCTGATCCGCCCTTCTTTCAACTATATCGAAGGACAGCTGGACGGCTATAAAGCTGATGTCCTCTTCCTGGGAGTTGCCGGACTGGCCAAAGCAGACGAAAAGACCGAAGAGACCTTCTTCAAAGAGACTGCGGAAAAGGTATCTCCGAAACTGATCGTTCCGCTGCACTGGGACAACTTCTTCTCCCGTCTCGATAAACCGACTGTCGGTATGCCTTCCCTGATCGAGAAGACTCCGGTCGTATTCTTCAAGATGGCAAAGTACTGCGAGGAACACGATATCGACTTTGTGGTACAGATCCCGCGTACATCGATCACCCTGTAAAAGAACACTCAAAAGTCCTGCGATGCAGGGCTTTATAATTATTCGATGCATTCCTGAGGAGGACCTGTTTTATGATCCGGACTCTTTTTCAAACAGAATGCTGAAGGAACCGTTCTCATCTGTGAATAAGAACGGGATCAGATCAGTACGTACGATCCCTTTCCCCGAAGCTGCGCTCTTACCGTCTTTTGAGGCGATCCCCAGATCGATCAGAGCCTTTGTGTCTTCATCCAAAGCGATTTCCAGCAGCATCGCCGTTTCATAATGGACTCTCACTTTACCGTGCGGAGGCAGATCAGCGGACAGGAAGGCATAAGTCCCGCTGTGTTCCCCTGCCGGAAGTCCTGTCAGAGCGCACAGCACTTCATCAAAGTCGAAGGTCAGACTTTTTCCATCCCCGTTGAAGACCATCTTTCCGTGTTCCGAAAGAAAAACTCCGTCGTGGTTCGGTCCCTTCACCCCTTCATCTTCATAGGGGCGGTTGATGCGATACCGGATGGTCAGAAAGAGAAAGACAGCTCCGAAGAACAGAAGAGCCGCCAATATGATCAGCAGGATCCGTTTCATGGTCCCTCCTATCTCACTTTTAAGACAGTGAACTTTCATCGATACGTTTATCTTTATGATCTATGTAACGGATATCCGGGATATCCTCTTTGTCTCATTATAACAAGCCCCCACGTGTAATATTCGTCTCTTCAGACAGAAACACGTGAAAACACGGGATTCGTTGTTATAATAATGTGAAGTTAATGAAAGCAGGTAATCATATGAATGATAAAAAATCACTTCTTCTTCACCTTGCGATACTGCTGATCTGTATCTGTCTGACGGCAGGCATCGCCTATAAAGCCGGTACAGATAAAGGGGCAGCTCAGGCAGATGAAGAAATATCTTTGATCGCAAAAGAACGCGACGAACTCATCGCCGACCGTGATCTTCTGCAGGAGTTGAACCGCAGTTCCATCGCCAACATGGTCCTGGTCGACGGTCCGATCCATGTCATCGGTCATAAGAGTCCGGACTCCGATACGGTCTGTACCGCCATCGCCTTTGCGAAACTGCTGAACGAGCTCGGTTATGAGGCCAAGCCGGTCATCACGATGCCGGTCAATCATGAAACAGCCTATATCCTCAAGGAAGCCGGCGTAGAGACTCCGGAGATCCTCTACGATGCATCCGGTCTCAACATCTTCCTCGTTGACCACAGCGAGTATGCCCAGTCTGCAGAAGGCATGATCGATGCCAACATCGTCGGTGTCCTTGACCACCACGGCATCGGTACGGTCTCCACCGGACATCAGGTCATCTACGATGCCCGTCCGATCGGTGCGACAGCTACCATCGCCTGGCTCAAATACCGCGACTACGGGGTCGAGATCGACAAGCAGACGGCCCACGTCCTTCTCGGCGCTATCCTCTCTGATACCGGTTATCTGACGGGATCGACGACAACGGACGCTGACCGTGCAGCAGTTCCTTACCTGGCGAAGATCGCCGGAGTCGAAGACGTTGACGCTTTCTATGCGAGACTGCATGAGGAAAGTCTGTCCTACGAAGGAATGAGCGAAGAAGAGATCCTCTTCTGCGACTATAAGGAATATGAAGCTTCCGGTGTCAAATTCGGCATCAACACGCTCAATGCGATCGACGACGAAACGGCCAAAGCCCTTGCGGAAAGAATGAAAACAGCTCTCGCCGAATACGGTCCGACCAGAGATGTCGACCTGATCTACTGCGTCGTCGGTATGCGCGAGAACGGACTCAAGCACGACTATGTCGTCTGCGGAAACGAACGCTCCGAATCCATCTTAAAGAACGCCTTCCCGGATCATCAGTTCGACGGGACATCTTATCTCTATGATAAAGGGATCGGACGCAAGACCGTCTTCGTTCCGGGACTGACCGATTATCTGGCAGCCCATCCGCATGAGTAAGATCCTTTCATAAAATGGTAATGTAAATTCTCATGTGGGTTTATGACACCCCAGGTTAAACTATCCTGTGGGTGATGATGTAAACTTGCGTGGA
>JAZPYW010000024.1:0-2023 GCA_045544415.1 Erysipelotrichaceae bacterium
ATACAAAGAAAACCGCTTAAATAAACGGTTTCTCTTCCTTCGTTAACTTCCCATTAGTTTTACGTCTAAACCGCCGACCTCGCTTTCAAGGATGGTGAAAGCTTCCTGATATAATTGTCCAGATTCTTCTCCTCAAGGTCAAATGCCCTGAGGATTTTTTTCTGTCTGGCTGTCAGCGCATACTTTTTCCGGTAGTTCCCCTTGGCATCCTTTGTGATGAATATTTTCTCCATCTCCTTCATCATCGCAGGCACTGTATAGTGCTTCCTGTCTTTTTCTTCTTTCTTCACCGGCTTCATCGCAAGATACATCTCATTCCAGATGATCGATGCCAGGAACGCAAGAAAACTCTTGCCTTCCATAGATGAGGTCTCATGAACCCGGAATGTATCCATTCCCAGCAGGCTCTTGATCGTTCGGAACAGTTTCTCGATCGCATCTCTGTCTCTGTATTTGCTTAATGCTTCGGATGCCGTCATTTTTTCAGATGTAATCAATACGAAGTATCCAAGCTTATCCAGTTCTTTCTGTATGATGCTGTCCCGCCTTTTATAACTCTGGAAATAGCCGTTACCATCAAACTTCAGAAGATAATACTTCTCATAAGACCGCAGATCTTCCTTCCGGCTCAGTTTCTTTTCGACTTTCCTTTCCAGCACCTCTTCTGTCTTCTTCAGTCTCCTGAGAAACACTTCCCTCTCCTGTGCCGCTCTTACATCATCGTAATAAATGTGGAAGTATCTTGCCTTATCCTCATTGAACAGTTTCCGCTTCGCCGTCGTTCCATATACTTCATGCTCGGCAATGTAATACTTTACTGATAATCGTATTGCCAGCCGCACTTCTTCTACCGCATCCCTGACAAACTTCGCATTCCCTTTTGCCATCAGAATAAAAGCGTATCCCTGCTTTGTCAGATGTTTTATATTCCCGGCGCTGAAATATCCTCTGTCCAATATAAATCCGACATTCTCATGCCCGTATTCGTTCGCCCTCTCCACCATCACATCACACTGCGTGTTATCGATGACACTTCCGGGATAAGTCTCATAAAACAGCGGTATCGATCTGTCCTGATCATAGGCAACCGAATAATTTACCACCGGGATATCATTATCTTCTTTCGCATGGCCATACTCAGCCATCTCGATCCCTTCTGCTGTCGTATTGATATTGGTAGAGTCATACGAGATATATACTGCTTCTCTATTCTTATGAAGCTGATTCCACGCCCGGAGAAACAGTTCTATCCCTTCCGTGTCTGTTTCTTTCAGAAGCCTGCTTATCGAGGTATCACTGATCGCGTTGGCTCCCACAATGCGATGCTCAAATGTAAATGCATCGTAATACTGCATCACATTGTCCTCTGTGATCAGGTTATAGGTCACAAGATCCTGCAGATAATCCGCGGTTTCCGGAAACACATTCCCCAGCAGCTTATCCATCTGCGTCTTACTGAAAATATGATCGATCAGAAATGTTGTTCCTACCTTGACGGTATCTGACATCGCAGCTTCCTCTGCCGCTTCATCTATTTCGATATCCGGAAAGAATTCACTGAATTTATCATTGGGCATCATGTATTCATTATCGATCATCTTTCCGATACAGACCCGCTTGTTATTGTTGTATTTCTTTTCGCGATTATATCGTTTTTCAGCAGTGGCATACACATAGATGCCGCCTTTTTGAACGGAAGAAGAAGTGCCCTTAGGGCGAATGATTTTACGATAAGCCATACAGCCTCCATTAGACGTATTCTACGTCTAAATTCTACATCCCACGACATGTTCTCCGCAAGCATAAAAAGCGCATGTTTCAGCGCTTTCAATGTTGTTTTTTAATTACCGTCAGATGCTAGACGTAAAACTTATAGGAAGTTAACGTTACTTTCCGTTCATTGTTTCCCAGCGTCTGCGGAAGTCCTGCGCAACCTGTTTGGGTTTGCGGTCTCTGGTGAAGACGCCTTTTTTATTGCCTCCGACACGGAAGATGCCTTCCGATGTCTGGAAGTCGGCGAATG
>JAZPYW010000025.1:0-4353 GCA_045544415.1 Erysipelotrichaceae bacterium
AAGATCCAGGTATTTGTTGACACCGGCAGAACCGGTCTGTATCCATTTCCGTTTCGGACATCTCCGGATGAGCTCATTGGAAGGATTGCCGACGATGATCTCTACATCCTTCAGATCATCCTCGCTGAGATCATCTGTATAGAAGAGGAAATCATAACCGGGTAAAGAGAGAAGTCTCTCTATCGCAGAATCCGTTAAAGGCAGGGTGACGAGTACTTTTTCCATATCATTCTCCAAACAGATCATCCGTGACTTTCTGTTTCACGAACATCGTGAAACGGGCACTGACCAGATGATCTTTCTTTTCATTATAGACATCCACATCGATGATCTTGGTAGAAGAACCGTTGTGGATACAGGCAGATCTGAAGCAGATCTCTTCGTGGAGTTTTACTGCTTTGAGGTAATGGATCGAAGAATCAAGAGTGACTGTGATGGCCTCTAACGAGAGTGCTGTCGCTCCGGCCAGGGTATCGCAGAGCGTATATACAGCTCCTCCATGCGCAAAACCGTAGGGGTTGCCGGATATATCGGACAGTGTGACTTTCATGACTCCGTGTCCGTCTTTGAGCTCCAGGACGCTGATATCATCTCCTACGCCTACCGGAGCGAAGATGTCTTTACTGTATCGCAAGATGTCCATTGACAGATCTCCTTATTCAATGATGATATAATAATAATATGAGTAATAAAGAAAAGAAAGAGAGAAGCCCGATCGTATCCTTCCTCTTAAGAAGACCGAAGAGAGGATTCTTTTCCGGTCTGCTTATCGGCATGGTCGTCGGATGCATCCTTCTCTATGTCGCCTATGCGAGAGGACTGACGCCTTTACAGAAACTGGATAAGCTGAAAGAAGACTTCGATCAGGTCATTGTCAGCCATTTCTTCGGCTATACGGCCCAGGACTTTGAAGAAGCAGTATTGGGAGAAGCGGCCGGTCATCAGGAACTGGTCGTCATGGAACAGCCGCTGGAGGTCACTTCGACAGTAGTCAAATCCGGGCTGGGAAACCTGGAGATCTTCTCCAAGACGAAGACCTTCACCTATTTCGGCAAGGGAGTATTCACCGTAGATCTCAGTAAGATCGGCCGTGATCATATCCGGGTCGATCAGGAGAATCATATCGTATATATCACGATCCCTCATCCGACGCTGCAGTATATCGATGTCGATCTGGAAAAGACACAGTTCGAAGATACCGAGAAAGGATTCCTGGCCTTCGGAGATATCACGCTGACACTGGAACAGCAGAACGAGATGGAAAAGAATATCCGCAAGGAGATGGAAACGAGACTGAAGACGGCAGACGTACAGCAGGAAGCGGAAGAATTCGGCAAACTCAAGACCTGGGAGATCTTCCAGCCGCTGATCACCTCGCTGTCTCCGCGCTACATCGCCGAGATCGTATACGAATAGACGAGAGATCGTCTATTTTTAATTTCCTTCTTTTCTTTTTATTAAATAGGGATATAATAAAGATGTATTTAGAAGACTAAAGAAATATTTATGACAGATCGTGAACATGAAATACTGAATATCATCAAGGGAAATCCGAGCATCTCTCAGGCGGAGATCTCCGAGATGCTGAATATCTCGAGGAATACCGTAGCAGTACATATCTCCAATCTGATGAAGGAAGGATATCTCTTAGGGAAAGCCTATGTCATCCGGGATGACTATTTTGTCGGGATCGGTGCTGCGAATATGGACCTCTACGGTAAAAGCGATATCGCCATACGTCCGCACTATGATCATCCGGCCCATATCGAATCCTCGGTAGGCGGTGTCAGCAGAAACATCCTCGACAATCTTTCTCGTTTAGGAGTGAAAACGAAACTCCTGAGTGCGGTAGGAGATGACTTCTTCGGAAATATCATCCTCAGGGAATCTTCGAAAAGAGGGATCGATGTTGCGGATGTACTGACCGTCAAGGGCTCTTCTTCCGGCATATTCATGCAGGTGCTGGATGAGAAGAACGATATGCATATGGCCTTATGCGACATGTCGATCATCTCGCATATCACAGTCGATTATCTGAAGGAGAAGGAGAATATCCTGAAAGGGGCGAAAGCCATTGCCTTCGATCCTTCTCTGAATATCGAAGTCATCGAATACCTTCTCGATAAATATAAAGACAAGCCTCTCTTCCTGGATCCGGTATCCGACCTCTATGCAGAAAAGATACGTCCGTATATCGGAAAGATCTTTGCGGCCAAACCGAACAAGACGGAACTGGAAGCTTTATCCGGAAGAAAGATAAAGAATAAAGAGGAACTGAAAGAAGCCTGTGCTTCTCTGATCGATCAGGGATTAGGCAGGATCTATGTCTCTTTGGGAAAAGACGGATGTCTCTATATGGATAAAGAGAGATGCATCGAGAGAAAGCTCTTCGAGGTAGAAGATATGGTGAATGCCTCAGGAGCAGGGGATTCCTTCTTTGCGGGGATCCTCTACGGATATATGAACGATCTGAGCATCGAAGATTCCCTGGACCGCGGTCTGGCGGCAGGGATCATGGCCATACGTTCGCATCAGGCGATCAATCCTGATATGAATATAGAAGAAATAGAAAAGATCATAAAGGAGAACAGAAAATGAACTACAGAGATTATTTGAGTGTCACACCGGAGATCCAGAAAGCCCTCGATGAAGGAAAACCGGTCGTTGCCTTAGAGAGCACGATCCTCTCTCATGGTATGCCTTATCCGGAGAATCTGGAATTTGCGGCGAAAGTAGAAGAAGTCGTACGTGCAGAAGGTGCGATCCCGGCTACGACAGCCATCATCGGCGGCAAGCTGAAAGTCGGACTGACTCCGGAAGAACTGGAAATCATGTGCAGAGCAGAGAATGTCGGCAAGATCTCGAGAAGAGATGTCGCTGTCTATCTGGCTACCGGCAAGACAGGCGCTACGACTGTTGCGACAACGATGCTGATCGCTTCTTTAGCAGGTGTCAAATTCTTTGCGACAGGCGGTATCGGCGGTGTCCATAGAGGCGGAGAAGTCACGATGGATATCTCTGCAGACCTTCAGGAATTTGCGAATACACCGGTCGCAGTCATCACTGCAGGATGCAAGCAGATCCTCGATATCGGCAGAACGCTGGAATACTTAGAGACCTTCGGTGTACCGGTATTAGGTTTCAAGACCGATAAGTTCCCGGCATTCTACTGCAAGGATTCCGGATATACGCTCGACTACAAGTGCGATAACGAAGAGATCGCTGCGAAGATCTGCAAGACGAAATGGGATCTCGGCTTAAAGGGCGGTGTCGTCATCGGCAACCCGATCCCGGATGAATATGCCCTGAACTTCGAAGAGATGGAAGGTGTCATCAACGAAGCGCTGAAGATGGCTGATGAAAAGCACATCCGTGGCAAGGCCATCACTCCGTTCCTTCTGGCAGCCATCAAGGATCTGACACACGGTGTATCCTTTGCCTCCAACGTACAGCTGGCACTGAACAACGCTCGTGTCGCAAGCCGTATCGCTTCCGAATACTGCAAGTTATAATCATTTCGATAAGAATATGGCAGAGGTCTTCCTCTGCCATATATTATTATATACATGAAAAAAGTCTGCTCACTTGCAGACTCTCTTTTTTACATGGTGCACCAGACAAGATTTGAACTTGCACAGCATAGCTACACGCCCCTCAAGCGTGCGCGTCTACCAATTCCGCCACTGGTGCGTCTGCTACTATTATAGACCGAAATAGAAATAATTCAAAACATTTTTTATAAAAGATTTCGAAGAGGGGAGATATGCAGCGATCTGGGCTCATGATTTCACGTAAATTTCAGGAAAAGTTCACATATAAAAGAAAAAAGATTTATTATAATATTATGAGCTCAATTTTTAGTCGATTTCAGTTATCCAGCATCAAGAGAATGCTGGCAAACGCCAAAGCTGTACATAATTATTCAGGCAAGAACACCTTCCTCATCCTCTGTGATATGGCCAAGTGTATTTTGAAAGACCATGTCGGATATATGGAATACAATCTGTTCCACTTCGTGGATAAGAGTCCGGAGGACCGTAAGACCTATGTGACCTTCGATTATTCGCAGGCTTTGATCAGAAAACTGAACGACCGGGAATATTACGATATCTTCAATAATAAGCTCAGCTTCAACAAGATCTTCAAGGATTATCTGGGAAGAGATTTTTTGGATATCTCCTCATCGACCTATGAAGATTTTGAAGCTTTCTGTAAAGACAAGGAAATCTTCTTCTGCAAGCCGGCAGGTTCCTGTTCGGGACAGGGGATATACAAGAATATCCATATCGATGAGCACAGCGATCTGAAGGAGATCTATCAGTATCTGAAAGATAATGATCAAGTCGGATCGTA
>JAZPYW010000026.1:0-34115 GCA_045544415.1 Erysipelotrichaceae bacterium
CTATAAATGGTCACGCCCTTGATCACGATCTTTCTCTTGATGCCGTACCAGGAGAACCCGCCGCCGTGCTGTCTCTGCAGGAGATACGTCTCCAGCAGGTCATCGAAATGATGGGCAGTAAGTACTCTTTCTGCTTTCTCCTTCTCTGACACTTCCTTGAAGAACGCATAGCGGACTTCTCTGGCCTGATCCTGAAAGTTTCCTTTCAGTTTACTGGAGCGGACATCTTTCTTGTAGAACGGGATGTTTCTTTCTTCGCAATACTTCCGAACGATCCTTTCGTCCCGATTGGCACTGCGACGGTGATGATAGTTGACATGAGCTACGGCGATCTCGCTGCCGCTTTTGTATGCCATGTCTAAAAGGGCCATGGAATCAGGCCCTCCGCTGCACGCTATGATCGATCGGTATGTCAGTTTCCTCATCAGTTATTGAAACGGAAATGCATGATATCTCCGTCTTTCGGCAGATAGTCCTTTCCTTCCAGACGCAGTTTTCCCGCTTCCTTCAGTTTGGCTTCTGTCTTATATTCCATGATGTCTTCATAAGTGAAGACTTCAGCACGGATGAATCCTTTCTGGAAATCGGAATGGATGACTCCGGCACATTCCGGCGCCGTCATACCGTCTTTGAAGGTCCAGCCGCGGCATTCATCTTTACCGACCGTAAAGAAAGTCTTGAGACCTAAGGTCTTGTATGCCTTCAGGATGAGTTCATCGAGGCCGGAACGTTCGATACCCAGGTCCTTCAGGAACTCCATCTTCTCTTCCTTGTCGAGGTCGGAGAGTTCTTCTTCGATCTGTGCCGAGATCGCTACGACTTCACAGCCCTCTTTGTCTGCCAGTTCTTTTAAAGCTACATAATGCGGATTGGAGGAAGGCTCATTCACTTCATCGTCCTTGATGTTGGCAATATAGATGACCGGCTTCTGGGTCAGGAAGTTGAAGGATTTGACCATATCCTTCTCGGTATCCGTCATTTCCAGCATACGGATGCAGATACCTTTGTCCAATGCTTCATTGATGCGCTTCAGCAGATTCATCTCCGCTAAAGCATCTTTATCTTTGGAGGTACGAGCCTTGTTTTCGATCTTGGCCAGTCTCTGTTCACAGGTATTCATATCGGCCATGATCAGTTCGAAATTGATGATCTCGACATCATCGACCGGATCGATACGGTTGTATACGTGCGTGACGCTGTTATCTTCGTAGCAGCGTACGACATGACAGATCGCATCGACGTTGCGGATGTTGGCGAGGAACTTGTTGCCGAGTCCTTCGCCGTTGCTGGCACCCTTGACGAGTCCGGCGATATCGGTAAATTCAAAAGTCGTGTAGATGGTCCTCTCCGGCTCAAACAGATTGCTGAGATTGACGAGACGTTCGTCTTTGACTTCTACGACTCCTACATTCGGTTCTATGGTCGCAAACGGATAGTTGGCGGCTTCTACTCTGCTGTTGGTTATTGCATTGAACAGCGTGGATTTACCGACGTTCGGCAATCCTACGATTCCTGCTGTTAAACTCATTTTTCTTTCACCTCGTATTCTAGTTTAGCATGAAAATGTTAGAATAATGCTATGGAGATAAAAGGCCTTTCCCTCGAAGAAGTTGAGAAACGGAAGAGAGAGGGAAAGCAGAATATCATCAAGGAAGTAGAGAAGAAGACCGGGTGGGATATCCTGGCTTCTCATATATTCACTCTGTTCAATGCCCTGAATCTGGTATTGGCTTTTTTTGTGTTCATCACCGGAAGATACCGGAATATGCTGTTCATGGGTACGGTAGTGATCAATACGGTCATCGGTACCGTTCAGGAATTCCGGGCCAGACACTTCCTGAATAAACTGCGCATCACTTCCCAGCCTCAGGCAAAAGTGCTCCGCGACGGGAAAGAAGAACTCTGCAGCGGGGAAGATATCGTCTTAGACGACATCATACATCTGACTTCAGGAGATGAAGTATTAGTCGATTCTACGATCCTGGAAGGAAGCATACGCGTCAATGAAGCGCTGCTTACCGGAGAAGGAGATCCGATCTCCAAGGAAAAGGGAGACTCGATCCTGGGAGGATCCTTCGTGATCTCGGGAAGCGCCTATGCGATCGCTTCGGCCGTAGGCGATGATTCCTATACTGCCGGTATCCTCAAGGAGATCCGCAAGGAGAAGCGCCAGCCGTCCCGTTTAAGAGATGCACTGAACTTCATCCTCAAAAACATCACCTTCATCATGGTCCCTCTGGGTATCATCCTCTTCCTCAGACAGCGCTACATCACCGCTCTTCCGGTCAACGATTCCCTTCTGGGCACCGTCGCTTCGGTCGTCGGCATGATGCCGGAAGGTCTGGTACTGCTTACTTCCGTGGCCCTCAATGTCGGCTCCATCCTGCTGTCAAGAGAATCGACATTAGTCAAGGAGATGTATTCCTTAGAGACCCTGGCACGCTGTGATACTTTCTCCATCGACAAGACCGGTACGATCACTACCGGCAAGATGAAAGTCATTGAATACATCAACTATTCCGATAAAGACGTCACCAATATCATCGCCAATATCGTCCACGCCTCCCTCGAAGACAATCCGACCTCACTGGCCATCAAGAAAGAATATCCGTTAAAGGAGAAGATCGAATGCACGCATTTCGAACCGTTCTCCTCCATGGTCAAGAAGACGATCTTCGAATCTGCAGACCACCGTTATGAACTCGGCGCCTATGAATTCTTAGACTGCATAAAAGAAGAGAAGATCGAAGCGGATATGAAGAAAGCCATGTCTCAGGGCTACCGCATCATCGCTCTCTCGGAAGATCGGCACATCATTGCCCTCTTCCTTCTGCAGGATGAACTGAGAAAGAGCGCCAGAGAGACCCTGAAATACATACAGGATCAGGGAGTCGACCTCAAGGTCATCTCCGGCGATCATCCGAATACCGTGTCTGCCCTGCTGCGCCAATTGGACTATCCGAAATTCGGCAACTACCTCGACTGCAGCAAAGTCACGAACGAAGAACTGAAACATCTCTGTATCAATATCAATATCTTCGGCCGCTGCACTCCGGAACAGAAGGAGATCATCATCGATACTCTTCAGGAGAACGGTCATACGGTCGGTATGATGGGAGACGGGATCAACGATATCCTGGCTCTGCGTAAAGCCGATTTCTCCATCGCCTTATCTTCCGGCGTCGAGAGTCTGAAAGACGTCGCCAATGTCGTCCTCACCGATGATGACTTCGCCCATATCCCGAGCATCATCCGTCAGGGACGCCGCGTCATCAACAACATCCAGCGTACCGCCACCCTCTTTCTGACAAAGACGGGATTGTCGGTATTGCTGACGATCTGTACCATCCTCTTTCTGAAGGAATATCCGTTTGAACCGATACAGTTGACGCTGGTCTCTTCCCTGTGCATCGGTCTTCCTTCTTTCGTCTTGTCTTTTGAACCGAAGTATTCCCGCATCAGCGGTTCCTTCCTGGCCAATGTCTTAAGGAAGTCCTTACCTTGCAGCATCTCCATCGTCGCATCCATCTGCGTATTGAGACTGCTCCGTCATTTCGGACTCATGGATATCTCCCAATTCGAGACGATCTCGGTCTTCATCACGGCCGGTTCCCTGATCTACCTGATCTATACGATCTCTCTGCCGCTGACTCCTTTACGCATCTCATTGATCGTCATCGCCTTTGCCGGCATCCTGACCGCCTATTTCTTCCTGCCGCAGCTCTTCTCTTTCACTGCTCTGGGAAGCTTCCACCTTTTCATCACCATCCTGATGATCCTCTTCTCCATCCTGCTCACAAGACTCCTGCAGATCACGAAGATTGCCGATGCATTCAGCCGGAAGATCGATGAACTGTACTGATTCTTGACATAGATTTTCAGAAAGAATATCATTTTTAATTATAAGAAGGAGTTGATGAACGAATGGATCCACTCTCGTGGACGCGTATATTCACATTACTGGAAGATAATATCTCCGCTTCCGATGCCTCTTTGGGCGGAAGCGTATTTGCCGCACTGATCATGATCCTGATCTGCAGTATCTTCACCGCCGGTGAGACTGCAGTTATGAACCTGAATGATGCCCGTATCGAAGAACTGGCTGATTCAGGCAATAAAAAAGCCGCGATCATCCACAGGATCACCGAAGAGCCGTCCTCATTCCACACGAAGAACCGTACCGGAGTGAGCCTATCGGGTTTTCTGGCGTTTGCCTGCCTGATCTCTCCGCTTTCCGCTCTGTTCTCTTCTTTACTGAAAAACAGCGGTCTCAATGCGGAAGATCTGAACATCCTGTCCATCCTGATCGCGACCCTGATCCTCACCTTCTGCATCCTTCTGCTGGGTGTCTTCCTGCCGGCACGTCTCGTCATGAAAAACCGGCAGAGAAATGCCTTTGCGTTATTGCCTGTCCTGCAGTTTCTGGGAGCCCTTGTCTCCCCGCTGTCCTTCCTCATCGGAAAGACGGCCGACCTGATCGCAAGACTCTTCGGTATAAGAGCCAGCGACCTCGAACAGGAATATACCGAGGAAGAGATCCGCAGCATGATCGAAGATGCCGATGAGAAAGGTTTCATCGAGACCGATGAGCGCGAGATGATCAACAACGTCTTCGAGTTCAATGACCGTACCGTTTCCGAGATCATGACCCACCGTGTCGATATGGACATGGTCGAGGCAGATGAGACCGCGGATGAAGTCCTCACCCGTTTCCGTGATTCCGGCCACTCCCGTATGCCGGTATATGAAGATACGATCGACAATATCGTCGGTGTCTTATATGTCAAAGACCTCATCAACCTCTTCATGGATGAGGAAAAGAAAAAGAACTTCCACATCCGCAACTACATGAGAACTCCGCTCTTCGTCTACGAGAATATGAAGTGCGATGACCTGCTGACGAAGTTCCAGAAAGAGAAGGTCCAGGTGGCCATCGTTCTGGATGAATACGGAGGCACCTACGGTCTCGTATCGATGGAAGACCTTCTGGAATCCATCGTCGGAAACATTCAGGATGAATTCGACCATGAAGAAGAAGAGATACAGAAGGTAAAAGAGAACGATTATATCGTCGACGGAGCCACTCCGATCGAAGATGTCTCCCGTCTGATCCATCAGGAACTCAACGATGAATACAACGATACGATCGGAGGACTTCTGATCGATCAGCTCGGATACATTCCGGAAGAGAACGACCATCCGTCCGTAAAGATCGGCAATGCGACCTTTACGATCCTGAACATGGATGAACGCTCGATCGATAAAGTCGAGATCGTCATCGAACCGATCGAAGAAAACTGATCAGCACATGCTGATCTTTTTTATTCCCAAAAGAAAACAGCTATGTCTCCATAGCTGTTTTACGTCTGTGATAAATGGATATATTAGTAGTTTTCGCAGTTTACTTCAAAGTAGGACTGAGGATGTGCACATACCGGACATACTTCCGGAGCAGCCGTACCGACGACGATATGACCGCAGTTGCGGCATTCCCATACCTTGACTTCGCTCTTCTTGAAAACTTCTGCCGTTTCGACATTCTTCAGTAAAGCTCTGTATCTTTCTTCGTGGTGTTTTTCGATCGCTGCGACGCCTCTGAACTTGGCTGCCAGTTCCGGGAAGCCTTCCTTTTCAGCTGTCTTTGCGAAATCTTCATACATATCGGTCCATTCGTAATTCTCGCCTTCTGCAGCGGCTAAGAGATTGTCTGCCGTAGAACCGATGCCGCCCAGTTCCTTGAACCACATCTTGGCATGCTCTTTTTCGTTGTCTGCTGTCTTTAAGAATAAAGAAGCGATCTGTTCATAGCCTTCCTTCTTGGCTTTGGATGCGAAGTACGTATATTTGTTTCTGGCCTGGGATTCACCCGCAAAAGCAGCCTGCAGATTCTTTTCCGTCTGCGTTCCTGCATACGGATTCTTCTTATCTGCGACTTCTTCCGTTACGACTTCCTCCAGCATATCCGCACCGACACCGCATACCGGGCATACCGGAGCGACACCGTCTTCTACTTCGAATACTTCACCGCATACGAGACACTTATAAGTTTTCATGATTTCCTCCATTCTTGCTTACTTATATTATGCACTGTTTTTCACTTTTCTTCACGTTTTGTTCATTGAAAAGAGACTCTCTCAGAGAAGAATACTGCCGTAATCCAGTCCCGAGCTTCTCATCGCCTCTTCCAGGATCTTCATGACCTGCAGCGTCTCTGCTTTATACCGTTCTTCCTGGGCTTTATCTCTCTTCTTCATGAGCTTTGTCAGGACTTCCAGTTCATCGTGGAAGCCGATGAATTCATCATCTTCACTGACATAAGAGGTCCTCTCCTTCTTCGGAGTGAAGATATCATAGGCAGCACACCGTGAAGCCGTTCCCTTTACGAGCAGACAGGCTTCATCTCCCTGAATAGAGACGTGGCTTTCTGCCTGACAGTCCTTGGCTGCGATGAGCGAGGCCTTGAATGTCCCGTAATCGAGGACGAGGACACCGGACGTATCGACACCGCGGACGACATTCGGATAATAGCTGACCTTCTGAGGCATTCCGAAGATGCCAACGAGGAAGTGGATATTGTAGACATTGAGGTCATAGAGTGCTCCTCCGGCCATATCCTTATTGAATACCGGTTCTATGATCCCCTGCTTGAAGCGTTCATAGCGTCTCGAATACTGCGAGAAGTTCGCTTCTACGAGCCGGATCTCGCCGAGTTTTCCGATCTCTTCCTTGATAGAGAGATAGGAATGGTTGTACATGATGGTCGCCGCTTCGAGACACAACAGTCCCTTTTCTTCCGCTAACGCGAAGAGTTCTTCCGCTTCCTTCAATGTCACCGTGAACGGCTTTTCCAGAAGCAGGTTCTTTCCGGCTTCCAGGACTTTCTTCGCATAGGTGTAATGCAGGGCATTCGGCAGTCCGATGTAGATCAGGTCGATCTCTTCATCGTTCAGGATCCTGTCCAGATCGGTCGTGACATAATCGTAGTCCGGCGCAAATGAGGTGATCTTTTCCTCATGACGCCCCCAGAGTGCTCTCAGGTGGATGTCTTTGAAGGCCTGTGCCTGTTTGGTGAATACCGAGGCGATCAGACCGGAACCCAATACTCCTGCGTTCATAAAGTCTCCTTTCAAGGAAAAGGCTTTCGCCTTTTTATAACCACCGGTCGAGGAAGTTCTCTACTTTCTCTTCCAGTTCATCTCTGCTTCGTTTTGCCTGATCCAAAGTCGTCGCCATATCGGCCGTCATCTTCAGCATCGAATCGATGAGTTTCGGATCATCGTGGAAGGCCGGCTTTTTATAGACGAAGTTATAGCGTACCGTCTCGTAGCGTTTCATCGCATTGGCGACACTCTCTTCCCAGGAAGTATAGAGATCCCGCATCGCATTCTCGCCCATCGTACGGAACTTCTCTTTATTGTTGCCTAATTCCAGAAGCTTTTTAGCTAAAGAGATGCGGTCTTCTTCGATCAGGAAGGCATTGAGATCGTCCGTGACTTCTTCCGCTGCGCAGCTTCCCTTGATCAGTACCGAAGAAAGACCACTGGCCGAAGCTTCGGATACGACGATGCCGTTGGTATCGAAAGTCGACGGGAAGAGGAAGAGATCCGCTAAGGAATAGAATCCCTTCAGGACCGTACGGTCGCGGAAAGCACCGGTAAAGACGCATTTATCGGAAAGGCCGATCTTATGGGCATAATCTTCGATCTCCTTCTTTTCCAGGCCGTCTCCGACAAAGACCATCTGGAAGTCTCTTCCTTCATTCTTGACGATGCGCAGGGCATCCAGAATGATCCGTATGCCTTTATACCACATCATCCTTCCGACAAAGAGATAGACCGGGACATCTTCCCGGATATGATAGTCCTCTTTGAGCTTATCAACGACTTCTTTCGGTGCCTTGCCCCGTTCGAAATCGACGCCGTTCCGCATGACGACATAATTGCCTTCATAACCTAAGGAACGAAGATTCTCTCCTGCGCCTTTGGATACGACCCATACTTCATCCGCATAGTTGATGTTTTCCACCAGCATTCGTATCGCGATATCCTGAAGAGCTCTCGAATCGACAGCTCTCTTGATGTCGATATCGAACTTCGTGTGATAGTGAAGGATGATCGGACGCTGCAGTTCATCCCGCAGTACCCGGGAAAGCACCATGGAGGAGATCGGACAGTGGCAGTGCAGGATATCGATATCCTTATTGCGGTATTCCGAAAGATGAGTCAGTTTTAAAGGGATCCCGAAACGGTAGCCGACGAGTTTCGTCGTATCGAGAGAGTCGTAGCGGATGACTTCAAAAGGATAATCGTCCTTCACTCCCGGATAAGCCGGTGTAGAGACGATCGCATGACCGTACTTCTCTTCGATGATTCGTGCATAATTGATCACTGCATTCGACACTCCGTCGATATTCGGCGGAAAGGAGTCATTCAGCAGACAGATGTTTTTTACTTCAGACATACCCTTATTCTATCATATTAATCGATCTCGAAATAGAAACAGGAGTACTCCCCTTCCCTGGAATCTACACCATAGGAATACTGATGGAGATCGAGGAGGTCTTTCGCAAGAGAAAGACCGATACCGGAGCCGATATGCGAACGCTTGTGTTCCTTGTCGACTTTATAGTAACGTTCCCAGATCAGATCCTTCTTGTCTTCGGCGATGCCCGGACCGTTGTCGTAGACGTAGATGCGGGTCTTTCCGTTCTTCTTCTCTTCGCCGAGAATGATCTTCTTTTCTTCTTTATCGTTATAGTTGAGGGCGTTGTTGAGGAAGTTGTATAAGACCTGGCGGATGCGGTTCTGATCGAGTTCGACATCCCGGTCCTCTTCCAGCTTCAGTTCGAAGTCCACGTTCTTCTCTTCACAGTATTTCTCATACTGGTGATAGACGCTCTTCAGCAGATCATGGAGAGAGATCTTCTCTTTATTCAGTTTCAGAGCACCGCTCTGGCTCTTGGAGACATCGATCAGGTCATCGACCAGAGTAGACAGTCTCTTGGCTTCATCGATGATGACGTTGATGTTTTCTTCGTTGTTTTCTTCCGGAAGATCCCGGATCATCTCGCCATACCCGACGATCATCGTCAATGGAGTACGGAGGTCATGGGAGACATTTCCCAAAAGTTCCCGCTTTGCCTTATCGGCCTTGAGGATCTCTTCGTTGGCTTCCACCAGCGTATCATTGAGCTCATCCAGTTCCTTGGAGCGGATCTCGACGTTCTCATAGGTCCCCTTCGGCAGATTCCGGGCTCCGGCGCTGATATCCTTGATCGGCTTGATGATGAGTCTCGATAAGAGTAAGGCCAGGATGACGGTCGCAGCTACGACGATGAAGATGATCACCAGGAATTGGGAACGGATCGTCGAGATCGTGGCAGCCAGCGGGGTTACCATCGTCGAAGTCAGCAGGAGGACATCTTCTCCCTCATAGCTCAGTTTCTGTCCGTAGATGTAGATATCGAGGAAATTGTCCGGTCCGGTCTTATAGCGGTAATTGTCGAAGAGGTAGGAACCTCCGTTCTCTTCTACCGTGGCCATCATTCCGATGAGCGTCCGCATGTCGAGCGCATGGAGCGGTCCGGCACCTCTCTGGTCTAACTGCCGTATATCTTCATGGGAGGATACGAGGAGGACATTGACTTCATTGGAAAAGACATAGGAATCGATGATCTCTTCCAGATCATCTTCTTCCTGCATCTCTGTCTCGATCTTTTCCGCAGTCGAGATCAGCGAGGAGATCTTCTCCTTCTTATAGAAGTCATCAAGAAAACCGGTCTGGAAGACGTAGATGAGTCCCAGTACCAATAAAATGAATATCAGTAAAGAGATCAGGATCTGGACCCTGAGACTATATTTCTTTTTCAAAGCGGTATCCTACGCCCCGGATCGTGGTGATGTATTTTCCATAGTCTCCGAGGTCCTTTCGCAGCAGTTTCATATGAGTATCGAGAGTACGGTCGTCGCTGTCGTATTCATAGCCCCATACTTTGGAGATGATGGCCTGTCTCGTCAAAGCGTTGCCTCTGTTCTTCAGCAGATACAGCAATAATTCATATTCCTTGTTGGAGAGATCGACTCTCTTGCCGGAAACCGTGACCGTATGGGCGTCTTCATCGAGGACGAGGTCATCTACCCGGATCACGGAAGAAGTCACGTTCTCGCGCTTTAAAATGACCCGTATGCGCATCATCAGTTCCTTTAAGGAGAACGGTTTGGTAACATAGTCTTCAGCACCGACATCGAATCCGTAGATGCGGTCATATTCCTGACCTAAGGCCGTCAGGAAGATGCAGTGGACATTCTCGCGGATCTCCTTCATCTTCTTGAGCGTCTCATAGCCGTCCATCTGCGGCATCATCACATCCAGAACGACCACATCATAGTGTTCAGACGCAAATTTCTTCACGGCTTCCAGTCCGTCCACTGCCGTATCGACTTCATATCCTTCATGCAGGGCATACTTCTCGATCATTCCGCGGATCTTCTCTTCATCGTCTACTACTAATAGCTTTGCCATAATGTTTTCCTCACGATATCATTCTATGAAAGAACTGTGAAATCTATCTGAAATTTCCTCTTTCATTATCGCACAAAACGTGTTATTATAATTTAGCACATTGGGATATAGCCAAGCGGTAAGGCAGTGGACTCTGAATCCATCATTCAAAGGTTCGAATCCTTTTATCCCAGCCATGTGAGATCAGGTATCCGGAAACGGATACCTTTTTTATTCGTTCTTATACAAAAAAGACAGGGAGCTATTTCCCTGTCTTTCTCATTTTCTTTCTCTGTCTGTGAAGCTGTTTCTGATTCTGCACCAGCAGGAAACGGGCCAGCAGATAGACGAATCCGATGATGAGTACGACCCACAATACCGTCATATACCACGGCTGAGCGTAGACCATCAGGAAGAAATACGGACCGACGACCACTTTGAGATAGTTCATAATGATCATGACGATGCCGTATAACAGAGTAAGCAGTACCGGGATCCAGATCGTCTTCTTCTTGTTGAAACGGCGGTCGTTCTCAAAGAAGAGGAAACTGACTGCACCCAATAAAGGATTGGAGAGATGCAGGATGAACTGCGAGCCCATATAGAAGGCATACCACGGCACGCCTCCGGTCATCATACTCTGCGGGATCAGCAGGAAGATGACGACGAGGAAGGTCAGACAGCCGGCTACCGTACCGGCAAACTTGGTCATCAGAGCGTAGGCAGGAACATCCTTGAGTTCCTTCTTCGTGATCATGAAGACGCACATCAGTAAGGCGCCGATGGCCAGAAGCAGATTAGAAAGGTGAGTATAGAACCAGAAGATGCCCCAGCCCATCGTGCGGGACATGATGAGGGCTGCAGCTTCACATACGACGATCAGCGCATTCAGGATGATGATCCACGTACGCTTATTCATTTTCCAGTTTCTCCACGAGAGCGCTCAGATAGTTCTCTTCATAATCATCTAAGAGTCCGTTGTCGGCCAGATCGGCGATATTCGGATCGATCGGCATCTTCGACGTGAGATCGAGACCGTACTTCTCAGCCATCTCTTCACTCGCATCATCGCGGTAGATGTGGATCTCTTCACCGCAGTTCGGACATTTCACATAAGCCATATTCTCTACTAAGGCATAGATCTTCTTATCGACCTGCTTCGTCATATTGACTGCCTTGGCTACGATCATGGATACCAGCTTGGAAGGACCTGTCACCATGATGAAACCGTCTACCGGAATGGACTGAACGATATGGATCGCCACATCGCCTGTGCCCGGAGGCATATCGATCAGCAGATAGTCCAGTTTGCCCCAATGTACTTCCGCATAGAACTGGTTGATGACATTGCCTAAGATCGGTCCTCTCCAGAGTACCGGTGTCTCGCTGTCTTCCAGCATCATATTGATGGAGACGACCCGGATGTTCCGTCTCGTCATTGCCGGCAGGATGCCTTCTTCATCACCGAAGATCTCGCTGTTGAGTCCGAACATCTTCGGAATGGAAGGTCCGGTGATATCTGCATCCAGGATACCGACTGTATAACCCTTCTTGGCCAGTTCTACCGCCAGAAGAGAAGTCACCATCGATTTTCCTACACCGCCCTTGCCGGATAATACGCCGATGACCTTTCCGATCTCGACATCCGCCAGCGGCTTCAGTTCGCTTCTGGAACCGCAGTCCTGTCCGCAGGTACCGCAGTTATGTGTGCATTCGCTCATTCTTAAATCCTCCGTTTATCTGTCAAACAGTTCTTCACTGTTTTCATCATTCGTATATTCCGGTAAGTCCGGCAGTTCCTTCAGGGAATATAATTTGAAGCTGTCCAGGAATTCTTCGGTCACTTCATACAGGATCGGTCTTCCCGGAGCTTCGCTTCTCCCTGCTTCCCGGATCAGATTCCTCGCCATCAGTTTCCGCAGCATCATATCCGCTCCGACTCCTCTGAGTTCTTCGATCTCGACTCTGGTGATCGGCTGCTTGTAGGCAATGATCGCCAAGGTCTCTAAAGCGCTCTGCGAGAGCGTATTGGCCTTGGCCGTATGGAAGAGTTCCTGGGCATACGGGAAGATGGCCTTCTTGGAGACGAACTTATAGGAAGAACCGTAGTCGACCACTTCGATCCCGAAGGCAGAGCTCGCATACTTCATGCGGATGCTTTCAAGCATCGCCTGTACGTCTTCCAGAGACTTATCCAGGATCTGGGCCAGCTGTTCGGCCTTGACTCCGTCATCTCCGACGATATACAAGAGCCCTTCGATGATCACTTCCGGATCTTCCGGCTGTTCCACTTCTATCGTATCCCTCTTTTCTTCCAAAGGGGCATTATTTGCATCATAGACTTCCGTCATCGTTTTCTCCTCTCTTGAACCAGATCCTCTCCTCTTCATCCACATGGAAGACCAGAAGATGATCCTTGGCCATATCCAGAATGGACAGGAAGGTGACGATATACTCATGGACATCATGGCAGTCTTCGATCAGATCTTCAAAGGAGAAGGTCTTCGGAAGCGTCCTGAGTCTCGTCTTGATCTGCAGGATCCTGTCTTCGGTAGACAGTTCTCTGCGGGTGTAGCGTACATCCATAGGCTTGCTTAACTGCAGCCTTCTGAGTACTTTATTCATCGCTTTGAGCAGATCGTAGGGATTGCCCTCCAGCTTCTCTTCATCGCTCAGGATCTGGGAATTCTTCACCACTTCCGCATAGGATACCGGCTTGGACATCTGATCCTGACGTTCCAGAAACGACTCATAGAGCGTAGCAGAGACTTCCTTGAAACGCTGATATTCCAATAAGCGCTGTACCAGTTTCTCTCTCGGATCCTCTTCATATTCCCCTTCGAGTTTCTCTTCCGGTTTCGGAAGTAGCTTCCGGGATTTGTATTCGATGAGGGTCGCCAGTTCCACCAGATACTCGCTCTCTACTTCCAGATGGAGTTCTTCCATCGAATGGAGATAATTGATGTACTGTTCGGTCAGGATATCCATATCCAGATCAAAGATGTCTAACTGCTGTTCCCGTATGAGATGCAGCATCAGATCTAATGGTCCTTCAAATTTCCCTGTCTCTACTTCAAAACTCATAGAACAATTATAGCATAATAATTATGTTATATTAGGAGAGGGTGAAACGTATGAAAATAGGTTTAGCAAACGATCATGCAGCAACAGATATGAAGAAGATGGTCAAAGACTATCTCCTGGAAAAAGGCTACGAAGTGCTGGATTACGGCACAGACGGATATGAGTCCTGCGACTATCCGGTATACGGAGAAAAACTCGCGCGCGGTGTCGTCAGTAAGGAAGTAGACCTCGGTATCGCCATCTGCGGTACAGGCGTAGGCATCTCTTTAGCCTGCAACAAAGTTAAAGGAATAAGAGCCGGAGTATGTTCCGAGACGGTCACAGCCCGTCTGATCCGTGAACACAACAACGCCAATATCCTCTGTTTCGGAGCCCGTATCGTCGGAGATGAGACCGCCAAGGCCTTAGTCGATACCTTCCTGAACACACCGTTCTCGGAAGGACCGAGACACAAGCACCGTATCGAACTCATCCACGAGATCGAAGAAAGACAGTAAAGACCGGTATACCGGTCTTTTTTTCTACAGTTCCATGAGTATTGCCCGGCAGGGAGAACCATCGCTCCTGCCGAGATCTATTGGCGCACAGTTCAGCAGATAGACGCCCTCTTCTACATTCCGAAGTCTTATTCCTTCCAGCAGTACGACTTCTTCCTTCAGCAGGATCAAATGGACTTTCATCGGGGCATCTTCCGGTCCTACGGTCTGCGATTCATTGCCGAAGAGATCGATCTTTGCTTCCGCAAAGACTTCCGCTGCTTCGCTGCTCACATAGGCCTTTCCCTTCATCAGCAGTTTCTTCCCTGCTTCCGGATGTCTCTTTTCCGCCTCTTCAAGCACTCTTTCAGCATCTTCCTTCCTCAGTTCTCCTTCATGGGAAAACACGTAGGCCGGACCGATGAACTTATCTAAAGAGACCTCGCAGATCCCCTTTCCATTCTTGAGGAAATGCAGCGGCGCATCGACGTGCGTTCCGTTATGAGCGCAGAGAGATAGATAAGTGAGATTGCAGACATCTCCCTGTTCGATGCTTTGAATGAGTTTCTTCTCCGGACTTGGATCTCCGGGATAGACTTCGCAATTGAAGAGAGGCTGGCTGATATCGTAGATCATAGCTGTTTCTCCTTTATGAATGTATAAATACACAGCACCTCCGGGTGCTGTGCTTTTTAGATAACGATATTGACGACGCGGCCCTTGATGACGAAATGCTTGCGGATCTCGTGACCGTCGGTATATTTCTTTACATTCTCCTGTTTGAGAGCTTCCTCATAGAGGTCTTCATCGGAGATGTCCTGAGGGACGTTCATCTTGGCACGGACCTTTCCGTTGATCTGGATCGCGACTTCCTTCTCGGCCGTTACGAGCTTGGAAGGATCATAGGTCGGCCAGGATTCGTAGGCCAGTGTCTCGGCGCCGGTATAGTGCTGGTAGATCTCTTCGCAGACATGCGGTGTGAACGGGCTGAGAACTTTGATGAAGCCCAGCAACATGTCCTTGCTGATCTTATTGACGCGGTATACTTCATTGACGAAGATCATCATCTGGGAGATGGCCGTATTGAAGTTGAGGGTATCGATGTCGTCGGTGACTTTCTTGATGGTGATGTTGTAGACGTTGTCGAGTTCCGGTGTCGGCTCATCGACGACCTTATCGCTTTCCATCGCCATTCTCCAGACTCGGTCGATCCATCTTCTCGCTCCTTCAACACCCTGGGTGCTCCAAGGTTTGGAAGCCTCTAACGGACCCATGAACATCTCGTAAAGACGCAGCGTATCTGCTCCGTATTCACGGACGATGTCGTTCGGATCGACGATGTATTCCGGGAATCTCTTGCCCATCTTGATGCCGTTGGCACCCAGGATCATACCCTGATGGACGAGCTTGTGGAACGGTTCCCTGACCGGGACGAGGCCTTTGTCGTAGAGGTAGTTGTTCCACATACGGGAATATAAAAGGTGTCCTACCGCATGTTCCGGACCGCCGACATAGAGGTCTACCGGCATCCAGTGCTTGAGGAGTTCCGGATCGGCGATCGCCTTCTCATTGAGCGGATCGATGTAGCGCAAGAAGTACCAGCTGGATCCGGCGCTGCCCGGCATCGTCGAAGTCTCTCTCTTTCCCTTCTTGCCGTCTACTTCCACATTGACCCAGTCAACGGCCTTCTCTAATGGAGAAGCACCGGACTTGGAAGGTTTGTAGTCGGAGAGTTCCGGAAGGATGAGCGGCAGTTCTTCTTCGCTCAGTGCGATCATATCGTCGTTTTCAAGATGGATGACCGGGATCGGTTCGCCCCAGTATCTCTGTCTCGCAAAGATCCATTCTCTCAGACGGTAATTGACTTTCTTCTTGCCTAAGCCCTTTTCTTCGAGCCACTTGATCATCGTATCGATGGAATCTTCTTTGTTTAAACCATTCAGGAAACCGGAATTGATATGGATGCCGTCTTCCGTCCAGGCTTCTTCTTCCACGTTTCCTCCTTCGAGGACCGGGATGATCTCGAGACCGAACTTCTTCGCAAAAGCGTAGTCTCTTTCGTCGTGTGCCGGAACCGCCATGATGGCTCCGGTACCATATGTAGCCAGTACGTAGTCGGAGATCCAGATCGGGATCTTCTTTCCGTTGACCGGATTGACCGCATAAGCTCCGGTGAAGACACCGGTCTTTTCTTTATTCAGTTCTGTACGTTCCAGATCGGACTTCGTGGCACACTGTTTCTTGTAGGCATCGACTTCCGCCCTGCGGTCTTCTGTCGTGATCAGATCGATCAGACGGTGTTCCGGAGCCAGGACGCAGTACGTCGCACCGAAGAGAGTATCGCATCTCGTCGTGAAGACCGTGAACTTCTCGTCGTGTCCGTCTACCGTGAAGTCGACATGGGCACCGGTCGATTTGCCGATCCAGTTGCGCTGCATCTCCTTCGTGGATTCCGGCCAGTCTACCGTATCGAGACCTTCCAGCAGCCGTTCCGCATAGGCCGGGATATCGATGACCCACTGGCGCATATTCTTGCGGACGACCGGATAGCCGCCTCTTTCGGACTTTCCGTCGATGACTTCATCGTTGGCCAGGACCGTACCCAGTTCTTCGCACCAGTTTACCGGCATATCGACACACTTCGCCAGACCATCTTTGAATAAGAGTGTAAAGATATACTGGGTCCACTTATAGAAGGAAGGATCGCAGGTCGATACGACTCGATCCCAGTCATAAGAGAAACCGATGTTCTTTAACTGGCTGGTGAAGAATTCGATGTTCTTCCTGGTGAAGAGTTCCGGATGATTGCCGGTAGAGATCGCATACTGTTCGGCAGGCAGACCGAAAGAATCGAATCCCATCGGATGCAGGACATTGTATCCTTCCATCCTCTTCTTGCGGGATACGATATCCGTAGCCGTATAGCCTTCCGGATGTCCGACATGAAGTCCGGCACCGCTCGGATACGGAAACATATCCAGTACGTAATACTTCGGTTTGGAGAAGTCCCAGGCATCCGTCTTGAATGTCTTATGGGAATACCAGTACTCCTGCCACTTCTTCTCTGTTTCGCGATGATTGTAAGCCATAAAAGTCCTCCAACAAAAGAAAAGGCAGTACGAAGGTCGCATAAGATGCGAGGTACCACCTTGATTTCTTTCTTTTTACCCGTAACGCAGGTCCTGCGATTAATCATTCTGTCCGCTGAGTTCATCTGTTTCCGCGTCCGGTTTTCACCACACACCGGCTCTCTAAACGCATAGTCAGACTACTGCTTCGGACGATTACTTTATCATGATACCTTTTTTTAATAGGAAAGACAATCGCTTTTACGCCCGGTAGATATCGTTTCTCTCGTTCATACTGACGAGGAAGATCGCATCCACTTCCCCGTTATCTCCTCTTTTCAAAGACTCCAGGATCTTCATCAGGGTATCGTCTCTTCGCAGGATGCAGACCTCCTCTTTCAGCAGGATCGTCAGATAGCGGGAAGGGTCTTTGCGGAAGTCCTCAGCGGCCACGTACATCAGCTGCAAAACCTCCTTTCCCGGAACTCGATCACCAGTTCGCAGCCGAGTCCTTTGGCCAGACGGTCCAGTGTCTTCACGGACGGATTGGCCTTTCCCCTTTCGATCTTGCTGATGTCTCCCTGAGCGATCTTCGTCCGTTTCGAGAGTTCCTGCTGGGAGAGGTGGCGTTCCATCCTCTTTTCCTGCAGGGCATCGACCGGGATGCCTCTTTTTTCTTCCTTCATGCGGAAATAGTGTTTCGGTGTCTCATAGTCAAGTGTTCGATTCATTAGTGTGTTCATAGTTCTTATCTCCTCTTGACTTCACCATAGCACCCTTATCCTCTCTTTTATTCTCAATAGTTTCTCATTTTTCTCTCATTCTCCACAGCCTCTGTTGTGGAAAAGTCCCTATAGAAATAAGAAAAACACGCTTTATACAGCGTGTTTTGATCATTCCATGAAAAGTGGTATCTACTTCTTCGTATTGCAGTAGAGGTAGAAACAGAACACCATCAGCAGCTCTCCGAACATACTGATCAGGAAGATCAGATCGATGTTTCCGGTCGCCGGAGCCAGGGCTGAGAAGATAAACATCGCCAGGCCGCCTAAGAAGATGAAGAGACCCTGTTTCTTCTCGATGAAGGCGACGATACCGGCCAGGATCAGCGGCAGTACCGTACCGAAAGAAAGGACCCTCTCGATCACTTTGGCCAAAGCCGGAGTCGAAGAGCCGGAGACAAATCGGCGCAGTCCGGCAAATTCCACCGGTTCAAGCACCGTAGCCTTCCCCATGTAGAGGCCTGCCATCATCAGAACGAAGGTGACCATATAGGCCAGCGCTAAAGCACCGCCTTTCCATTCCAGGGTATGGGCACTGATCAGCAGCAATATCGGCACCATGAAGCCGTGCAGGATAAAACGGTACTGGGATAGAGTCTTGAGAGACGTCAAAGGCAGGAAGTTTCCGATACCGATGACCACAGCGTCAAACAGCAGTCCCAGCGTCAGGATCATAGACAGAAATGCCACGGTCTTTTTCGTCCTGACAAAGGTAAAAAGAAGTCCCAGAAACACCAGCAGTTCCAGAGCGATAACGATCCAGACAATGACCGGTGCCGTGTTCAGCAGAAATGCGCGCATAATGTTCCTCCGGACAGGTTCACCTGTCCCATTACTACCACAGTAGCACAATTTCTGCCTTTCCGCATGACCTTGTCTTTCTAAGGAAAAAGTGTAAGATTATAGTTATAGTTCAGGTAAACATATGAATACTACAGCTTTGGGAACGCTTTCACACAGCGCCTCCGTCATCATTTCCGTGGCCGTCATCCTTTTGTGCGGATTTCTTTTTACCCGCATCACCAAGCTTTTCAAATTGCCGGATGTCACGGCCTATATCGTCACCGGCATCCTGATCGGTCCTTTCGTTTTCAATCTCATCCCGAAAGAATTCGTGACCGGAACAGACTTCCTGCCGGATATCGCCTTATCTTTCATCGCCTTCTCGACCGGACAGTTCTTCCGTCTGGAGAATCTGAGAAAGAGCGGCTGGGGTGCTGTACTGATCACCCTCTGTGAATCTCTGCTGGCCTTCGTTCTGGTCTTCGTTCTGATGTATTTCATCCTCCATCTGTCCCTGCCGTTTGCGCTGGTGCTGGCTGCTCTGTCGACCGCTACCGCTCCGGCCTCGACGATGATGACGATCCGTCAGACGAAAGCACATGGCGAATTTGTCGATACTCTCTTGCAGGTAGTGGCTCTCGATGATGTCGTAGGCCTCCTCGCCTACTCGATCTCCGTTGCCGCCGCCAGCAGCATGCTGAATGAAAGTTCCGGTTTCGACATCGCAAAGATCGTCGTCCCGCTCATCCAGAACATCACGGCCGTATTCGGCGGCGCTCTCTTCGGAGTCCTTCTGAAGATGTTCATCCAGGAAAAACGTTCTACCGACAACCGTCTGATCATCGCGATCGCCATGATCTTAGGCTACTGCGGCATCTGCACCATCTTCGATATCTCGCCATTACTGGGATGCATGGTGATGTCGACGATGTATATCAACCTCTCGGACGATGACCGTCTCTTCAAACAGCTCAATTACTTCACCCCGCCGATCCTCTTATTATTCTTCGTGCGTTCGGGTGTCAACTTCGATCTGGCTTCCCTCTTCGCCAATCAGGAGAGTGTCGGAGCCTATCCGCTGCTGCTGATCGGTTTCTTATATTTTATCACCCGTATCATCGGCAAATATTCCGGCGCCTGGTTAGGCTGTCTCTGGACGAAGAAACCGGTGAACGTCCGCAAATACCTCGGTTTCGCCCTCTTCCCGCAGGCCGGTGTCGCCATCGGTCTGGCAGCTCTGGGAGCCCGGATCCTCGGAGGAACTGCCGGAAATGCCTTGAATACGATCATTCTATCTTCCAGTATCCTCTATGAGCTCGTCGGTCCGGCTTTCGCCAAGATGGCCTTAGCCAAGTCGGGTTCCTATTCCGATAAGCTGGAAGATCTCACTCAGGTCTCCGATACCAAAGACAGCGGCGAAGACAAGACTTCTCTCGAACTGCTGATCGAACGTATCCAGCAGATCCAGAAGACCATTCCGGAACATGAGGTCGACGAAGATGAAAAGGCCTTCGACATGGCGATTGAAGAACAGTTTGCCGAAATTCCGGTCAGACACAGGAGGAAGTAAAGTATGGATTATATAGCCGAACTGCTGGGACCTTGGTCTCAGACGATCAATCTCTATTCCGTTATATTCCGTATCATCATCACGATGATCTTCTCGGCGATCATTGGCTGCGAACGTTCCAGCAAGCGCCATTCGGCAGGACTGAGGACCTTCATGCTGATAAGTCTGGCCGGCTGTATCGCGATGATGATCGAGATCGGACTTCCGGGCGACAGCGTCAACATCATGGCCGGAGCGACGATCGTGGCGATCGCTTCCCTGTCCTCTCATTCGCTGTTTACTTCTTCCCGTAATCAGATCCGCGGTCTGACGACTTCGGCAGGTCTCTGGGCCTGCGGCATCATCGGTATGTCCATCGGTGCCGGATTCTATACGATCTCCTTCTTTGCCTATCTGGCAACACTGGCGACACTCTCCTTCTTCCCGGCTCTGGAAAAGAGCCTGAAGGACCGTTCCAATCACTTCGAGGTCCATCTCGAACTGACTGATTCCCATTACCTGCAGAACTTCGTCACGACCATCCGTAAATTAGGACTCGAGATCGACGATATCGAATACAACCCTGCCTACGTCCGCTCCGGACTCAGTGTCTACTCCGTAGCGATCTCCATCACTTCCGATCTCCTCAACCAATACAAGACCCATCAGGAGATCATCGAAGCGCTCAAGACGCTGGATTACGTATACCACATCGAAGAACTGCAGTAAAAAATGCACCTCAGGTGCATTTTCTTATTCTTCTTCGCTGATCACAGCTCCCGCTACTCTGGCTTTAACCGCCAGTTCCAGGCGGGAACGGAAACCTGTTTTCTGAAGCAGGTTTTTTATATGCGTCTTCACCGTCTCTTCCGAGATGGAGAGATGATAGGCGATATCCTTGTTCGCATGACCTCCGACGAGTTCTCTTAATACTTCCACTTCCCGTTCGGTCAGTTCCGAAGCACGGATGTTGCCGAGCTCGATGTCCGGAGAAGAATCCGGATAGATACTCAGACCTTCCATCGTCTTGTCCATGATATTCAGGATCGGCTCCGTCTCTACTTCCTTGTACCAGAAACTCTCGATCCCGATCTCTTTGGCCCGTTCGATGAAACTCACTTCCGGCATGGAGGTGACTAGTAGGATCTTCGTCTTCGGAGAAAAAGACTTGATCTCTTTTGCGGCCGACAGACCGCTTCTTCCCCGGTTCATAACTACGTCCATGATGATGAGATCGACCGGATCCTTCCGGCAGTAATCTGCTGCCTCTTCCGCCAGAGACAGGGATGCCGCCAGTTCATAACGGTCCGAGGAAGCGATCGCCGTCTCAAAGACGATGCGCGACATACGGAAATCATCGACGACCAATACCCGATAAGCCATTTACTTCCTCCTTTCCAGTGTGATTGTCATCACGAAACGTTCTTTTGTATCTATCTCCATTGTACCTGAAAGAGAAGCGATCTCCCGGCGGAGATTCTTCAGTCCTCCTCTTTCCTGTATCTCTCCCTTCGGAGCTTCTCCGTCATTGGTGACTTTGATGCAATAGTGTTCCTCATCCTTCTTTCCGCTGAGGTAGAGGTATCTTCCGGAGGCGTGTCTCGATACATTGGTCGAGGCGACCTGTATCAGGTCCTCCATCAGTTTTTCATATTCTTCCTCTTCCGGGAACTCTCCTCTCATCAGCACTTCGACACCCAGGGCTCTGGCGGTATCGATGGCCGAATAATACGGCAGATCCCAGTCTTCCCTGCGGTCGTTGTATAAAAGCGGCGATACCAGTTTCCAGTTCTGCAGCAGTTCTTCCTTCTCTACCGAATCCTCTTCTTTCAGGTAACGTCTGCTTAACAGAAGACAGGCGCCTAAACGGTCATGGATGGAGATCTTGACATTGAGCGCTTCTTTATCCATGGCCGTGAGCTTGATCTGACGCGATAGAGCCCGTAAGCGGTCGTTGAGTTCTCTTTCCTTCTTCCGCTCTTCTTCCAATTTCAAGGCCAGCAGATATTCTTCGCTCACATCGCTGGCGACGATCTCGAAGATCATCTCTTTCTCTTCTTCCAGGATATTCCTTCGAAACATGTAGTATCGTCCTTTGACTTCATAGATCTTCTCTTCCTTACCGGCGACGATCTCCCGGAAAAAGCGTCTTCCATCACTGAGACGGCAGTGACAGAGTTCTTCCGAGAGTTCCTCCATCTTGACGTTGGCCAGCTTGATATAACCGTCCGGATAGTAGTAGCAGAGTCCCGAAGGAAGAGAGTCCACAGCTTCCTTGATCGCTGTAGGATGGACGTTGTAGCGGGCTGAGCGGTACATGTATAGAGAACGCAGGAACGTATAGAGTATCTGCAGGATCAGCAGCGCTTCAAATGTGGTATGGGAAAAGCTGTAGATATCGGGATGATCGCCGATCAGATGATTCAGCAGGATGACGGAAAGGATGCAGGCAAGAAGATCCGGCAGTCCGGTCACGACACGGCGGCGCAGGAAGATGTTGCGCAGGAAGTATACGGCATTCAGGCAATAAATGGTCATGATGATCAGGAAATAGAAGGTTGCGCTGAAACTCATAGGACGTCCTCCAGGATGAGGGTCTTCGTCTCATCGATCATCTCTTCTTTCAGACTCAGTTTCAGTCTCTCTGCTTCTTCCTTGAATGAAGAAAGATCTATGTCCTTTCCGGAATCGCACTCCAAAGTGAAAGAGAACTTCTCTCCTCCTTGAATGCTTACCCGGCAGGCATAAAGGTCTTCGAGATCTTCTTCCAGGATCTTTTCAAACAGTTCATATGCCAGAACGAGCTTCTCTGCCGCTGTTTTTCCGCTTCCCTTATTCTCTAAGAGACAGGTCTTGTCCATGAGTTTCAGGTATTCGAAAGACTCGCGGATGCAGTAGACCAGTTCATCGCTCGATAATGTTTCATTCTCTTCTTTCAGCAGTTCCAGGTTGGCTCTTCTCTTGATGTAGGAACCTAATACCGTCATCTTCTTCAGATCTTCCCGGAAGTCTGTTTCTTTCTCGAGGCCTTCTTCCAGTTCCTTCAGTTTCATCAGCTGAGGTCTCAATAATACGGATATACGGTCATAGAGGCGGTTTCCGGTCTCATAACGGGTCCTTTCCTCCTCGATGCGGTTACTCTCTTCTACGATATAGTTCTCTTCCTGGAGGCCTTCTTTTGCGTTCTGGAGTTCTTCTTTCAGCAGATCTACATAAGAAGTATCTTCATAGTAGATCACTTCTCCTCCCTGTATCTGCTTCCTTCTTTCCCTCAGTCCCTTCTCTTTCGGAGGATAGGCGTCGTTGCGGAAGATGACCTGATTGTTCCGGTCACGGATTGCTCCGTTCAATGAAGATTTCCGGAATACGAGTCCGTATCCTTCGTTGGAAGGTGCCAGTCCGATATCGATGCAGGCTTCCCAGAATCCCATGAACAGAAAGAGAACGATCTCCTGGAAATTGTATAATTTGACTCCCCCTAACATCGGAGAGCCCCGTTCAGCGATATAAAACGCCAGCAGGAGCGTGCAGATCCCGGCAGGTATCGCCGGAACATACCAGAAGTTCCGGGACACGGAAAGCGTGCAGTAACGCATCATCAAAATGAAGGCCAGCACCATCAGCAATATGAACCAGGCGATATAGAGATAGTAGAGAGGTCCGTAGGTGTATACCTCGCTTATACCCGCTTCCACCCGGAAAAACAGGGAATGGAGGTCGTTGGTCAGGATCAGCAGGACAATGACACTGCCGAGTATCCTCAGCAGATAGAATACCTGTCTTCTTTCCGATCCGGTGATGATGCAGGCGATCTCAAAATAGATGGCCGGCACCGATACGAGAGGCACATAGTAGAGATACCAGATCAGACGGTGGAGAAAAGCACTGTCCCCCGTGAAATTATAGCGGTAGGCCCTCGTCAGAAACAGTAATGCCAATAGAGCACAGGCAGTCAGAAAACGGCCGCGCAGACGTCTCTCGACGATCCTTCCTTCCAGAGTGATGGCCCAGGCCAGAATGATCATCAGATACGCAAAGGTCTGCAGCTCGTTTATCAGATGATAGAATGGGGAAAAGCGCAGTGAAAAGATGCCGAGTATAGCGATCAGGAAATAGACGATCCTTCTTTTCGTGATGGCCACAAGATGCATAGAACTACACTTTCAGTTTCTTATTCTTCTCCCACGGCAGACCCTTTCTGCCGAAATGACCGTAATTGACCGTCTCTTGATAGATCGGTCTTCTCAGGTCCAGTTCTTCGATGATATGCGCAGCAGAGAAATCAAAATTCTTCTTGATGATCATAATCATTTTATCATCATCGACCCTTCCTGTCCCGAAAGTATCGACGAATACCGACAGAGCATCTTCCTGTCCGATCGCATAGGAGACCTGTATCTCGCATCTCCGGCATAAGCCGGAAGCCACTAAAGACCTTGCCGCATAACGCGTATAATAGGCAGCACTGCGGTCTACTTTGGAAGGATCTTTAGAGGAGAAACAGCCTCCGCCGATGCGTCCCATGCCTCCATAGGTATCGACGACGATCTTCCTTCCGGTCGTTCCCGAGTCTCCGAAAGGGCCGCAGACCGTAAAGGAACCTCCCGGATTGATCAGATACTTCGTCTTTTCATCGAGATACTCCTTCGGCAATACCTGATCGATGATCTCTTTCTTCACGATCTCTCTCACCTTTTCCAGAGAGACATCTTCATAATGGGAAGCCGACAGCACGACCGTATCGATACGTACCGGTTCATTTCCTTCATATTCGACCGTCACCTGAGACTTTCCGTCCGGCTGAAAGATCCCCGGCACTTCCTTACGGTATTCATCAAAACGTTTCATCGATCGATGAGCTAATGCGATCGGCAGCGGCATATATTCTTCCGTCTCATCACAGGCATATCCGAACATGATGCCCTGATCTCCGGCTTTGACTTTCTCATCTCCTACCGCATCATGGATCTCATGGGACTGCTTCGAGATCTTCTCCAGTACCTCGAATTCCCCTTCATAACCGATATCTTTAATGACTCTTCTCGCGATATCCGCATAATCCGGTTCCGCCTTCGTATCGGCTTCCCCAAACAAAAGAATAAAGTTATCTTTGATCGAAGCTTCTACTGCCATATGGGAATACGGATCTGCTTTCAGCGCTTCATCGAGTATCGTATCGGCGATCTGATCGCATATCTTATCGGGATGACCCGAACTGACGGATTCACTGCTAAAGTAATGCTTCATATAGGACCTCCTGAATAAATAAAAAACCTCTTTCCTATCAAAAGAGGTCCGTAAGAACACTTCCTCATCTTCCAGACATACGTCTGCAGGAATTAGCACCTTGCATCCAAGGTTGCCGGGCTTCACAGGGCCTGTCCCTCCGCCTCTCTTGATAAGGTAGTATCATGATATCACATTTTCCAGATATGTAAAGGATCACTCAGCTGTATAGATCCCGTTCCAGAGACGATAATACGTTCCCTTCTTCGCCAATAGCTCGTCGTGCTTTCCTTCTTCGAGGATACCGTTCTTGCCTAAGACGATGATGCGGTCACAGTTTTTTACCGTTGTCAGACGATGGGCGATCGTCAAAGTTGTTCTTCCCTGGGAGAGTTCTTCGAGGCTCTTCTCGATCAGGGCCTCGCTCTCATTGTCCAGTGCAGAAGTCGCTTCATCCAGCAATAAGATCGGCGGATTCTTCAGGAAGACTCTGGCGATGGCGATACGCTGTTTCTGACCGCCGGATAATTTGACGCCCCGTTCGCCGACATAGGAATCGTAGCCCTGCGGCAATTCTCTTATGAAGTCATCGGCACCGGCCATTTTGGCAGCCCGGACGATCTCTTCTCTCGTGGCGTTTCTCTTACCGTAGGCGATATTCTCATAGACTGTTCCCGAGAAGAGGTGGACGTCCTGCTGGACGATACCGATAGCCGCTCTCAGGGATGGGAGTGTGACTTTCTTGATATTCTGATCATCGATATAGATATTGCCTTCGGTCGTATCGTAGAAACGCGGGATGAGAGCCGATAAAGTCGTGTTTCCGCCGCCGCTCTCGCCGACTAAAGCCAGATTCTCGCCCGGATGGATCGTCAGATCGAGGTGCTGGAAGACGCGGTTGTGGTCATCCGGATATTCGAAGGAGACATCTTCGAAACGAATGGATCCGCCGTCTACCTTCAGTTCCACCGCATCCGGATCATCGACGATGTCCGCCGGAGTATCCATGATCTCGACGAAACGCTCGATGCCGGTGATGCCCTGTTCAAACTGTTCCATGAATTCGACGAGTCTTCGGATCGTATTGATCAAAGTCGTGACATAGAGGACATAGGCGACGAAGTCTCCGGCATTGATGAGACCCTTCACCAGGAAGATGCCTCCGGCCAGTATCGTCGTCACATACATGAACCCGTCGAAGAGACGGTTGGAAGTATTGTAGGTAGCCATCGCATAGTAACGTTCCTTCTTGATGTCCTGGAACTGCACATTGGCTTCATCGAAACGGTCCAGCTCATAGTCTTCTGCCCCGAAAGCACGTAAAACTCTATGACCTAATAAAGAATCTTCTACCTGGGAATTGAGCCGTCCTACCTGGACACGCTGCGATTTGAAGGCTCTTCTCGAACGTCTTCTCAGAATGAAGGAGATCACAAACATGAACGGCAGGCAGGCAAAGATGATGACCGTCAGCAGTAAGTTCGCTCTCGATAATATCGTGAAGGATACGACGACCTTGATGAAGGCGATGAAGAACTCTTCCGGACAGTGATGGGCGAATTCCGTCACATCGAATAAGTCGGAAGAGAAGATGCCCATGAGGTTGCCGATCTTCGTATTGGAATAGTAGGAATCGGAGAGTCTTTCGAGATGGTCGAATAAGTCATGACGCATGTCTGTCTCGATATAGACACCCATGATATGTCCCTGCGAAGACATGAAGAAATAGGCGCAGGCATCGACGATACGCAGCAGCGCATAGATCGCTCCCAGCTTCAATATCAGCTCTAAAGTCAATAACTGAGGAGCCTGCGAAGCGGTGTTGGTCAGATACGACATGATCCTCGGCAGGGTCACATCGCAGATCGTCGTCAGAGATGCACAGAAGAGATCCAGGATAAAGATCTTCCGCTGTTTCCGGAAGTACGGCAGGAATCTCCTGATCAATTCAAAGGTTGAATATTTCCGTTTGGACATGTGTAAATCATACCACATATTATTAACAGATTATGAAAAAAGACTCCTCACATCTGTGAGAAGTCATGATCTCGCTTTCTTTTCAAAATACTCCCGGTTCCTGCTGAGACGGTCCACTTCATGATAGAGTTCCGAATACAGATGACTCAGCAGCGTAAGTCTCTTATAGACCTTATCTTCTTTCTTGAAGAGGGAATTGCATTCCTGTTTGAGTCTCTCGCTCTCCTTGAAGTCTGCTTTATACTTCTGCTTGATCTCCTTCAGAGCTTCATCCGCTTTCTTCCTGGCTTCCGCCAGTTCTTCCTCTTTCTGAGCGATCTTCTTCTCGAGATCCTGTCTCTTTCCCTGTTTGCTCAGATCCTCCGGATCAAGATCGACAAGATGGGACTTCAGGAAATAGATATCACTCCTGACCGTCTCGACGTCATTGTAGTTTTTCTTCTCCTGATCCTTCATCTCGGCATCATAGCGTTCACGGATCGGGATCAGTCTCTCTTTCTCCGCTTCGCTGCACTTGATCAGTTCTTCCTCCTGCGCCTTATATCCGGACCGTTCCGCTTCCAGTTCCTTCATCTCGGCGGCCAGTTCTTTGAGTCTCTTCTCCCCTTCTTCGAGATTCTCGATCGTAAGAGAAGTCATTCCCAGCTGTTTCAGTACTCTTTCTTCCATAAACCGTTCTCCGTTCTGTAAATATTATATCGCAAAAAGAAAACCATAAGTTTCCTTATGGCTCTCAGCTTAATTCTTGACGATCCGATAGACTTCCTTGCAGAAGACGATCTCTCTCAGTTCTTCGTGACCTTCCACGCAGGTCTGCAGAGTCAGATAGGACTCTTCAAAGTCCAGATCGATACCGGTCGGATACAGTTCCACCGAACGGATCTTTCTGGCGTAGTCATTGAAGTAGCCTTCATTGACCGTCATATCGTCATAGTTGAAATACTGCTCTCCTTTGTCTCTCCAGTAGTACTGCAGATCGTCGTCCTTTACATAGACGTACTGTCCGCTTTCGTCCTGCTCCAGTTCTACAAAAAAGACCGAGGCGACTTCATAGATGCGCACATCGTTTTCGAGGACGACGAGGACTTCCTTATTGGCCTCATAGTTCTCTTTCTTCAGCAGTTCCTTCAGAGGGGTGAACTTCCGGTCATATCCGGTCGGATCAAAGGATTCGTAGATATAGTGGCCGTAGAGGGTGAGATTGCGGTCTTCAAGTTCATTGAGGCTTGAGAGGAATATCGTGCCTTCTTCGAGGTACTCTCCGGTCTTCCAGTCTTTTCTCAGATACTCGCTGTCATCTTCTCCCTGTACGAAGGGTTCATTCAGAAGTCCGGAAGGAAAGAGGATCTGTCCCTGATAGTCGGGATTGATCTCCTTATTTACTCTCCAGATCTTCCAATAGGATTCAACATCGTATTTGTGCTTATAACTGTCGGACTCGTTTTCGTCTTCCTGAACGGAAGGACTGTCCGGAACGCTTATAGGTTCATTCCGATTCGATAAGAAAAGAACTGTTCCGATACCTGCCAGAAGAAGGAGGCATAATACCGCGATCAGTATTTTCTTCAGAGATTTTTTCATTCGCTTTTATCCTAGCGCCGGAATGCGGCCGCAAAAGGCAGGATGGACATGACGATCATCAGGATCACGATCAGGATCACCAGGATCTTCCGTGCTCTGTCCATTATTCTGCTGTTGCAGCCTCCAGAGCGATCTTCATCATGTTGGTGAAGGAGTTCTGTCTTTCTTCAGCGGTCGTCTCTTCATGAGTGACTAAGGAGTCGGAAACAGTCAGCAGGCAAGCAGCCTTCTTGCCGCAGACCTTCGCATTGTGGAAGAGCGCAAAGGACTCCATCTCGGCACAGACACATCCTTCTTCGAGGAGCTTGCCGGTCCTCTCTCCTAAGACGCTGTCTTCATAGTAGAAGACATCTCCGGAAGAGGCATATCCTTCATACATCGGGATATTGCATTTGGCTGCAGCTGAACGCAGTTTGTCGCAGAGTTCTTCTGTCGGTCTCTGCAGTTTTTCCGTATCGCCGCTCTGCAGGTAAGCGAATGTCGATTCGGAATAGGCACCGGTGACTAAGACGACATCATAGATGTGCAGGTCTTCTTTCATGGAGCCCGTAGAACCGATACGGATGATATTTTCGACACCGTAGAACTTATAGAGTTCATAGGAATAGATACCGATGGACGGGATACCCATACCCGAACCCATGACGGATACTTTCTTGCCGTTGTAGGTACCGGTGAATCCCAGCATTCCTCTTACGGAGTTGAACTGTACCGGATCCTCTAAGAACGTCTCAGCGATATACTTGGCACGCAGCGGATCTCCCGGCATCAGAACTGTTTTCGCGATCTCGCCGATCTCTGCTTGATTGTGTGGTGTAGACATAGTTATTTCCTCCCGTATTGTGCTAAAACATTTGTCTCAAAGGAATACGTCTTCTTCTCTTTCTGAGCGTAGCGCTTCAGAGCATTATTGATCAGAAGGTCACACTCTTTCGAGAAGTCGATCCCCTTATAATCCCATAAGTAGAATGCCAGTGAACCCGGGATCGTATTGATCTCGTTCACATAGACGCTGCCGTCCTTTTTATCGATCATGAAGTCGATACGGACGACACCGTTGCCGTTGAGGGCTTCAAACGATCTTGAAGCCATCTCTTCGATCTTCTGTGTCTGTTCCTCGCTGAGATCTGCCGGAACTTTACGGTCGGTAGAGGCCATACCCTTGGAACCCTGGGTCTTGACGCCCTTGGCCGGAGCCTTTCCTCCCTTGCCGCCGTGTTCATACTTGTCCCGGAAAGACAATAATTCATCTCCCTTCATGACCTCTTCGATCACGCTGAGCTGATAGTCCTTCGTATTTCCGAGGACGGATATATTTACTTCCTTGAGCTCTTCGATCATCTTTTCAATGACGACCTTGAAGTCATAATGGAAGCATTCTTTCACTTTCTCTTTGAATTCTTCTTCGCTGTGTATCACTTCGATACCGATACTGGAACCTAAGTTGGCCGGCTTGCAGATGAGCGGGAAGCCGATCTTTCTTGCCTTATCCAAATACGTATCATAGTCTTTCTCGAACTGATTCTCACGGATGTAGAACCACGGGACCATGGAGACTCCCTCAGCCTGCAGGACGTCCTTCATGATGGCCTTATCCTGACCGATCGCTCCTCCCAGGACATCGGAAGACGTATACGGAAGATCCAGCATCTCTAAGAAACCTGCCAGAGATCCGTCTTCAACATTGGTACCGTGTACGACCGGGAAGGCCACATCGATGGTCTGCGCCTTGTTTTTGAATAAGGACGTCTTAACCGGTCTCATGTATACCTTATTGCCGTCCTTGTAGAAAGAGACTTTCTCGAGTTCGGCACATAAGGCATCCAGATTGCCGTAGTTCGCTAAATCAAATAATTTCTCACCGGTATACATATCGTTTGTCTTGGAGATATAGACCGGGATCACTTCATATTTCTCGGGATCCAGTGCTTTCAGGGCCTGATTGGCACTGATGCAGCTGATCTCATGTTCGGTGGACTTACCGCCGAAAAATACTGCCACATGTAATTTCATATTCAACCTCACCAAAAGTATATCATATGTCAGACAGAGAAGGCATCCGGCAGGTCATTCTCCAGGAGTATGGTATCTTCACTCGAGAGATGGCTGTAGATATAGGCGAATGCTTCTTTGACATTCTTCATGACCAGGACGTTCTCCATGTCGTAGCCTGACTGCTGCAGACCTTCGACGATGGCCTTCGTCTGTTTTTCCCCGACCAGGATCACAAGATCGGCCCGATCTTTCATATAGGCACCGAATTCCCGGTTGTATTCATCTTCTTTATCGCCCAGATCGATCAGACCCGGAGTGACGATGACCCTCTTGCCGTCCATCATCTTCAGGACATCAAGGGAGAGCTTACAGCCGACCGGATTGGAATTGAAGGCATTGTCGATGAAGGTATGACCGTTGATCTTCTTGAGCTCCAGACGGTGTTCGACTCTCTTGACTCTGGCGACGCTTTCTTCCAGTTTCTCCGGAGAGATGCCCAGTTCCAGTGCTAATGCGATGGCTGTCAGGAGGTTCATGATGTTGTGCTGACCTAATAGTACGGTAGAGAATTCATGGTCCTCCCCTTTAATTGTTACCGTGAAAGAGGAACCTTCCTTACTGTACTTGATATTTTTTGCGACGAGATCCGCATTCTGGTTCTCGATACCGACGGTGACGATCTTGCAGTTGTTGCGGATGTGATGATCTCTTATATATTCGTTGTCGATGTTGATGATGCCGACGCCGTCATACGGAAGACGTTCGATGACTTCGAATTTCTCGCGGATGATGTTGTCGAGGGAATGGAAGGTATTGAGATGCTGAGGACCGATGGCCGTCAGGATGCCGTATTTCGGCTTGACGAAGTTCATCAGATACGTGATCTCTCCGACATGGTCCGCTCCCATCTCGCAGACGAAGACTTCATGGATCGGCTTGAGGTATTCCCGTACCGTCCGAGTGATCCCCATCGGGGTATTGTAGGAAGCAGGCGTCATCAGCGTATAGTAGGAATCGCCGATGATGTCCTTGACGATATTCTTGGTCGTAGTCTTGCCGAAAGAACCGGTGATGCCGATACGGATCAGGGAGTTCATACTGTTCAGGATATCCCGTGCTTCATTCTCATAGGACTGCTTGATGTAGTTCTCCAAAGGCAGGGTAAGCACCGCAATGAGATACATGAAGAGATACGGCAGATAGATGACGATGATGCCGACAAGGCCCAGCTTATTCTCCAACCAGCCTGTTAACAGATAGATGCATAAGAGGAAGAGGACCGCAAAGAAAGCGATCTGTCTCTTGACTCTCATCGTCAGCACCAGATCCTTGATGTATTCCTTTTTGGATTCCCGGTAGATCATATAGGCCGCAAAGGCAGCAGTGATCAGAATGACCAGGACTTTATAGACATAGCCCTTCAGTAAGATCGTCATCAGGATCATGACTCCCGCATAGATCAGTGCCGGGGAGAAATGAAGATTCTTCTTATTGAAGAGCCATTTGGTATAACGGTAGAACTCATAGCGGTTCTGCTGAAACATATGAAGAGTATTCTTCACAAAGACAAAACTCAAGGCCGCAAAGACCAGTACACACAGTAATCTAAACATAATCCTCCTTCAGGAAGGCATCCAATACTAAATTGAAACGGACCGGCTGATGGAAATAGGCATAGTGATCATCGCCCGCAAAGGTGACTAAAGTCGCATTGCCCATGAGCTTCTCCATCTCTTTTCCCTTTTCGACAGGGGTCGCTTCATCATTCTCTCCGAATACGAGCAGTGTTTCTGTCTTGATCGATGGGAGCAGATCACGGACATCGTCATTGACGACTTTGACGAAGGTGGAACGCATGATGCCGGTCACATTGCGGTAGTCTTCGCTTCCTGCCTTGTTCGCCAGTTTCTCCTGATACTGTTTCAAAGGACCGATACTCATCAGTTTCTTGCCGGCTTTATAGGTATAGGTACGTAAGTACCAGTCGAGACCTCTCTTGTCTCTCAGGCCTGCCGCTCCGGTCAATACCATCTTGCGTACCGGATAGAGATAGGCATAGCGCAAGGCGATACGGCAGCCGAAGGAATGCGCGATAAAGATCGGCTCCTCGACACCCTTCTCAACGAAAAAGTCTCTCAGGAAGGCCGTATAGTCCTCACAGCCCCAGGTCTCTTTCGGTTCGTCACTCTGTCCGAATCCCGGAAAGTCGATATTGTATACATGAAAATGGTCTTTCAGGTGTTCCCCGATAAAGGCCATCATTTCCGTATTCTGTCCCCATCCGTGAAGCAGTACGACATCCCTTCCGGTGCTGCCGTATTCTTCATAGTGAAGTTTTAATCCATCGATCTCGATCGTGCTCATATCTAAACTATTATACCTTATTTGTCTTCTTCGGTGAACGGCGTTTCTGTGTCCGGTATACCCGGAATATGACACCGTCGTTCATATTCTCGCCGGTAACGTTATAGCCATATGTCTCCGTGACTTTCTTAACGATGGACAGACCCAGTCCGAATTTCCCCTTCGTGCCCTTCTCATACGGCTTGAAGAGCTTCTCGATGCGTTCCTTCGACATCAGTTCTCCGTCGTTGTATATCTCGAAAAGATCCTTTTCAAGGTGGATGCGCACTAATGATTTCGCATAGCGCAATGCGTTGTCTAAAAGGTTCTCGATGACGACCCGCCACGGTTCTTCTTCCCCGTGGAAATAGACGTTCTCATCGAGGTCTGTCTCGATCGATACATCGTTTCTCAGCACGCCGCAGGAAAGGATGGCTTTCGTGATGACATCCGGCATATAGAGGTTGTCTCCCTCTTCGCTGTTGTCGCTGAGATAGCCCATCTTATTCAGCGTGATCAGCGATAATACTTTCTTTTCCAGGCGGTCCGCATGTTCGGAGATGACATCGACAGACTTCTCCAGCGTATCGTACGGATAGACGCCGTCCTTGATGGATTCGCTGTAGGACTTGATCGTCGCGATCGGCGTCTTCAGATCGTGGGAGATATTCTGTATCATCTCTTCCCTTATCTTCGTCTGTTTCTCCAGTTCCTCATGCATACCGGTGAGGGCTTCCGCCACTTCGCCGAT